>JBPOIS010000089.1:0-2897 GCA_052034295.1 Pseudomonadota bacterium
CTGCCTGCCGCCGATGCGCAGACCGTGGCGCAGGGCATGGACGAAATGAGTGAAAAATTCCGCGAGGAAGGCTCGAAGGTCTACCACACCCTTTGAGCGACCCACCGGCAGGCGCAGCCTGCCGCCCGGCCATCCACCCCACGGAAGAATGCCATGCGCAAGATGATCCTCGCCGCCGGCCTGGCCCTGAGCCTGTCGCTGACCGGTTGCAGCCCCGACCTGGAAGACAGGTTCAGCGCCTGGGCGATCAGCAGCGAACGCGCCCGCGCCCATCTGGAGCACAAGCAGCTGACCGTGGATGGCTTCAACATTGCCTATTTGGAAGGCGGTCAGGGCGACACGGTGTTCCTGATCCACGGTTTCCAGTCCAACAAGGACATCTGGGTGCGGCTGGCGCGCGAGCTGACGTCGCGTTATCACGTCATCGCCATCGACCTGCCCGCACACGGCGAAAGCACCATCCTGCCGGACCGGTCGTACACGGTGCCGGAGCAGGCGAAACGGGTGATGGCGATCATGGCGGCGATGAAGCTGGAGCAGCCGGTGCACCTGATGGGCCATTCCATGGGCGGGGCGATTGCCTTCCATGTGGCGGTGATGGCGCCGGAGCGGGTGAAGACGCTGGCGCTGGTCAGTTCCGCCGGGGTGATTTCGCCCACGCCGAGCGAGTTGTGGCGTCAGAACCAGCAGGGCAAGAATCCGCTGATTGTGCGCAATGCCGAGGATTACCGGGCCATGCTGGCCTTCACCATGGCCGATCCACCGTGGATTCCGGGGCCGGTGATTGGCACGCTGACGCGGGATGCGATGGCGCGGCAGCAGATCGGCGAGAAGATCTACCGCGAGCTCGACCCCGCGAATTCGCTGAAGGCGGAAGAGGCGCTGCCGAAGATCCATGTGCCGGTGCTGGTGGTGTGGGGCGATCAGGACAAGGTGCTGGATGTGTCCAGTGTCGGCGTGTTCAAGCGCTATCTGCCGCAGGCGCAGGTGGTGGTGTTCAAGGGCGTGGGCCATGCGCCGCCGATTGAGCGGACGGGGGAGATGGCGAAGGTGTATGAGGGGTTTTTGGCGCACAGGCCAGGATGAAACATCTGGCCTGCCCCTGCGTGATGAACCCTCATCCAGCAGGGCAAGCAGGTGTTTCGCGATTCAGACGCTTGCAGTACAGGGCAATAAGTCCCGCATGATTGTTTCCCAGCGCGTAGCGCAGGGGGGCGCATGCGGCGCCATGACACTCTGCATCGGTTGCTGCCATGACTGCTGAAACTGCGTCTGCCACGCTTCGTGGTGTGTGCCACGCTGGTTGTGCAATCTTTTTCCAATCCATGGTTTCGATCTGGTGTGACATGGGGTGCCTGTAGAAGAGCGCTGGATAAAAACCTGAAAAAACAGTGCGTTTCAAGGCTCCATAAGGTCCTGGCTCAAAAGCCCCCACCCTTTTTGAGTTGTGTTTTTAGAAATGAATTCACAGCCTGCGGGTGATCAAAGACTGACGCCGCCCAGTGTGCGGGTTTTGGCCTTCGGCGACCTGCTTTTGTTACGGCAAAAGCAGGCAAAAACATCTGTCCCCGCAAAACTCGGCGGCTGCGGCGTCGCGTTTGGCGGCTGGGCTGGCGCAAGGGCTGCACACCTTTCAAAGACCGGGCGGCCTCGGACAGTTGAGGGGACTTTCCCTGTCGTGAATTGGTTTTTTGGCTGAAGCGCTGTCAAAAGCAGACTTGCGTGGGCTGAGCGGCGTCAAAGCCTGTTTGTGCTCAGGGTGCTGTGCCCTGCTTCACCCCAGCCATTGCCGCCTTTAATGCAGGCAGCATGTTGTCCAGCAGCTGCGGCTGGGCCGCAGCATTCGGGTGGATGCCATCGGCCTGCATCAGCGCTGGCTGACCGGCAACCCGGTCCAGCAAAAACGGCACCAGGGTGACGCGGGACTGCTGGGCCACCTGCGGATACACCGCCGCGAAGGCCTGCGTGTAGGCGCGGCCATAATTGGGGGGGATGCGCATCCCCACCAGCACCACCCGTGCCCCACTGGCCTGCCCCAGCTGCACCATGCGACCCAGATTCTGCGCCAGTTGCTGCGGGGGCTGACCACGCAGGCCATCATTGCCGCCCAGCTCGACCACCAGCACATCCGGACGGTGCAGGGCCAGCAGCCGGGGCAGCCGTGCCAGCCCCCCGCTGGAGGTTTCCCCGCTGGCGGAAGCATTGATCACCCGATGGGGCCGCCCGGGCGCAAAGGCCGGATCACGGTTCAGCCGCTGCTGCAACAGGCTGACCCAGCCCTGCGAGGCCGACAGGCCATAGGCCGCACTCAGGCTGTCGCCCAGCACCAGCACCGTGGCCGCCGGTGCCGCGTTTGCCAGCCCCAGCGACAGGGTCATGCCCAGCAGCAGACGCGATAACCTCAGCCGAGCTGTACGTGACTGGCGGGGCACAACGCGATGGACCAAACAAAAAGACAGCATGGCAGGACTCCAGGGCGGGGCACGAGGGCAATGGCTCAGGGGAAAATCATGGCGGCTGGGCGCGGTTTTTTGGGTGCGGATGCGGGTGAATTCATGTTTTTTTCACAAACCCTGCGGCACTGTGGGGGTAAACAGCAAACAGGACCGTCACGACCGACGGCCCGCCCACGCCGAAGGGCGGGGATTTTTTCACCCACATGGACAGGAAAAACCGGGCATGACCCAGACAGGTGCTGAAACAGGGGCAAAACACGCCGTCACCGCGCCGATGCTGTCGGTACGCCAGCTCAGCCATCAGGTGACAGACGCGCAGGGGCAGGTGCAGCCGATCCTGACCGGGCTGAGCTTTGAGGTGGCGGCCGGGGTCACGGCTGCGATCACCGGGCGTTCCGGTTCCGGCAAGAGCACCCTGCTGGGCCTGCTGGCCGGGCTGGA
>JBPOIS010000101.1:0-7266 GCA_052034295.1 Pseudomonadota bacterium
TCTGCGGCCCCGCAAACAGTTGTGCAGTCTCCTGCACCTCCATCAACTCGCCATGCCGCAGCACCAGAATGCGCTGACACAGCGCCCGCACCACCGCCAGATCATGGCTGATGAACACATAGCTCAGGCCCGTCTGCGCCTGAATCTGCCGCAGCAGCCGCACCATGGCCCGCTGCGTGGTGCGGTCCAGTGCCGAGGTGGGTTCATCGAGGATCAACAGTTTGGGCTGCATGATCAAGGCCCGCGCCAGAGACACCCGCTGACGCTGCCCGCCCGACAGCTCATGCGGGTAGCGATCCACGAAGGACTCCGGCAGCTCCACCTGCCGCAGCGCCGCCATCACCCGCTCGCGCCGCTGGGCAGCACCCGGCACGCTGCGCTCGATGCCCTCACCGATGATCTGCAGCAGGGGCAGGCGGGGGTTGAGGCTGGCAAACGGGTCCTGAAACACCATCTGGAACTGGCTGCGCAGCGGGCGCAGGCGTTTTTCGGGCACGTGGTCGAGCTGCTGGCCTTCGAGGCTGATCTGGCCGGTGCTGGCAATCAGCCGCGCCACCGCGAGGGCCAGGGTGGTTTTGCCGGAGCCGCTTTCACCGACGACACCCAGCGACTCACCGGGCCGCACCGCCACCGACAGCGGCTGCAGCGCCACGGTTTCGCCGCTGATCCGGTTCAGAATGCCGCTACGCACCGGGAAGGCCACGCGCAGTTTTTTCAGCTCCAGACGCGGCGGGGTCTTGTCACCTTTTTCCAGCGGGGGCAGCAGCAGCGCCTGCCCAAAGTCCTGATCCAGCAGATGGCGGGTGTAGTCCGCGCTGGGCTGGTGAAACACCGTCTCGGTGGGCCCCTGCTCCACCACCACGCCGCGCTGCATCACCACCACCTGATCGCTGTAGCGGCGCACCAGATTCAGGTCGTGGCTGATCAGCAGCAGGCCCATCTGGCGCTCCCGCTTCAGCCGCTCCAGCAGGTCAAGGATCTGCGCCTGCAGGGTCACGTCCAGGGCCGTGGTCGGCTCATCGGCAATCAGCACCTGCGGGTCCTGGGCCAGCGCCATGGCAATCATCACCCGCTGGCGCTGCCCGCCGGACAGCTCATGCGGCAGTTGTGACAGTCGCCGCACCGGATCAGGGATACCGACCTGCGCCAGCAGGTCCAGCACCCGCGCCCGCACAGCCGCCTTGCCCATGCCGCGCAGCCGCAGCGCTTCACCGATCTGTTTTTCCACGCGGTGCAGCGGATTGAGCGCGGTCATTGGCTCCTGAAAAATCATCGCAATGCGCGATCCACGCACCCCACGCCAGCCCGCCTCATCCAGCCCCTCCAGGGCCAGCGCACCCAGATGGCGCTTGCCGGACACAGCCAGCCCCGGCGACAGCAGGCCCATCAGCGCCAGCGCGGTCAGTGACTTGCCCGAGCCACTTTCGCCGACGATCGCGGTGGTGCGACCGGCCTGCACCTCGAAGCCCAGATCCGCCACCAGCACCTGTCCGTCCGGCGCCTGGATGTGCAAATGCCGCACCGTCACCAGCGGTGCCGGGACTGCGGACGCGGACGCCTCAGCGTCGGGGGTCAAAGGCATCACGCGCGGCTTCTCCAATGAAAATCAGCAAACTGAGCAGGATCGACAGGGTAAAAAACCCCGACAGCGCCAGCCACGGCGCATCCAGGTTGTTTTTGCCCTGGGTCATCAGCTCTCCCAGCGACGGCGACCCCGGCGGCAGGCCATAGCCCAGAAAATCCAGCGCCGTCAGTGCGGTGATGTTGGCGGTGAGGATGAACGGCAGCCGCGACAGGCTGCTGGACAGTGCATTGGGCAAAATATGCCGGAACATGATCACCCGGTCACCCGATCCCAGCGCCCGTGCCGCCCGCACATAATCAAAGTTGCGCGCCCGCAAAAACTCCGCCCGCACCAGCCCGACCAGATCCATCCAGCCAAACAGCAGCATCAGCCCAAACAGCACCCACAGGCTGGGGCTGAACAGGCTGACCAGAATGATCACCAGAAACAATTGCGGCAGACCGCCCCACACCTCCAGGACACGCTGCCCGATCAGGTCCACCCAGCCGCCGTAATAGCCCTGCACGGCCCCAACCACGATGCCCAGCAGTGAACCAGCCAGCGTCAGCGCCAGCCCAAACAGGATCGACACCCGCAGCCCATACAGCACCCGCGCCAGCACATCACGACCCTGATCGTCGGTGCCCAGCCAGTTCTGCGCCGAGGGCGGCGACGGCACCGGCACGGCCAGATCCAGATTTGGCGTCTGGTCGGCAAA
Organism: Pseudomonadota bacterium; assembly: GCA_052034295.1. Taxonomy (GTDB): domain Bacteria; phylum Pseudomonadota; class Gammaproteobacteria; order Pseudomonadales; family Moraxellaceae; genus JBPOIS01. The sequence continues at coordinate 2,283 of JBPOIS010000101.1, forward strand.
CTGGATCGGCGGCCACAGCGCCCAGCCCTTTCGGGCAATCAGCGCCGCCACTGCCGGGTCGCGGTAATCGGTGGCGGTCTCAAACACCCCGCCAAAAGTGGTCTCCGGATAATCGCGCAGCACCGGCACGTAGAACTGCCCGTCGTAGCGCACCAGCACTGGCCGGTCATTGGCCAGCCAGTTGGCCGCCAGCGCCGCCGCAAACACCAGTGCAAACAGCCACAGCGACCACCAGCCCAGCCGGTTGGCGCGAAACCGGCGCAGCCGCGCCCGGGCCACCGGACTCCACCCCCGCCGCGTCATACCGACCCCCGCTGCGCAAAATCAATGCGCGGATCAATCCATTGATACATCACATCGCTGATCAACTGCAGCAACATGCCCACCAGCGTAAACATGAACAGCGTGCCAAAAATCACCGGATAATCGCGCTGCTGCACCGCCTCAAAGCCGAGCAGCCCCAGCCCATCGAGGTTAAAAATGATTTCAATCAAAAAATTGCTGGTGAAAAAAATCCCGATCAGCGCTGCGGGCAGTCCGGCAATCACCACCAGCATGGCATTCCTGAACACATGGCCATACAGCACCCGCGACTCGGTCAGGCCCTTGGCATAGGCGGTCAGCACATACTGTTTGCCCAGTTCTTCCAGAAAGGAAAATTTGGTGAGGTACGCCAATCCGGCAAACCCGCCCAGGGTGATCGCGGTCAGCGGCAGGGCCAGATGCCAGAAATAATCGCGGATTTTTTCCAGCCACGACAATTGTGCAAAATTTTCCGACACCAGCCCCTGCAGCGGAAACACCTGCCAGTAGCTGCCCCCGGCCAGCAGCACGATCAGCAGGATCGCCAGCAAAAACGTCGGAATCGCATGGGTCACCGCCAGCAGCGCTGACGTGGCCCGGTCCATGCGGCTGCCGTGGTGGCGGGCTTTCCACACCCCCAGCGGAATCGCCACCAGATAAATCAGCAGTGTGCTCCACAGCCCCAGCGAAATGGTCACGGGCATTTTTTCGGCAATCAGGGTGGTCACCGGCCTGCCCTTGAAAAAACTTTCGCCAAAATCCAGCCGCGCATAGCCGGACAGCATGTGCCAGAAGCGCAGATACGCGGGCTGGTCAAAGCCGTATTGTTTTTTGATCTGTTCGATCATCTCCGGCGACAGCCCCCGGCTGCCCTGATAGCGCGCCGTGTCGGCACTGGTGCCCTGCGCCTGCTCGTTGCCGGAGCCGCCCAGCGCACTGGCCTGCCCTATCCCGGCGGTGGTCTTGGCCCGCTCGATGGCCTGCTCCACTGGCCCGCCCGGCGCAGCCTGCACCAGCACAAAATTGGTCAGCAGGATCAGAAACAGCGTCGGCACCATCAGCAGCAGACGCCGCAGAATATAGGCCAGCATCTAGCGCCCTCCCTGGATGTAGCGGTCACTCTGTGCTGCGGTGGCCGCATCGCTCCACCAGTAGTCCAGCCCCAGTGCATAAAAGGGCCGCCGCTCGGGGTGGCGGTATTCGGCCCAGTAGGCGACCCGGTATGCGGGCACACCATACATCGGAATGGCGTAATAACCCGCCCGCAGCACCCGGTCCAGCGCATGGGTGGCGGTCAGCAGGCTGGCCCGCGACTGCTTGCGCACCAGCGACTGCAGCAGGGCATCCACCACCGGCGACTGGATGCCGATGCTATTCTGGCTGCCCGGCTCGCGGGCGGCGGCACTGCTCCAGTAGCCCAGCTGCTCGTTGCCGGGTGACAGGCTCTGCGGGAACTGGTCGATCACCATGTCGTAGTCAAAGCGCCGCCCGCGCTCAATGTACTGCGGGGTATCGACCATGCGCACGCGCGCGTCGATGCCCAGCCGCTTGAGGTTGCGCACCAGCGGCAGCAGCACCCGCTGCAGGCTTTCATCGTAGCTGAGCAGCTCCAGGGTGAAGGGCTGCCCTTTGGCATCGACCAGCTGGCCGTGTTGGTAGCGGTAACCTGCGGCCAGCAGCAGCTCGCGCGCTTTGAGCAGATTGGCGCGATTGAAGCCACTGCCATCACTGACCGGCGCACGCCACGGCGTCAGCACCGCCTGCTGTTCCGCGGGCGACAGTTGCGGCAGCAGCGGCGCCAGCAGTTTTTGCTCGTCGGCACTGGGACTGCCGGTGGCGGCCAGCTCGCTGTTGTGCCAATAGCTCTGCAGGCGCTCATAGCCGCCATTGAAAATCGCCTTGTTCATCCACTCAAAATCAAAGGCCAGCGTCAGCGCCTGCCGCACCCGCAGGTCCTGAAATCTGGGCTTGCGCAGGTTGAACACCAGCGCCTGCATGGCCACTGGATTCTGGTGGCGGATCAGTTCTTTTTTGACCAGCCCCTGCCGCACCGCCGGGAAGTCATAATTCACCGCCCAGTTGCGCGCCTTGTTTTCTTCACGCAGCCGGTACTGGCCGGATTTGAAACCTTCAAAGGCCACCTCACCGCTGCGGTAGTAGACGTATTTGATGCGGTCAAAATTGTATTTGCCGCGATTGGCCATCAGGTCACGGCCCCAGTAGTCCGGATCGCGGCGGTAGGTGATGGCACGGCCATGGTCCACCTGCTCGACCCGGTACGGCCCGCTACCCACCGGCACGCGCAGGCTGACCTGATTGAATGGACGCCCGGCCCAGTCGGCCCGGCTCAGGATCGAAACTTCCCCGACGGTGAGGGCGATTTCGGGGTTATCGGCACGTTTGAAGGTGAATTTTACCGTCAGCGGGTCCAGCGCCTGCACCGCCCTGATATCGCCCAGATAGCTGCGCAGGCCCGGCGTGCCTTCCTTCAGCAGGGTTTCAAAAGTAAACACCACGTCATCGGCGCGCACCGGCAGGCCGGAGTGAAAGCGGGCTCTGGGGTTCAGGTGGTAAATGATCCACGAGCCATCCTGTGGATCGCTGGTGATGCGCTCGGCCAGCAGCGGATAGCGGGCAAACGGCTCATCCAGCGATGCGGTGGTCAGCGAGTCAAACAGGTAGTCGGTGCCGATGACGCTCTGGCCCTTGTCAATGAAGGGATTAAAGCTGTCAAAGGTGCCCAGCGCCTGCCGGGACAGCGTACCGCCCTTGGGGGCCGCCGGATTGGCATAGGGAAAAGCCACCGCGTCCACATAGCGCGGGGTGTCACCCAGGGCGATGGCGGTCTGGGTGATCGGTTTGGCCCAGACGACTGGGCTGAGTGCGGTCAGGATCAGCCCCGCACAGGCCACACGCCGGACCCTGTCGGCCCGCGCGCTGGCTGGATGTTTGCTGATGGAGTACACGTCGTGTCGGCTCAAGGCGTCCCTGCCCCCGGTTGATTGGCCTGCGGCTGCGGCATCACGCGCCGGGGTGTGCAAAAACGGCATCCCCAGGCGCGGGTTACTTTAGCGCTTTTTGGGTTTGGCTGCAGCGGGCACCTCAAGGGTGTCGCCCGCCTGAATCCGGGTCTGTGCCGGAATCTGGTTGATCTCGGCCAGTTCCGCCAGACTCAGGCCATGCCGGGCGGCAATGCGCGCCAGGGTTTCCCCGGATTTGACCGTGTAGGCACTGGTGCGGGCTGCCTTGGCTTTGTTGTCTTTGGCTTCGGCGGCACTGTCCTGGCTGCCGTCCTGACTGTCTTTGCTGCGCGCGGTGGTTTTGCTGCTGGTCCGGCCGCCGGTTTTGTCCTCCGCCGTACGCGCGTCTGCAGGGCCCGGCTGTTTTTCAAAATCTTCGGGCAGCAGCAGGCGGTCACCTGCAGTCAGGCTGGCGGTGCTGGCCACCCCATTGAGTTTGGCCAGTTCCCAGTGGGTGATGCCATGGCGGGCGGCGACGCTGCGCAGGGTGTCGCCCTTTTTCACGATGTAGTTGCCTTTTTTCTCCTGATCCGTGTCGCGCGCCGCGGCGGGACTGCGACGGCTGGTGCTGGCGGCCGCTTTGGGGTCGCTGTCGTCGGTCTGGGCTTGCGGGACATTCAGGGTGTCGCCCGCCCGGACACTGGCACTGGCGGGAATGCCGTTCAGGCTGGCCAGTTCGGTGCTGCTGAGGCCATAGCGGCGGGCAATCGCCTGCAGGCTTTCGCCACGGCGGATGGTGTAGCTGACCGTGGTGGGCTCGGCGCTGCGGGCGGATTTGCGTTCCGGGGTTTTGGCTGCCGGGGGGTCGTCTGCCTCGGGGGCACCACGCGGCACGCGGATTTTTTCACCCACCATCAGGCTGCGCTGTGGGTCGGTGTCGTTCAGTTCGGCCAGGGCTTCGACACTCAGGCCATAGCGGCTGGCCAGGGCAATCAGGCCCTCGCCGGGTTTGACCGTGTAGCTCACGGTGGCCTGACGGCTGGTGCTGCCCTTGCGCGCAGACGGGCTGGCGGCCGTGGCAGGCACACTCAGGGTGTCGCCGGGCTTGAGCGCGATGGTGCTGGGCACACCATTGAGCCGGGCCAGTTCGGTGACACTCAGTCCATAACGACTGGCCACGCTGCGCAGGCTGTCGCCTTTTTGCACTGTGTAATCGTCGGTGTCGGCCGCGGATGGGCTGGTGGCTTTGGCTGGGGCTGGGGCCGGGTTGGCTGCGGGTGTGGTCCTGGCGGCACCTTTGGGCTCGGTCAGCTGCAGGCGGCTGCCGGCTATCAGGTTGCTGGTGGCACTCAGGCCGTCGTTGTAGCGGGCCAGTTGCTGCGGGGTCAGGTCAAAGCGTGCGGCCACGGCGGTCAGGGTGTCACCGGGCTGGACCACGTAGCTGGTGGGTTTGGCCGGTTCTTTCACCCCATACAGGTACAGCGGGGTGCCGGCAATCAGGTTGGCGGTGCGCTCCATCTGGTTCCAGTCCGCCACATTGGCGGCGTCCACACCATAGCGGCGGGCCACGCCGGTCAGGGTGTCTCCCGGCTGCACCAGATACACGGTACGCTCCCCCCTGGGTTTGGGGGCCTTGACGGCCACGACCGCCAGGGTCCTGGCGGTGCTGGCCGATGGGGTGGGCATGCTCAGGGCACGGGCGGGGGTGGCCGTGGCCGGCA
>JBPOIS010000029.1:0-6511 GCA_052034295.1 Pseudomonadota bacterium
GACTGGACTGGCTGCGCGGCCAAACGGCTGCCCAGCTGGGCCTGGACCTGTCCGGACTGACCGGGGCCAACACGCTGACCCTGGCGGTGGTGATGCAGTGGCAGCGCCAGTTGCGTGCAGGCCAGACACTGCAGTTGAGGGGCGTACCCGAGCGACTGGCGGCCATCATCCGCGCTTCTCATCTGGACTGCTTGCTGCCCACAGGCTGAAGCCCATACCCGCTGTGTTCTGCCGGTTCAGGGCCGGGCCGGGTGAGGGGCAGCAGGCGTGGTGCGGGGATTCAGCGCCGACCGCTCAAAACCAATCAACTGCAGCCGCCACTGCCAGCGCGGGGTACGCAGCAGCGCCAGCAGCCGTTCGGCCTGCTGTGGCTGCTCAGCATGGCGGCTGACCACGCCACTGAGGGAAAAGCTGGCATTCTTGACCGGCTGATAGCTGTCGCTGGGTTTGAGAAAACCGGCCATGATCAGCGCACAATCAGCCTGGCCATCGCGGGCCATTTTCCAGGCGGCCAGCGAATGTTCAGCCCGCAACACCTGTACCTGCGGCGGAATGGTGACATTGTGCTCGGCCAGCGTCGCCACCGAGCCGCCTTTCTGGCTGATGGCCAGGCGGCGCACGCTGGACTGGTTCAGGGTCTGGTCCGGGCTGACCCGCATCATCACCCGCGGGGAAGGGCACCACAGCACCACCCGTGAGGTGCCAATGGTCTGCAGGGTGCCCAGATCCATGTGCTGGGCGGTCAGGAAGGGCTGGACCTCTTCGGTCACACTGCCAATCACCACGTCATAGGGGGGGCGGGGGGTGGCCATCAGTTTGAAAGCGCCCAGATTGCTGGCATACACCAAGTGGATCGGCTGGCCCAGCTCGCGTGCCAGGGCCGGCACAAAGCGTTCGAGGCTGGCCCCGAGGCCTCCGGCCACCCCAACGCGCAGGGCAGGTTTTTCGGGGGCGGGCAATGGCGCTGGCTGCGCCAGGGCCAACAGGGGCAGTCCACTCAACACCGCAAGCCAGCGTGGCAGCATGATGACACTCTCGAAGGGGGCATCCGGAATTAGATGCGCTTAATGTGGCATAAACAAGCTGTGGAATGTAAAAGAAATCAAGGAGATTACAGCCAGCCGCGCCGACGGAAAAACCACAGCGGCATCAGGAAAAACACCCCCAGAATGCCCATCACCAACACAAAGCCATAGTGCCCGTCGGCCATGGGCAGGCCGTGCACGTTCATGCCATAGATGCTGGCAATCAGCATCGGTGGGGCCAGCATGCTGGAAATCACCGAGAAGCGTTTGATGATGTCGCTTTGTTCAGTGTTGATGAATCCAGAGGTGGTGTCGAGCAGAAAGCGGACTTTTTGAAACAAGAAGGCATTGTGCTCAATCAGCGAGCGCACATCTTCGGTCAGCTCACGCAGATCCTGATCGTACAGGTTGCTGCCGAGTGCCCGGGGCCGGGACAAAAAATTCAGCACCCGGCGCAGGTCGATCAGGCACAGCTGCGCTTTCCCCAGCACGTCATCCTGCTGGGCCAGCCGGGTCACCATGTCGTCCAGGTCCAGGTGGTATTCGCGGTGGTGGTTGTTCAACACTTCGGTGGTGCAGCGCTCCAGCTCCTTGTGGACTTCTTCCAGAATGTCCGCCAGTTCATCCAGTTTGGCTTCCAGCAGACCAAGCAGGATCCACACCGGGTCATGGTAATCCAGCTCATAGTCGTTGCGGTGGGCACGCGCCCGGAAGGCGCGGAAGGACAGCAGCTTGGGACCGCGCAGGGTGAACAGGCGGTTCTTGTGCAGGATGAACGCCACGGTGTGCGCCTGCGCGAGGATCTGGCTGCTGCTGACCTCGCCTTCGTCGGCCAGCTGGTGGCGGTTCTTGGTGAGAAAGTAGGTGCTGATGTGCAGCACGCCATCGTCATCGCGGTAATAGCGCGATGAGGCGGAAATGTCTTCCAGGGATTTCAGGGTGGGCAGGTTCTGGCCATAGGCTTCGCTGACCCAGGCCTGCTCCTCGGCACTGGGGGAAATCAGGTCCACCCACACCAGATCGTCCGACAGGTCAAAGCTGCCGCGCACCGTGGCCTCGTACAGGTGTCCACGGTCAATGGCGTGAAAGGCTTCGAGCATGAATGTCCCCCCACGGCCCAGCCAGTGCCTCAGTCAAACCGCTGTATTGTAATCCACTCCCAGTCCGGCACCAAGCCAATTCCCCGGCGTGCGGGCCGGGGCATTCAGTGGTTGGAGGCCAGCACCAGCCCTTCCACGGCCACACCCTGCCGGGCCAGCAGGCGGGCCAGCTCGCCCAGGGTGCTGCCGGTGGTCAGCACATCATCCATCAGCAGGATACGGGCTGGCGCTGCAGGGGGATCAACGAGGGCAAAGGCGCCGGCCAGATTGTGCTGGCGCTGCAGGGCATCCAGCTGTTGCTGTCGATCCGTGTGACGGATGCGCTGCAGGCCGGACCACAGCGGAATGCCCCAGTGCCGGGACAATTGCTGGGCCAGCAGCTGACACTGGTTGTAACCCCGCTCGCGCAGACGCTGTGCCGACAGGGGCACTGCCGCAATGGCGGTGACGGCAGGGCGTGGCTGGGTGGCCAGAATGGCGGTGAGCACGGGCAGGAATTGCAGCTGTTCCTGGTATTTGAATAAATGAATCAGCCGGTCCAGCGGCCACTGGTAGGCACAGGCGACCCGTACCGGGATATCGGGCAGCTGCAGGCTTTGCTGACGCCAGGGCAGGTCCTGCCAGCAGGCACTGCAGCAGGGCAGGGGCGCTGCCGTGGGCTGGCTCTGGCACAGCGGGCAGGCCGGTGCGGGCCAAAGGCTGCGCAGCCGTGACATGGCGCTAGACCCGGGCATAGCGCGGCGCATGCGGCAGCCAGCGCTGCAGCAGGGCGCTGGCCTGTTCGGGGTGCTGGCTGAGCAGTTGTTCCGCCATCTGCCGGGCGGGCTGCAGCAGGGCCTGATCGCGCAGCAGGTCAGCCACCTGAAAGCCCAGCTCGCCGGTCTGGCGGGTGCCCAGCAACTCTCCCGGCCCGCGCAGCTCCAGGTCTTTTTCCGCAATCACAAAGCCATCGCTGCTGTCGCGCAAAATACCCAGACGGGCCATGCCCTGCGGGGTCAGTGGGCCTTTGTACATCAGCACACAGTAGCTGGCGGTGGCACCGCGCCCGACCCGGCCGCGCAGCTGGTGCAGCTGTGACAGTCCGAGCCGTTCGGCGTTTTCAATGATCATCAGCGAGGCGTTGGGCACGTCCACCCCGACTTCAATCACGGTGGTGGCGACCAGCAGGTGCAGCTGGTTGTTCTTGAAGGCCTGCATGACCGACTGTTTTTCTTCGGCTTTCATGCGGCCATGCACCAGGCCCACCCGCAGGTGCGGCAGCAGGGCACACAATTCGGCATGGGTGGCCTCGGCCGCCTGGGCATCCAGCGTTTCCGATTCTTCCACCAGCGTGCACACCCAGTAGGCCTGGCGGCCTTCGGCACAGTTGATGGCCACCCGCTCAATCACGCTGTTGCGGCGTGCCATCGGCAGGGTGACGGTGGTGATCGGGGTGCGTCCCGGCGGCAGTTCGTCAATGACGGACGTGTCCAGATCCCCATAACTGCTCATGGCCAGCGTGCGCGGGATCGGGGTGGCAGTCATGATCAACTGGTGCGGGGTCATGTGGCGCGGGCCTTTTTCGCGCAGCGCCAGCCGCTGGTCCACCCCGAAACGGTGCTGTTCATCGATGATCACCAGCCCCAGCCCGGCAAACTGCACCGCCTCCTGAAACAGCGCATGGGTGCCGACGACGAGCTGACAGTGGCCACTGCGGATGTCTGCTTCGGCCTGGCTGCGGGCCTTGCCTTTTTGTTTGCCGGCCAGCCAGCCAACACGGATGCCCAGTGGGGCAAACCAGCGCTGGAAATTTACCGCGTGCTGTTCGGCCAGGATCTCGGTGGGGGCCATCAGCGCCACCTGCCAGCCCGCCTCCAGGGCCTGACAGGCCGCCAGCGCGGCCACCAGGGTCTTGCCGGCACCGACATCGCCCTGCACCAGCCGCAGCATGGGGTGCGACCGGCTCAGGTCCTGGGTGATTTCTGCCCCCACCCGCTGCTGGGCCCCGGTCGGCTGGAAGGGCAGTTGCTGCAGCAGGGCCCTGGCGAAAGTCTGCGATGGGGGACACACCGGGGCCTGATCGGCCTGGATGGCCTGCCGCCGCGACAACAGGCTGATCTGGTGGGCCAGCAGCTCCTCAAAGGCCAGCCGTTGCTGGGCCGGATGCTGGCCCTGCAGGAGCAGCTCGACCGGGGCATCGGCCGGGGGCTGGTGAATATAGGACAGCGCCGTGATCAGGTCGTATTTGCGCCGGGGACTGGCGGGCAGCAGCTCCGGCAAGTGGCGGCCCACCTGCTGCAGGGCCTGCTGCATCCACTGGCGCAGGCGTGGCTGGGTCAGCCCCTCCGTGGTCGGATAAATGGCGCTCAGCCGGGACGGCGGCAGCGGTGTACCCGGTGCGATGCGCTGGAATTCCGGGTGATACATCTCCAGCCCACGGGCCCCCAGCCGGGCTTCACCAAACGCCCGCAGGGTACTGCCGACGGTGAGTTTTTCCTTGAGTCCCGGATACACCCGATAGAACCGCAGCGTCAGTCGGCCCCGCCCATCGGTGAGCTGGACCGCCAGTGACGGCCGACGGCCCGGCGGATGATCCACGGATTGCACCACCCCTTCCACCAGCGCGGACTGGCCACGGTGCAGCGCTGACAGCGGCACCAGGCGGCTACGGTCTTCATAGCCGCGTGGCAGGTGAAACAGCAGCGCCTCAACCGAGTCAATGCCCAGGCGCTGCAATTGGGCCAGGGCCGTCGGGCCCACGCCGCTCAGGGTGTCAAGTGGTGTACTCATCGGGCTAGTGTATGCAAGCCAGCGGAAACTGCCTAGGGGGACCATTCTGACATCAGGCGTGAGCAGTCCTGCAATTGCTTTGGCTGACAACAAGCCCGACAATGCCTTCGATCCGACGGGGGTGCGCAGCCGCAGCATCACCGTTACACTCCAAGAAAATGTCAGCGACGGACCAAAGACATGATAAAGCGGATTTTGATGCAAAGCACACTGGCGCTGGCCCTGATCGGAGGCTGCGCGGGCAGCCAGGCAGCGGTGGTGTGTGTGTATGACCCCATGGGCGGGGCTGGTGAGCTGTATGGGCTGATGAAGGATTTTGCCGTGGCCGCCAAGGGCTTCGGGACCGATGTCCAGCTCAGGCCCTACCGCAACGAAGATCAGGTGGTCGAGGACTATCAGGCCAAGAAATGCGATGGCATGGTGGTGACCGATTTTGCCGTACGGGATTTCAACAACTACACCGGCAGCCTGAACGCCGTGGGTGCGATTTTTGACAAGCGGGTGGCACGCTTTATGCTCAAGCTGATGGGCAACCCCAAGCTGCAGCCGGACATGCTGCAAAACGGCCATGAGGTGGCGGGCGTTTTTGCCATTGGCATGGCCTATCTGGTGGTCAATGACCGCCGGATCAACTCACTGGCCAAGGCCCAGGGCATCCGCTTCGGGGTGCAGGATTCCGACCCGGCCCAGCGTGAAATGGCCCGCAAGCTCGGCACCGTTCCGGTCCCGGTCAACGTCAACAACATGGGGCCGATGTTCAACACCGGCCAGGTGGACAGTCTGGGCGCCCCAGCGCTGGCCATCAACGCCTTTGAGCTGTCCAAGGGCATGGGCCTGAAGGGCGGGGTGGTGCGCTTCCCGGTGGCACTGATTTCAGGCAACTTCGTGATGCATCCAGAAAAATTCGCCAGTGGGTTTGGCCAGAACAGCCGACAGTGGTTTGCCGGACAGGTAGAACGCACCATGGCCGCCGCCGACCGCCAGGAAAAACTCATCCAGCCCAGCTACTGGATGGACTTGCCCAAGGAAGAGCTGGACGGCTATGTGCGCCTGTTCCGCGAAATGCGTGTGCGGCTGGTGCAACAGGGCATCTACAACAAGAAGATGACCTCGACCATCAAAAAGGTGCGCTGTCAGATTGACCCCAGCCAGTTCGACTGCAACCGCGACGGCGAATGACCTGCTGGACCCCGGAGCCGGTGGGCTGCCGGGGCGGTCCGCTCAGGCACGGGGCTTGCGTTTTTTGGCCTTGCGCTCCAGCGCCAGCATGGCGGCGGCCACTTCCTCATCGGTGATGCTGGCAATGTGCTTCAGGGTGTTGATGGTTTCGGCATCCAGCACCAGATTGGCGTCCTCGGCCATGGTGGACAGGCGATGGTCAAAGGCAATCAGCCCTTCTGCGCTGATGGTCAGGTAGTGCTGCTGCACCAGCGTTTCGATGAAGCGCTTGAACAACCCCTTGTCAAAAAACTCCGGTGAGTTGAATTCATACAGGATCGACAGGCGCTGGCCGAGCAGGTGGCTGAGGTCCTCCAGCTGGCGGGTGCTGATGCGTCCGCTGCCCTGGCTGTGGATCAGCGTCACCGTCATGAAATAACGCTCCAGGCTCTGCTGCAC
>JBPOIS010000012.1:0-6861 GCA_052034295.1 Pseudomonadota bacterium
GTGTAGTCCGGGCCCCAGGTGCGGTAGCCCTGGGTGTCGATGTGGATCTGTCCGCTGGCATACAGCCCCAGCCCCAGATTCAGCGCTTCACCGCGTTTTTTCCAGAATTCACACAGTTGCTCACGCACGGCGGCCTGCTGTTCCAGCGGGGCCTGTCCGCCCTCCAGCCGCACATCCAGCGCGGCATTGAACACATGCTTGCTGCCGCTGCTGCCCCCGGCACAGCGGTTCAGTGCGGGATCACGGTAGGTCGAAGTCACGCTGAACTCCTGCAGGATGCCACGCTCGCGCAGCTGGTCGAGCACGCGCAGGGTCGGCACCATCTGCGACCACAGCTCGCGGGGCGGCACGCCGTACTGCTCGTGGTTGCATTCCTGCCATTTGCGCGCGGTCTGCAGCAGCTCATCCATCGAGGGGATGTAGCGCACGCCTTCCGATTTCAGGTAATGCCGATAGGCGTTGATTTCCCGGCCATCCACCCGGCTGAGCCAGCGTTGATAGCTCTCCGGCAGGGGATGCGGGCGCAGCACCGGGGCCGGGTGCAGGGTGGTGGTTTCTTCCACGGTCAGGGTCGGGGCCGGGGTGGGGACGGGCGCAGGCTGGCGTGCCACCAGCACCGGCAGGTCGCGGTGGGGCTGGGTGGTGGCATAGCCGCTGCTGCGGACCGGAATCTGCTGGCAGGAACCGGCCAGCAGGCTGGCCACACCGACCGCCACCAGCCGCAGTGAAGCAGGACTGTTGATGGGCCAGAGCGCCTGATCCGTCCTTGAAGGGTGTTGCATGAATTCACGTCCCCGAGAGCCACAGGGTGATTAAATGGGGTTTTTCCGGGTGTCGGCAAGGCCCTGAAGCATTTGCTTAAACATCTTCAAACTGTGGCGAAAAAAAAGGCCGGCACAGCGCCGGCCCGGACCCGACGCGTGCTTCAGCGTTCGAGGTACTGCAGCTTGTTGGGTTTGCCGTTCCATTCCTCACGGTCGGCGGGCTGCTCACCGATCTGGGTGATGTTGGGCCATTTTTCCGCCAGTTCGGCGTTCAGGGCGATGAACTGCTCCTGGCCCTTGGGCACTTCGTCTTCGCTGAAAATGGCGTTGGCGGGGCATTCCGGTTCGCACAGGGCGCAGTCGATGCACTCGTCCGGGTGGATGACCAGGAAGTTGGGACCTTCATAGAAGCAATCGACCGGGCAGACTTCGACGCAGTCCTGGTATTTGCATTTGATGCAGTTTTCGGTGACAACAAAGGTCATGGCGAGCGCTCCTGACGCAGGTCCAACAAAATTCGGCTGGCGCGTAGTTTAGGGGCTTTTGGCCTGTGCCGACAATTCTTTTAGCTGATAAAGCATATCAAGCGCCTGCCGGGGCGTCAGTGCGTCCACATCCAGCGCCTGCAAATGCGCATCCACCACAGAGGGCACAGAGGGCCGGACCACTTCCACCGGTTCTTCGGGTTCTTCCGGCACCGCGGCAAACAGGCTGCCCTGCACGCTGTGGGCCAGATGCGCGGCCTGTTGCTGTTCCAGCAGGCGCAGGCGCTTGCGTGCCTCGGCCAGGACCGGCGCAGGAATCCCGGCCAGCCGGGCCACCTGCAGCCCGAAGCTCTTGCTGGCTGCCCCCTCGTGCACCTGATGCAGCAGCAGCAGTTCGCCGGACACCTCACGGGCTTCCACGTGCACATTGGCGATGCCTGGCTGCTGGCCCAGTTCGGTCAGCTCAAAGTAATGGGTGGCAAACAGGGTCAGGCAGCCAATGCGCTGGGCCAGATCCAGCACACAGGCCCACGCCAGCGACAGCCCGTCGTAGGTGCTGGTGCCCCGGCCCACCTCATCCATCAGCACCAGCGCCTGCGGACTGGCCTGGGTGAGGATCTGCGCGGTTTCGGTCATTTCCACCATGAACGTGGATTTGCCGGTGGACAGGTCATCCGCTGAGCCGATCCGGGTAAAAATCCGGTCCACCGGGCCCAGCCGTGCGCTGCGGGCGGGCACGAAGGCCCCGCAGTGGGCCAGCAGCACGATCAGTGCGGTCTGGCGCATGTAGGTGGATTTGCCGCCCATGTTCGGGCCGGTGATGATCAGCAGACGCCGCTGCGGGGACAGGTGGGTGTCATTGGCGGTAAACGGCGTGTCGATCAGCGCCTCAACCACCGGATGACGGCCCGCTTCGATGTGCAGGCCGGGCTGGTCGCTGAACACCGGGCGCTGCCACTGGCGCTGCCGGGCCTGATGCGCCCAGTTGCAGCACACATCCAGCAGGGCCAGCGCGTCGCTGAGCTGTTGCAGGGCAAACAAGTGGCTGCGCAATTGCGCCAGCAGTTGTTCGTACAGCCATTTTTCCCGCTGCAGGGCGCGCGATTCGCTGGACAGCACCTGATCCTCGAATTGCTTCAGCTCGGGGGTGATGTAGCGTTCAGCGTTTTTCAGGGTCTGGCGGCGGATGAAATGCGCCGGGGCGTGGGCCGCCTGCACGCGGGTCAGTTCGATGAAATAGCCACTGACTTTGTTGTAGGCGATTTTCAGGGAGGCAATGCCGGTGCGCTCGCGCTCACGCTGCTCCAGATCGAGCAGCACCTGACCGGCCCGGTCGCGCAGGCTGCGCAGGTCATCCAGTTCGGCATCATAGCCCGTGGCAATCACCCCGCCATCGCGCAGCAGCACCGGCGGCAGTTCCACCACCGCCTGCTGCAGCAGCGCCGCCAGTTGGGCAAAGCAATGCTGCGCCGTGTCGGTGCCGTGCAGGTCCTGCAGCAGGGCCTGCAGGGCGGGCTGGGGCTGGGTGGACAGCGCCTGCTGCAGTCCGGTGGTCAGCCGGGGCAGGGTCGCGCAGGTCTGGCGCAGCTGCACCAGATCCCGTGGGCGGGCGGTGCCCAGCGCAATCCGGCCCAGAATGCGTTCCACATCGCCCAGCTCATGCAGGATGGGCCGCAGCGCATCATCCTGCAGGCCGTCCTTCAGCCAGGCAATCACGTCCAGACGCTGGTTGAGCACCGCCTGATCGCGCAGCGGCTGCATCAGCTCCCGCTGCAGCAGGCGGCTGCCCATGGGCGTCTGGCAGTCGTCGAGCAGGGCCAGCAGGCTAGTGCCGCCCTCGAACAGTGGCGCCACCAGCTCCAGATTGCGGCGGGTCACCCGGTCGAGCAGGATGAACTGGTCCGGCTGCTCCACCCGCAGGCTGCGGATGTGCGGCAGTGCCGACTGCTGGGTCTCGCGTGCATAGTGCAGCAGTGCGGCGGCACAGGCCTGCGCCAGCGGCAGATCCTGTACCCCGAATCCGGACAGGTCATGCACCCCGAACTGCTGGCACAGCTCGCGTTCAGCCTGCTGGAAGTCCAGCGCAGGCCGCACCGTGACCGGGCAATCGCTCAGGCTGTGCGGGTCTTCCAGCGGGGTCTGCTCAGACACCAGCAGCTCCGCCGGGGCCAGCCGGGCCAGCGCATTGCGCAGTTGCGACAGGTCCCCGGCCAGCTCCTGCACGGTCAGCCGGCCAGAGCTCAGGTCCAGACAGGCCAGCCCGAACTGCTGGCCCTGGCGGCTGCGGGCGCTGTGTACCGCCACCAGATGCACACTGGCGCGACTGCCGATCAGGGCATCATCGGTCAGGGTGCCGGGCGACAGCGTGCGCACCACCTTGCGCTCGACCGGGCCCTTGCCGGTGACCTCGCCGACCTGCTCACAGATGACCACGGTTTCGCCCTGACGGACCAGCCGGGCAATGTAGCCTTCCGCCGAGTGATACGGCACACCCGCCATCGGAATCGGTGCGCCGCCGGATTTGCCACGGTGGGTCAGGGTGATGCCCAGCAGCCGGACCGCGCGGTGGGCATCCTCAAAAAACAGCTCATAAAAATCACCCATGCGGTAAAACAGCAGCGCCTGCGGGTGCTCGCGCTTGACCAGCAGGTACTGCTGCATCATCGGGGTGTGGCCAGTCAGGTCGTCAAACGGATTCATCACAGCGGTGCAGGGTGGGCAGTGCGGGGTGGTCATGATAGCAAAGCCGCGCAGGGTTGGCGTTTTTTGCCGGGGTCAGCGGCGGGCCCGGTCAGGCCGGCCACTCCGGGCCACAGGAAAAAACCGCTGCAGTCGATGGGCAGGCAAAAACGATCCAGGCGGCCGGAGCCGCCTGGTGGGGATCAGGTGACGACAGGCCGATCAGCGGTTGAACTGCTCGTCATCAAAGGAAGGCTGATAATCCTGTTCCAGATGCTGCAGGTGCTCGTGCATGGCCCGCTCGTGCTGGATGCGCTGGTAGATCTCTTCACGGTGCACGGCGACTTCCTTGGGGGCATTGACGCCGATGCGCACCTGGTTGCCCTTGACGCCCAGCACGGTGACGCTGACTTCATCGCCGACCATGAGGGTTTCACCCACCCGACGGGTCAGGATTAACATGCTTTTCTCCTTGAAAAATAAAACTCAACCATGAGTGCAAACCGGGTTGAGTATGTCCCATAACAGGATGGACCGAACAGTAGGATAAGCGGTTTTGATCACAAAAACCGCTGATCTTGTCGGTCAATCCGGAACCAAACATGGCCCCATCCGGTCGGGGACGCCTCAGGCCTGGGCGCGGCTTTCGCCGCTGGTCCGATCCAGCCCAAAGGCCGTGTGCAGGCTGCGCACCGCCAGTTCGAGGTATTTTTCGTCAATGACCACGGAGATTTTGATCTCGGAGGTGCTGATCATCTGGATGTTGATGCCTTCTGCCGCCAGCGTGCTGAACATGCGGCTGGCCACCCCGGCATGGCTGCGCATGCCCACGCCGACGATCGACACCTTGACGATGCTGTCATCGCCGGTGACTTCGCGGGCGCCGACTTCCTGGCCGATCTGTTGCAGCAGGGCCAGGGTTTTCTTGAACTCGCTGCGGTTCACCGTGAAGGTGAAATCGGTGGTGCCATCCGCCGACACGTTCTGCACGATCATGTCGATTTCGATGTTGGCTTCACCGATCGGCGAGAGGATGCGCGAGGCCATGCCGGGGTGGTCGGGCACACCGCGCACGGTCAGTTTGGCTTCGTCACGGTTGAAGGCGATGCCTGAGATGATCGGCTGTTCCATGTTGTCTTCCTGTTCAGTGGTGATGAGCGTGCCGGTCTGTTGTTGCCACTGGGCATCAAAACTGCCGTCCTGTCCTTCATCAAAGCTGGAGAGCACCCGCAGCGGGACCTGATATTTGCCGGCGAATTCCACCGAGCGGATCTGCAGCACCTTGGAGCCGAGGCTGGCCATTTCCAGCATTTCCTCAAAGGTGATGCGGTCGAGCTTGCTGGCCTTGGGGGCGACCCGCGGGTCGGTGGTGTAGACGCCATCGACATCGGTGTAGATCTGGCACTCGTCGGCCTTCAGCGCCGCAGCCATGGCCACGCCGGTGGTGTCCGAACCGCCCCGGCCCAGCGTGGTGACGTTGCCGTCGGCGTCCACGCCCTGGAAGCCGGCAATGATGACCACCCGGCCTGCCTCCAGATCGCGGCGTACTTTGTCATCATCGATGTTCTGGATGCGCGCTTTCATGTAGCGGTCATCGGTGTGGATCGCCACCTGACCGCCGGTGTAGGAGCGGGCATCGACGCCCAGCGATTTTAGCGCCATGGCCAAGAGGGCGATGGTCACCTGTTCGCCGGTGCAGACCATCTGGTCCATTTCGCGCGGGTCCGGGGTGTCGGTGATGGCTTTGGCCAGACCAATCAGCCGGTTGGTTTCGCCGCTCATCGCCGAGACCACCACCACCATCTGGTGGCCGTGGCCGTGCCAGCGCTGGACCCGGCGGGCGACATTGAGGATGCGTTCTGGCGTGCCCATAGAGGTGCCGCCGTATTTCTGGACGATCAAGGCCATGAGGGTGTTTTCCGATCCTGCCAAGTCCGCTGTGGCCAGCAATCGCCACGGGTCGGACAAAAAATTAAGCCCCGCAGTGTACACCAGTTGCGGCAGGGCTGCATCTGCTGTGCGGGCTGGTCGGTGCCGGACAGGCCAATGAAAAAATTTAGAAATCCGCACCAAACGACACGAGCTGTCGGGAGGCTGGGGTAGGATCAGAAACCCCCCCTGCATAAGGACCCTGACGGTGCGCGAAAAAATCCTCCACTTGCAACAACAACTCAATCAGGGCCTGGTGGGCCGCGGGGAGGCACTGCGGGCGGCGCTGCTGGCCCTGGTGGCCGGTGAAAACGCGCTGCTGATCGGCCCACCCGGCACCGCCAAGAGCCTGCTGGCACGGCGGCTCAGTGAGGTCATCGCGCCCGAGGGCGACCAGCCGGCGTATTTTGAGTATTTGCTGACCAAGTTTTCCACGCCGGAGGAGCTGTTTGGGCCGCTGTCGCTGAGCGCGCTCAAGCAGGACCGATTCCAGCGCAACACCCAGGGCTACCTGCCCACGGTGCAGGTGGCCTTTCTGGATGAGATCTTCAAGGCCAGTTCATCGATCCTGAACAGCCTGCTGACCATCCTGAACGAGCGCAAATTCCACAACGGCACCGAGGCGATGCAGGTGCCGCTGCAATCGCTGGTGGCGGCGTCCAATGAGCTGCCGCGCGGCCAGCCGGAGCTGGCGGCGCTGTATGATCGTTTTTTGATCCGTCGCCATGTGGACTATCTGGAGCCGGAACAGTTGGCCGAGTTGTTTGCCCCGCAGCCGGCGGCCACGGTGGACCGCCAGAACCAGTTGACGGTGACCGAGCTGGCGGCGTTGCGCGAGCAGGCGGCAGCGGTGGTGTTCCCGGCGGAGATCCAGCAGGCGGTGCGGGAGATCTGGCGCGAGCATGGCGAGCTGTTCAGGGAGCATGCCGAGGAGCGGCTGTCGGATCGGCGCTTTGTGAAGGTGGTGCATTTGCTGCGCATTGCTGCCGCCAGCAATGGCCGGA
>JBPOIS010000113.1:0-14064 GCA_052034295.1 Pseudomonadota bacterium
GCCGGATTGAGACGGTGTTTGGCATCATGAAAAACCACATGGGCCTTGAGCATTCCCGCCATCGTTCTTTCAAGGGCTTCATCAGCCATGTGCTGGCCGTGGTGACAGCATATGCTTTCAGGCCCAACAAGCCCAGCATGAGTCCCTGGACAGCGTAGCGTTAGACAAGACTGGGGTTCTGGTAGATGCTGTACATCTGCTGCAGGTCAGTTTCCGTGAATCTGGAAATGGGACGAAAAACACCCTTGGGGTCTTGACGGTTCTGGCTGAACTTGCTCATGTGCGATCCTCGCATTGATTTTTTTGGCTGGGCCATCGACGCACGCTCCCGCGGCGCGACGTACCGGCTGAACCTGATCGCTCAGGCCTGCCCTGCCTGTATTCCACTGCACCCAAAAACGCGGTGCAGAACCTTCCTGACTGGCATCGTGAAACACCTCATGTGCTTCAGGGTGTCGAACGGGGCCAATGCTCCAGGAGAGTGAACAATGGTTTATTCGACCCGCGCACTATGCCAGCCCATTCCTGACGGCTGCAACCTGAATGTGCGGAACAAAATCACAAAATCCGATCAAGTTGGTGATGAAGTTCGCATTTTCCGAATCAAAACCGACCGGCAGCAGTTCAGTCCCCATTTTTAAACGCACCATTTTTTATTCAAAAAATTTTGAATAAAAATCAATATTTTAATTAATTTATTGCGCGATTGATGGACGATTTCGACAGGCGCACAATCGCTTTGAGGGCTCAACGCCGCAGGTCAGCGGGGTCCGGCAGACCGGCCCAGCGTCTCAGCCGTGGGGTTACAACAGCGTCACCAGCACCGCAGAGAAAGCAGGCATCCACAGCATGACGCCGCCAAAGTCGCAAACGCTTGTACACCACCCCAATGCTGCGGCAGCGCCAAAAATCCCGCGACACCTCCGTGTACAGGCTGGGGAAGAGTGTGGATCAGTCTGCCACCAAGCGCCCGGACAGGCGATTGCCGCCGAGTGCCGTGAGGGGTGCTGCCGGATACGGGTCAGACGGGATGGGGCTCAGGGCTTGCTGCGGTAGCCTTTCACTTCCAGCAGGATGGCGGTATTGCCGGACATGCGCAGCTCCACTTCATTGCCGAGCACATCGGTGATGAGGGTGTTGTCCTGCAGGGGGTCGGGCTGAATCATCAGCACGTTACTGAGATTGCCTGCCCAGCGCAGGCTGTAGCGCTCAGAGCCCAGCTGCGAGCTCATGATGTCGCTGAACAGGGTCTGTGACTGGGCCAGCCGGCCATTGCTGCCCTGGTCCTGCTGCAGCTGCCAGGACAGCAGATTGCGGGTGAGGCTGGCATCTGGTGGTGGCATGGCGGCGGCGATCAGGGCACTGACCTTACGGATCAGCTCTGATGGGGGCAGGGCGGCGGCAGCCGTCATCAATGAACTTGCAGCTGGGGGGGAGGACTGCGGATTTGATTCTGACGCCATGAACGTGGCTTCACTGTAGTCCACGTTCGGGCTGTGGTGAATGTCCATGGCCAGCAGTGCACGCAGGTCTTCAGGATCCTCAGTGGTGTGCTGGCGGGTCAGTGCACTGAACTCATGAACCGGCATCAGGCCGCTGGCATCAGACCACAAGCTGTTGTTCAGGTGGGAGTTGTAATATTGACGGTTCAGCTCAGCATCATCCAAGGGACTGATGGCATGAAGCGGCAACGAATAACACAGCACCACGGCAACCAGCCATCGGAAGGGCAATTTTTTCACATGACGCACCATGGCCGAACTCCTTGTCTTTGGCTGCTGTGCTGTTCATCAGCCGTCACCTATTGATGTTTTTCAGGCCTTGATCAGGGCCCACGCGCCACAGGTGTGATCCTCACGGATCTGGGTAACCCCTATCGCGCGGCAGGTCAGGCCATTCCGCTGGCCAGCCCAAAGATGCGTTTCACTTTAACAACTTTCATTTTTTCCTGCAATTTTTTCACCGGCGATCAGACTGCACACACTGTCAACAGCAGCTGGCGTGCGCCACCGTGCCGACGGGGCTCGCACAGGGCAATGCCCTGCCAGGTGCCGAGCGCCAGTTTCCCCTGCGTCACCGGCAGCAACAGTGACACCCCGGTCAGGGCGCTGATCAGGTGGGCGGGCAGATCATCCGGACCTTCCAGGGTGTGCCGGTAGCCGGGGTGACTGGCCGGTGCCATCCGGTCCAGCCAGTCCATCAGGTCCAGCGGCACGTCGGGGTCGGCGTTTTCGGTGAGCAGCAACCCCGCCGAGGTGTGCTGCAAAAACACCTGCAGCAGGCCCTGCGCTGGAACGTCCATCCCCTGCAGGGCTGCCCGGATGTCTGCGGTGATCAGGTGGATGCCGCGTGGCCGCGGTGGCAGCACCAGCCGTGACTGACGGGGCAGGCTCATGGACGGCTCCGGGCACAGCCGCGATACACCTGCGTGCCATACTGCAACCGGGCCGTCAGCGGATAAACACGGTCGGACATGCCATCACTGCAGGGCTGCTGGGCCAGGTGCAAATGCACCGGAACCTGCTGGTTGTCGATCCCGGATCGTGCCCCGTGCTGTACAGGCCCATGGAAGTGGAAGGGGGTTCCTTCAGGATGCTCCGGGGTGCTGAACCGGCCCGTGTCGCCGTGGAGGTCCAGGGACCAGAACGGTTCCGTGCCCAGCACCTGCAGCGCCGGACTGGCCGAACTGTCGGGGGCGCCATGCTGGCAGCCGGTCAGCACCAGCCCCAACAGGGCCATGAAGGCTCCCTGTCGGGTGACCGCTCCAGTGAGGCGATGCAGGGGCATAAGCCAGGTCTCCTGAGCAAAAAAACCAGTGTAACGTCGCCGGTCAGGCGAGGCTGTAGGTCTTGCGCAACCCACAAAAAAACAGCGCCCGGTCTGGGCGCTGTACGATGCATTGGGCTGTGGCCCGGTCAGCTGTAGCGGATTTTTTCAAACACCAGACCGTCTTCGCTGCCCTTCACCACCACGGTGTCCCCGGCCCCAAACGCTCCCGAGAGGATGTGCTGGGCCAGCGGGTTTTCGATTTCCGACTGGATGGCCCGTTTCAGCGGACGCGCCCCAAACACGGGGTCATAGCCCGCTTTCACCAGTTGCTCAAAGGCCGAATCGTCCAGCTCCAGGCTGATCTCACGGTCGGCCAGCCGCTTGCGCAGCCGCGCCAGCTGGATGTCGGCAATGCCCCGGATCTGGCTCTGACCCAGCGCATCAAACACCACCACTTCATCAATCCGGTTGATGAATTCCGGGCGGAAATGGGCCCCCACGGCCGCCATGACCGTTTCGCGCACCAGCGCCGGGTCGGGGTTTTCGCCCAGATCGCGCACCGCCTGCGAGCCCAGGTTGCTGGTCATGATGATCACGGTGTTCTTGAAGTCCACCACCCGGCCCTGACTGTCGGTCAGGCGGCCATCGTCGAGCACCTGCAGCAGGATGTTGAACACATCCGGGTGGGCTTTTTCCACCTCATCAAACAGCACCACGCTGTAGGGCTTGCGGCGTACGGCTTCGGTGAGCACGCCACCTTCTTCATAGCCCACATAGCCCGGCGGTGCCCCGACCAGACGCGACACGCTGTGTTTTTCCATGAATTCGCTCATGTCGATGCGGATCATGGCGTCATCGGAGTCAAACAGGAAGCTGGCCAGCGCCTTGGTCAGTTCGGTCTTGCCCACCCCGGTCGGGCCGAGGAACAAAAACGAACCCGAGGGCCGGTTCGGGTCGGACAGTCCGGCGCGCGAGCGGCGCACGGCGTTGGCTACGGCCTTGACCGCCTGATCCTGACCCACCACGCGCTGGTGCAGGGCGTCCTCCATGTGCAGCAGTTTTTCGCGCTCGCCCTGCATCATCTTGGCCACCGGAATGCCGGTCGCGGCACTGACCACTTCGGCGATTTCATTGTCGGTGACCTTGGTGCGCAGCAGCTTGGGTTTTTCCTGATCCTCCGCCGCTTCGGCGCTGGCGATGTTTTTTTCCAGCTCAGGCATGACGCTGTACTTCAGCCGTGACATCTCGGCATAGTCGCCCTCACGTTCGGCTTTGGCATAGTCCATGCGCGCTTTGTCGAGCTGCTCGCGGAAGCCCTGCGCGCCCTGCACCAGTGCCTTTTCGGCCTGCCAGATCTCGGTGAGGTCAGCGGCTTCCTTTTCCAGCTCCTCAATCTGGCGTTCCAGCAGTTTGAGCTGGCTGCTGGCGGTTTCGTCATGTTTGACCGCTTCGCGTTCCATTTTCAGCTGGATCAGGCGGCGGTCCAGCCGGTCGATGGCTTCCGGCTTGGAGTCCATCTCCATGCGCAGGCGGCTGGCGGCTTCGTCGATCAGGTCGATGGCCTTGTCCGGCAGCTTGCGGTCGGTGATGTAACGGTGCGACATGCGCGCGGCCGCGATGATCGCCGAGTCGTCGATCTCAACGTTGTGGTGCAGCTGGTAGCGCTCCTTGAGGCCACGCAGGATGGCAATGGTGTCGGCCACGGTGGGCTCATCGACCAGTACCTTCTGGAAACGGCGCTCCAGTGCGGCGTCCTTTTCGATGTACTGGCGGTATTCATCCAGCGTTGTGGCACCGACGCAGTGCAGTTCGCCCCGCGCCAGGGCGGGCTTGAGCATGTTGCCGGCATCCATCGCGCCATCGGCCTTGCCGGCGCCGACCATGGTGTGCAGTTCGTCGATGAACAGGATCACCTGCCCTTCCTGCTTGGCCAGATCGTTCAGCACGGCTTTCAGGCGCTCTTCAAACTCGCCCCGGAACTTGGCCCCGGCGATCAGTGCACCCAGATCCAGCGACAGCACGCGCTTGTTTTTCAGACCTTCGGGCACTTCGCCATTGACGATGCGCTGCGCCAGACCTTCGACAATGGCGGTCTTGCCGACGCCGGGCTCGCCAATCAGCACCGGGTTGTTCTTGGTGCGTCGCGCCAGCACCTGGATGGTGCGGCGGATCTCGTCATCGCGGCCAATCACCGGGTCCAGCTTGCCGGAGAGGGCGCGGGCGGTGAGGTCCACGGTGTATTTGTTCAGCGCATCGCGCTGGTCTTCCTGATTCGGATTCACGACTTTTTCGCCTCCACGGATCTGGTCAATGACGGTTTTCAGCCGTTCGGCACTGCCGCCGGCCTGCTCGATCAGTTTTTTGCTGCTGCCCTGTTCGGCCAGCGCCAGCAGCAGCCATTCGGTGGCGATGTACTCATCCCCAGCCTTCTGGGCGTGGCTGTCGGTCAGGTTGAGGAGGCGCACCGCCTCGGGGGTCAGGTTGATGTTGCCATCGGGTTTGGCCAGTTTTGGCGCATCGGCCACGGCCTGATCGACCCGCTGGCGCAGCTGCGGCACGTTGACCCCGGCCTGTTGCAGCAGGCTGCCATGGGCAGGTTCATCCAGCAGCGCGGACAGGATGTGCACCGGTTCGATGCCGCTGTGGTCATGGCGCACCGCCAGACGCTGGGCGGCGGACAGGGTCGATTGCAGACGTTCGGTAAACTTTTCAAAACGCATGATTTTTTCCTGATCTGTCGGGTTTCATCCCACCTTGGTGCGACACAGATTGACCAAGGATCATCTGTTTAGATAGATGGAGTGGGGCCCGGTGTTTTCAAGAGAAAAATCATCCGGCCAGCAAAAAATTGCCAGAAGTTTTTTGGCAGGCCCAAAAAAGCCACCGGGACCGGTGGCTGATGGACAGGAAAAATCCGCGCTAACGCAAACTGACCACATAGCGGGAACGGTCATCATCGCTGGCCGCGGCGGCGGTGCGCGACGCGCCGGCTGCGCCAAAACGCCCCAGCCAGCCCGAAGGTGGTGCAGGCGCGGGCTCAGGTGGTGCAGGCGCGGGCTCAGGTGGTGCAGGCACCGTTGTGGTGGCAGGCACCGTCACAGGCGCCAGTGGGCCGGGTTCCGGGGCCTCCGCCGTGGGCCGCTGGGTTTCTAGCCAGCCCAGCCGTGACCGCAGCACCAGCGAGGCCATCAGCAGGTCCTCCTGATCCTGGTCCTCAGCCAGGTCAAAAATGCTCTGCTGGTACTGGACATCATGAATCAGGTCGTCAATTTTGACTGACACGCCGGTGTACTGGCGCATCAACAGCTTGAACTGTGCCAACTCGTGCAGTTGTTCCCGATTCAGCATGGCTGGTTCCTCCCATTCCCCTCAGACAGACTGCGCTGCAGGTGTGTGCTGTCCTGAAGCCAGAGTCAGGACCTGATTTGAAATGCAAGCTTTGTACCAAATGCCAGATGGGTCACAGTTCTGGGTGTTTTCTGGACAGAATCGACCGCTCAGCCGTCCTGACGCCGCCGCTGCCAGAGGGCCAGCAGCAGGCCGGTCAGCAGCAATCCCCCGACAATCCAGAAATCCAGTGGATGCAGGTGGCCAACCCACTGCCGCAGCCAGTGCACCAGCCGCTCACCCAGCCAGGTCACCAGCAGGGCCCAGGCCAGCGCACTGATCAGGTTCAGCAGAAAAAAACGCCACGGCGGAATGTGCGCCATGCCGAGCAGGATCGGCGTCACCGTGCGCAGACCGATCAAAAAGCGCAGGCTCAGCATGATCAGGTTTTGGTGGTGTTCGATGCGGGCTTTCATGCGCTGGGCGCGCGCGTAGGTGCGCGGGTGTTTTTGCAGCCAGTCCATGCCGCGCAACCGGCCCAGCCAGAAATACACGTGGTCGATCACCATGGCACCCAGCGTGGCCGCCCCCACCACCGGCCACCAGGCCAAAAAATGCCGGTGGATGCCATATGCCGCCGCCAGCAACACTGACTCGCCCTCGAGCATCACCCCAAAAAACACTGCGGGATAGCCGTATTCGTGCAGGACGGTGGCCAGATTCATCGGCAACTCCCCTAAAAAAAGGGCATTTTCACCAGGAAAATGCCCTCTGCCTGTGCGAGCCGCCCGGTTCAGGCCTTGGCATACACCGGATGACGGGTGCAGACGGCCTTCACCTTGGCGGCCACCTCGGCAATCACCGTGGCATCGCCCTTGCTGTCGAGGATGTCGGCAATCCAGCCCGCCAGATCGCGCACTTCGGCTTCACCAAAGCCACGGGTGGTCACGGCCGGGGTACCAATGCGGATGCCCGAGGTGACAAACGGCGAACGCGGGTCGTTGGGCACGGCGTTTTTGTTCACGGTGATGCCGGCCTGACCCAGCCACGCATCGGCGTCCTTGCCGGTCATGTCCTGCTTGATCAGCGACAGCAGGAACAGGTGGTTGTCGGTCCCGCCCGACACCACATCGTAGCCGCGCGACTTGAACACCTCGGCCATGGCGCGGGCGTTTTGCACCACCTGCTGCTGGTAGGTCTTGAATTCCGGGGTCATGGCTTCCTTGAAGCACACCGCCTTGGCAGCAATGGCATGCATCAGCGGGCCGCCCTGATTGCCGGGGAACACGGCGGAATTGAGTTTTTTCTCAATTTCTTCATTGGCGCGGGCCAGGATCAGGCCGGAGCGCGGGCCACGCAGGGTCTTATGGGTGGTGGTGGTGGTGACATCCGCGATCTGCACCGGGTTCGGGTACAGGCCTGCGGCCACCAGACCGGCCACATGGGCCATGTCGACCATGAAATAGGCGCCGACCTGGTCGGCAATGTCACGGAACCGCTGGAAATCGACCACGCGGCTGTAGGCGGAAAAGCCGGCAATGATCATCTTCGGCTTGTGCGCCAGCGCCAGACGCTCGACTTCTTCATAGTCGATTTCGCCGGTCTCGGGGTTCAGGCCGTACTGGATGGCGTTGTAGTTTTTGCCGGAAAAATTCACCTTGGCGCCGTGGGTCAGGTGGCCACCGTGGGCCAGGCTCATGCCCAGCACGGTGTCGCCCGCCTGCAACAGGGCCAGGAACACGGCGCTGTTGGCCTGCGAACCGGCGTGCGGCTGCACGTTGGCGTAGTCCGCCCCAAACAGTGCCTTGGCACGGTCAATGGCCAGCTGCTCGATCACATCCACATGCTCGCAGCCCCCATAATAGCGCTTGCCCGGATAGCCTTCGGCGTATTTGTTGGTCAGCTTGCTGCCCTGCGCTTCCATGACTGCCGGGGAGCAGTAGTTTTCGGAGGCGATCAGCTCAATATGGTCTTCCTGACGCTGGTCTTCGGCATCGATGGCCGCAGCCAGCTCGGGATCGTACTGATGCAGGGAAAGGTTGGCAAACATGGCAGCTCCAGTGACAGCTTCAATGAAGGGGCGGGCATTTTGAAGGTGCATAGTCTAGCACAGCTCCCCGGCCTCTGCCGGGGTGGATGCGGAAATTGCTTCAGGCTGGGCTGAGCAAAATTCAGGCTGGGCAGCCACAGACCGGCTTGAAAATTTCAATATTTCAATTATTATTGAAATATGAACACTGCCCAAGCCGTTCCAGTGCTGGCTGCACTGGCCCAAGCCTCCCGTCTGGACCTGTTCCGCCTGCTGGTGCAGGCCGGGCCGCAGGGTCTCGCGGCGGGTACCCTCAGCACTGCCCTGCAGGTCAGCCCCTCTGCCCTGTCCTTTCACCTCAAGGAAATGCTCCACGCCGGGCTGGTGACAGCCACGCCGCAGGGGCGGTTTGTGATTTACCGCGCCAACTATGCGGTGATGAATGCGTTGCTGGTTTTTTTGACTGAAAACTGCTGTCAGGGTGCCGATTGTGACCTCGGGGGGATGCCCCCGGCCTGTGGCGCCACAGCCACGCCAGAACCCTAAACCTCCGGAGAACATCATGAAGCCAGAACCCTGTCGTGTGCTGGTGCTGTGCACCGGCAACTCGGCCCGCAGCATCATGGCCGAGGCCCTGATCAACGTCCTGGGTCAGGGCCGCTGGCTTGCCTACAGCGCAGGCAGTCAGCCCATGGGGCGGGTCAATCCGCTGGCCGCAGCACAGGCGCAGACGATTGGCTATCCGCCTGAGGCCATGCGCAGCAAAAGCTGGGATGAGTTTGCCGGCCCAGACGCACCGGTGATGGATCTGGTGATCACCGTGTGTGACAGTGCCGCAGGCGAGTCCTGCCCGCTGTGGCGCGGCACCCCCCTGAAGGTGCATTGGGGCTTTGCTGATCCCTCACACGTGCAGGGGACGGACGCTGAAAAACAGGCCGCCTTTGCACACACCTTTGGCTTGATCCGGCAAAAAATCGAAGCGCTGGTGGCCCTGCCCTTTGAACAGATGAATGGGGTCGAACGCCAGCAAGCCCTCGAGAAAATCGCGCCCCAGTCCGGCGAGACCTCCCTATGAGTGCTGCGGTCTCTCCGCCGGTCCGTCTGGGCCGCTTACTGCTGGCCGAGGCGCTGGGCACAGCGCTGTTGTTGGCAATTGTGGTGGGGTCTGGGGTGATGGCCGAACGGCTTTTTCCCGGTCAGAACGGTCTGGCCCTGCTGGCCAATGCGCTGGCCACCGGCGCCGGGCTGTATGCGCTGATGGTCAGTCTGGGCCCGGTCAGTGGCGCGCATCTCAATCCCGTGGTCAGCCTGTGGGCGGCGATGCGCGGCCAGCTGTCTTGGCGGCACGCGAGTGGCTATGCGCTGGCCCAGGGGGTCGGTGCGGTGGCGGGTGTGCTGGCCACGCATGCCATGTTTGACCTACCGCTGCTGCAACACGCCACGCAACCCCGCACCGGCATGACACAGTGGTTCAGTGAGGCGGTGGCCACCTTTGGCCTGCTGTGGATGATCCTCAGCACCCAGCAGCACAGCCCACAGCGCACGCCAGCGGCCGTGGCCCTGTACATCGTGTCGGCGTACTGGTTTACGGCCTCGACGTCCTTTGCCAATCCCGCCGTGACCCTGGCGCGCAGCCTGACCGACAGCTTTGCCGGGATTGCCTTGGGCGATGTCGGCGGCTTTGTGCTCGCACAGGTGGTCGGAGGCCTGTGGGCCGTGGTGGTGGCAAAAGGCCTGCTGGGTGACGGACACGCGCCCCAGCCCCCTAGCCCAGCTGCTGCAGGCGCTGCTGGTAATCGGCCACGGACTGCGCATCCTGACGCATCTGCGCCAGCAGGATCAGCGCCTTGAGGATCGGGCGCTTGTGCTGTGGCTCGATGACCGGTTCAATGCACAGCAGGTCCTGCCAGGCGTCTTCATTGCGACCGGCCTGAATCAGCAGCTTGCTGCGCTCAAACCGCCACTGCGGCTGGTCATCCACAGCAATGGCCTGATCGTACATGTGGATGAGCCCCTGCAACTGCTCCGGCCACGTGGCCCCCAGATCGGTCAGGCGGCTGCGGTCATGCAGATAGGCCTGCACCAGACGGTGCAGCTTCACCCCCAGCTGCTGGGTCATCTGTTCGGGCGTGAGTGCCGACAGGTCGGCCGGGGCAGGCGCCGGTTTGGCTTTGAATGGATTCCAGATCATGCGGCGTCCCGGTCAGCAGTGGATGAAAAAAACCGGCCCCTCAGGTGCGGCAGCGGGCCAGGGTGAGCTGGGCCAGATGTCCACCAAACCAGTGGGCGGTGCGCAGGTCACCATCCGGCGGGGTCTGCGTCACCGGGGCATTGTCCGACTGGGTCATCAGGCCGAGAAACCCGGCCATGCGGTTCAGGTCCTGCGGGCCCATACCGGTCGGCAACAGCGGCAGTCCACTCCACAGCATGCCATGCTGCATGGCAAACAGGCACAGCTGCTGCAGCACAGCCAGCTTGTCGCCACTCAGCCCGCCCGAATTGGCAAAGCCTGCAGCCAGCTTACCGGCCCACAGTCGGTCTTTCCAGCGTTTGGAGGTACTGTCCATGAAGGTCTTCATGCCCGCACTGACGCTGCCCATGTACACCGGCGACCCCAGCACCAGCGTGTCGGCCTGATCCAGCGCAGCCCAGTGGATGTCGGTGGCCACATCCTGCAGCCACACCTGCACCCCTGCTCCGGCAGCCCCTTCCGCCACCGCCTCAGCCACCCGGCGGGTGTGCCCGTACGGACTGTGATAGGCCACCGCCAGCAACGGCTGATCAGGGCGCAGTCCGCCCACAGAATCCCACATGCAAGATGCCTCGCCACTCATTGGGCAGGTCCCGGTTCCGGCACCCGCCACACCAACGTCACCAGTCGGCCGGTACGGCCTTCGCGGCGATAGGAAAAAAACTCCGGCTGCTGCACCGTGCAGGCCGCCGTGTTCACAATGGCGCTGATGCCCAGTTTTTCAAGGCGCTGCGCCGCCAATTGCGGCAAATTGGCCCAGTGGTGCCCGGCTCGTCCCGGCACAAAGGCCATCCCGGCGCGTGCATCCTGCGCCACAAAAGCTGCCCGCACCGGCTCACCCACTTCAAAGGCGGCTGGACCAATGCACGGTCCCAGCCACGCCCGGGCCGGAGGCTGTGCCATCCGGGCGGCTGCGGCTTCGATCACCCCAGCGCACAGCCCGCGCCAGCCGGCGTGAATGCAGGCCACGGCCGTGCCTGCCGCATCACACAGCACCACCGGCAGGCAGTCTGCGGTCATGATCGCCAGTGCCTGACCGGCCTGCCCCGTCACTGCGGCATCCGCGTCCCACGCCGGCCACTGCAGTGGATCGGTGTCGCGATGCACCGCTGTGCCATGCACCTGATTCAGCCAGTCAATCCGCTGCACCCCAGCCGGGGCCAGTTCCTGCAGCAGGTCCAGCCGGTGTTGCAGCACCTGTGCTGGATCATCACCGACATGCAGGGCCACATTGAAGCAGTCATACGGGGGCTGCCCCAGTCCAGCGTGCTCACGGCTGCTCTGGTACAGGCGCACCGCGGCAGGCCAGCCGGGCGGCGTAAACGGCTGGTTGAGCGCAGCATCCACCGGCTGGACGGTGTTCATCCGGCCTGCTCCCGGTCGGTGCGCAGCGCGTCCAGCAGGGCTGCAAAATCTGCGGGCTGGGGGGCCTCGTACAGCACCTCTGCCCCGGTGGACGGGTGCACAAAGCCGAGCTGGCGTGCGTGCAGGGCCTGTCGCCGGAACTGCTGCAGCGTCTGCATCAGCCCACGGCTGATCCCGGCCGGCAGGCGCAGCCGCCCACCGTACAGCGGGTCGCCCACCAGCGGCTTGCCCAGGTGGGCCATGTGCACGCGGATCTGGTGGGTGCGGCCGGTTTCCAGTTGCACCTGCAACAGGGTGTGGTGGCCAAACCGCTCCAGCACCCGATAGTGGGTGACGGCCTCACGGCCACCGGGCTGCACGCTCATGCGCAGCCGGTCCACCGGGTGACGGCGGATCGGGGCGTTCACCGTGCCCCCGGCGATCACCTCGCCCACGCACAGGGCCT
Organism: Pseudomonadota bacterium; assembly: GCA_052034295.1. Classification (GTDB taxonomy): domain Bacteria; phylum Pseudomonadota; class Gammaproteobacteria; order Pseudomonadales; family Moraxellaceae; genus JBPOIS01. The sequence continues at coordinate 12,187 of JBPOIS010000113.1, forward strand.
CATACACACGGTACACCGACTTGTGCAGCAACTGGCGGCTGAGTGACGCCTGCGCCTCCAGCGTGCGGGCCACCACCAGCAGGCCGCTGGTGTCCTTGTCGATGCGGTGCACCAGACCGGCACGCGGCAGCAGGGCCAGCCGGGGGTCATGGTGCAGCAGGCCATTGACCAGCGTCCCGGTCCAATTCCCCGCACCGGGGTGCACCACCAGTCCAGCGGGTTTGTTGATGACGATCACCGCCTCATCCTCATGGACGATGTCCAGAGCCATCGGCTCCGGCTGGGCCTCAGTCTGGGTGTGCTGGGTCACCGTCAGGCACAGCTGCTCCCCGCCGGCGCAGCGGTCCTTGGGGCGCACCACCCGGCCATCCACCTGCAGGGCCCCTTCGGTGAGCCATTTTTTCAGTTTTTCCCGGGAAAACTGCGCAAAGCACAGCGCCGCCACCTGATCAAAGCGCGCGCCGGCCTCGGCCAGCGGCACCTGCGCGGTCAGCGGGCCCTCATCCTCCACCGGGAGGCTGTCCTCGGCCTCCAGGGGGTCCAGTGCCGCTTCGGAAGCCTCAACGGGAACAGATTGTGCAGGCTGCGCTACAAAAGGGGAAAGGTCAGGCATTTGGCGCACAGGCTCAAAGATGATTAAATACGCCGCATTGTAGCCCAAAGCCGGCTGGTTTTTTTGAGGTGTGTATGCCGTCTTCCCGTTTTGCACTGGTGCTGCTGTCTGCCAGTCTGCTGACCCTGCCCGCCTGCAGCACCCTGAAAGGCACCTTCAAAAAAGACAAAAACGCCGACGCGGGTCCGAAAATGACCGAACAGGCCTACTACGATCAGGCCCAGAAATCCCTGAAGCGCGGCGAGTTCGACAATGCCGCCCGTGCCCTGGAAGCGCTGGACACCTATTACCCGGTCGGTCCCTACACCGAACAGGCGCAGCTCGACCTGATGTATTCGCGCTTCCGGCTGGGCGACTACCCCGGCGCGGTCAGTGTGGCGGAGCGCATCATGCGCCTGTACCCGAACAGCCGCCAGATCGACTATGTGTATTACGTGCGCGGCGTCGCCAACATGGAAACCGGCTATGACAGCCTGCTGCGCTACACCAGCCTGAATGAAGCCCACCGCGACACCAGCATGCTGCGGCTGGCCTATGACAATTTCACGGAATTCCTGAAGCGCTTTCCGGGCAGCCGCTACAGCGCCGACGTGACCCAGCGCCTGCAATTCATCGTCACCCAGATGGCCGAAAGCGAAATGAACATCGCCCGCTTCAATCTGGAGCGCAAGGCGTGGCTGGCCGCCGCGCAGCGGGCCCGCTGGGTGCTGGAATACTACCCACAGACCCCACAGATCCCTGAAGCCCTGGCCACCCTGGCCTACAGCCACCAGAAGCTGGGACAGGACGACCTGGCTGCCCCCTACCTGCGCCTGCTGCAGGCCAACTACCCGCAACTGGTGGACGGCAACAGCGTGCGGCTGTCCCGCGCCCACACCCGCCAGTCGTGGCTGAACAAACTGACCCTGGGCATTGCGGGCCGCCGCAGTGAACTGGTCACGCCACCTGCACCAGCCGGGGCTGCAGCACCCCGGCTGGACCTGCCGACCCCGCCTGAATCCAGCAGCGTCAGCAACCCGCAACCTGTACCCGCCGCCCCCTGAGGCCACGACCGGGACGTTCTCACAGCACTGGGCAGTGGCCGGGTTTTGCGGCATCATCCACACAGCCGCGCGGCCTGGCTGCCGCGGGCCATGCTGTGTTTTTCTGACCTGTCCCGGATGTCCCCATGCGCATTGCCCAGTCCACCATTGACCAGATCCTTGACCGGGTCGATCTGGTCGAGCTGATCGGCCGGCGGGTACAGCTGAAAAAATCCGGCAAGT
>JBPOIS010000132.1:0-16605 GCA_052034295.1 Pseudomonadota bacterium
ACAGTACAGGCTGGATTTCACCCTGCAGCTCTCGCACAATCAGGGCCATCGTTTTTTTCAGGACAGGCGGTTGGTCATGCGTTTTTTTCCGGTGCACCGTGGAAGTACCCTGCTGCTGTGGCTGGGAGTGGCAGTGGCCCCGCTGGCCAGTGCCAAACCCGCCAGCGCCCCCACGGCACAGGTCCAGCCTGCTGCACCAGTGCCCGCCACCCCTGCACTGCCGCCGTCGAGTCAGGTCGAGCTGGCCCAGTCACTACCCACCACCATGGAAGAAATCGCGGCCATGGATGTCCTGCGTGAACTGTGCCCCAGCCTGTTGCCGACACAGCAGCATGCCGCCTTCCGCAAGGGGCTGACCATTGCCCTCAAGCAAATGATGCCCGGCCTGTCCAATCCGCTGCTGGCCCTGGACAGCCTGAAGTCGGATGCTGGTTATCAGGAGCTGTACCGGCAGGCCCGCGCCGATGCCAGTGCGGCGACTGCCGCCGACAACCGGCAGATCTGTCAGGACATCCTCAGCTACAATAAAAAACATTAACTGCGATGTGTGCAGACCCACTGCGCCCGGATGTAACCGGCCCCGGACAACAAGTGTCGGAATCCGGGCTGGCTCTGCTAGACTGCTGCTTTTTGTGCGGCACCCAGCCTGACGGGTGCTGCCGGATTGCAGGATGTTTTGCATGAACCTTCGCCCCGCCCTTGCCCGGACCACCGGCACGCTGGCCCTGACTGGCCTGCTGCTGGCCCCGTCCACCCACAGCCAGGCTGTGACTGTCCTGCCCACACCACCGGTCCTGGACAACAAGGCCTATGTGCTGATGGACCATGACTCCGGCCAGATCCTCGCCGCCGTGAATCCGGATCAGGAACTGCCCCCGGCCTCCATGACCAAGATGATGACCAGCTACCTGATTGAGCAGCGGCTGATGCATGGCCAGCTCCGGGAAGATGAGCCGGTGCGCATGAATGAATCGGCGTGGTGCCGGGGCAGCAGCAGTGAATCGTGCATGTATGTGCCGCTGAATGGCACCGCCACCGTCCTGCAGATGCTGCGCGGCATCGTCATCCAATCCGGCAACGATGCCTCCAAGGCCATGGCCGAGCACATCGCCGGCAACGAAGGGGCTTTTGCGGAACTGATGAATGCCGAAGCCAAAAAACTGGGCATGAACCACACCCACTTCATGAACGCCACTGGACTGCCCATGCCGGGACACTACTCCAGCGCGCGCGACATGGCGATTCTGGCGCAGGCCATCATCCGCACCAGTGCAAAATACTATCCGATTTATTCCGAGAAGGAATTTACCTTCAACAACATCAAGCAGGGCAACCGCAACGCCCTGCTCTACACGGACCCGACCGTGGATGGCCTGAAAACCGGCCACACCGAGGAGGCCGGCTACTGTCTGGTGGCGTCCAGCAAACGCGGCAACATGCGGCTGATTTCGGTGATTTTTGGCACCCCCAGCATGAATGCCCGCGCCCAGCAGTCGCGGGAATTGCTCAACTGGGGCTTTGCCAACTATGAAACCACCACCCTGCGTCCGGCGGGCCAGTCGCTAGCCACCGCCCCGATCTGGCTGGGCCAGAAGCCGCAGGTGAGTGTGGGTCTGGCCCAGGCCATGGTGGCCACCCTGCCCAAAGGCAGTGCCCAGGGGTTGACCACCCAGCTGACCCTGCTGCCGGACCTCAAGGCCCCCATCCAGAAAGGCCAGGTGATCGGCCAGCTCACTGCCAAAAACGGCAGTCAGGTGGTGGCCCAGCAGCCCGTGGTGGCGCTTGAAGCGGTCGAACAGGCTGGCTGGTTTGCCCGGCTGATTGACCAGATCAAGCTGTTCTTTTCGCGCTGGTTCTGATTGACCCCACAAAAAGACACACAGTCGCTGTATGCGGCTGTGTCAGTTGTCGCGAATGGAAAAATGTCCTTTATTACAGTGGAGGACGCAACTTATCCCTGCCGGTACCGCGCTTCAGCGTGTCACCGGCCTCCTGCAGGGCGCGGCTGATGCGCTCCACATCATGCTCCTTGACCTCATCCAGATCCAGCTGCAGGTTGAAGCCATCAATGCACACCTCGGTCCAGCGCCGGATGGCACTGGAGGCATTGGCATAGGGCTCCACCACCACCCAGCTGGGGACGGGCTGGGCGATGCCCTTGAGCTGTAGCGTTCCGCGTTCCTTGCAGATGATCTGATCCCGGATCAGCATGAAGGTGGCCTGCGAAATCAGGATTTCCCCCGGCGCTGCAGCAGACTGCAATCGGGCGGCCAGGTTGGCATCGCGGCCAATCACCGTGTAGCTGATGCGGCTGGTGGTGCCGAAGTTACCCACATGACAGTAACCGGTGGCGATGCCCATGCGCACCGTCAGTCCCTCAAAGCCATTTTTGACCCAGTGCTGCTGCAGCAGGCGGATTTCACGGCGCATCGCCATGGCCATTTCCACGCAGGCCAGTGCATCCTCACGGTCGCCCTTGCTGACGGGATCGCCAAAAAAGATCAGCAGGCCATCGCCGATGAACTTGTCCACCGTGCCGCCATAGCGGTTGGCAATTTCAGTCATGCGCTCGAAGTAGGTGTTGAGGATCTCTGCCAGATCATCGGGCATCAGCCGCTCGGACAACTCGGTGAAACCCTGGATGTCGGAAAAAAATATGCTCAGGCGGCGGCGCTTGTTGTCAATCTTGGTGTCACGGTCACCCCGCAGGATCGACTGCCACACCTGGGTCGGTGCATAGCGGCTGATTTTGTTGGCCATGTGCATGAAATGCATGGCCTCACGGCGGCTTTTTTCGATCTGGCGCTCATCCTCCTGGATTTGCTGCTCGGCCTGCAGGATGTCCACGATGGCCAGCAAAAACACCGAAGCCATGGCCGTGATGGACAGCAGGACTGGCGTGCGCGCGCTGAGCTGTGCTTCAATGCCCAGCACATAAGCCAGAAAAAACATCGTCACCAGACACACCGCCAGCATGGCAATGCCATGGCGCAGGCTGACCCGTCCCGCCATGCGCAGCACCAGAATCGCCAGCAGCGCCAGTGAGGGCGTGGGCATGAAATTCAGTGAGGTGATGCCCAGACCGACCACGATCGAATCGGCCACATGCAGAGGCCAGCTGAAATACTCGCCTGCATGTTCGCGCTCATGATACTGCTGGACGCGGGTGAGCAAAAAAGGCAACAGGGACAGGGCCGGAATCACCACCAGCCCAATCGTGAGGGTCACCACCTGGGTGTACACCCCGGCAATCAGAATCAGCAGAATCAGCAGGTACGGCAAAAATCGCTCATGCCGCAAAAACAGCCGCTTTGACCGCTGGATGTAGCTCAGTGAATCCATCGCAGCAGGATCACTCCCTTAACTTCCCCATGCAGGTTGGACCATTCAGACAAAATTTGCAACAAATGACCGCCAGGCGATGGGGCGCGGTCCGACAGAACGGGGCTGCCGTCAGTCCATTTTCCAGTCAAACGGCATGTCACCCTGACCACGCAGGGCCAGCATCAGCGTCTGGCGCATCTTGGCCAGCACCTCGGGGCTGTAGGGCACGGCCGGATGGCCAAACACCGGACGTGGCCACAACTGGTCATTGCGATAGCGCACCACATGGTGGAAATGCAGCTGCGGCACCACATTGCCCAGGGCAGCCACATTCATCTTGTCAGCATGAAACACCCGCGCCAGCTGTGAGGACAGCCAGCTTGACTCCTTCAGAAACTGTTCCTGATCCGCCGGAGACAGTTCATACAATTCAGAGACCCCCGGCACCCGCGGCACCAAGACCAGCCAGGGAAACTGCATGTCGTTCATCAGACGACAGGTCGACAGGGGAAAATCCCCGACCAGAAAAGTGTCCTGGGCCAGCTGGGGATGCAGACTGAACATATACCGCTCTTTATTAACCGATCCAATCAGGGCAGCGATGTTAGCACACTGCTCCAGCGGCATCACAACAAAAAATCAGCCGGTCTGGCTGCACTGCGGCGGGCTTACATTTCCACCGCATCATCCAGATCGAGTTCGATTTCGGCCAGATCCAGCTCAAGGTCAAAAGCGGCTTGCAGGTTCAGGTTCTTCATGGAAAAACTCCTTTCATTTTCGTCATGGCATCGTGTTTGCGTTTCAGCCTGCACAGGATAGAAGGCAGGTGATGACGAACCGATGACCTTTTTTCAGCCTTTTGGTGAAGAATCCGTTTTATTTCGTCAAAGGCGTTAAGAAATGTAGCATGCTTGGCGCATTCAGTCTGTCTGTCTTTGGTCACCGCGGCATGTGCTGCATGGTGTGCCGCAAGGGTTTGAGGTCCATGCTTGAACATGCGTAAAAGTCTCCTGCGTTCTGCTGTGCTGCTGGTGTTCGGCAGCACTGCCCTGCTCGGCTGTACCAGCCTGCCCGCCACCGGCCAGCCGCTGAACGCCCCCCCGGTCCGTATGACCACGGCAGCACCGCTGCTGGACTATACGCTGGCCAATGGCCTGCGGGTGCTGATCCGGCCCGACCACCGCAGCCCGGTGGTGATGACCCAGGTCTGGTACCGGGTGGGCAGTGCCGATGAGCGTTCCGACCAGACCGGCCTTTCGCATGCGCTGGAGCACATGATGTTCAAGGGCACGCCCAAAGTGCCCGGGGAGGATTTTTCCCGCATCAATGCCAAGTTTGGCGGCAGCAACAACGCGTTCACCACCGCCAACACCACCGCCTATTATCAGCTCTACCCGGCCAGCCGGCTGGCCCTGGCCCTGGAGCTGGAAGCCGACCGCATGCGCAATCTGGTGTTGCGCGAAGAGGATTTTGCCCAGGAAATCCGCGTGGTGATGGAAGAGCGCCGCCAGCGCACCGACGACAACCCCAAGGCGCTGGCCTATGAGCGGTTCCGGCTGCTGGCCTACCCCACCAGCCCGCTGCGCTATCCCGTGATTGGCCACATGGACAGCCTGCAGGCCATGCAGCTTCCGGCATTGAAGGACTGGTACCAGCGCTGGTACAGTCCGGCCAACGCAGTGCTGGTGATTGTCGGCGATGTGGACCCGGTGGCAGCCCGCCAGGCGGTGGACACCTATTTTGCGGGCCTGAGCGGGCCCCAGCCCCCTGTCCGTGTGGACACCGATGAGTTCATGCATCTGGGCGAGCGCAACCTGAACCTGTTTTTGCCGGTCAAGGTGCCGCTGCTGTACCTGGGCTACAACGTGCCCACCCTGGGCAGCAAAAACGCCCCGGCCGAAGACGTGTATGCACTGGCACTGCTGCAATCGATTCTGGATGGGGGGCTGTCGGCCCGGCTGGAACAGCGGCTGGTCCGCGAGCAGCGCCTGCTGACCGCGGTCAGCACCAGCTATGAGCCGCTGGCCCGGGGCGGGGGTCTGTGGATGCTCAGCGCCATTCCGGAAAACGGCCATACCCTGCTGGAGGCACGCCGTGCCCTGCTGGCCGAAATTGAGCGGCTGAAAACCGGGGCCATTGACGCCCGTGAGATCCAGCGGGCCCTGATCAACCTGCGCGCCGAGCTGGCCTTTGCCCAGGACAGTCTGGCGGAACAGGCACAGATGCTGGGCGAACTGGCCACTGCCGGGCTGGACCCAAAACTGCTCGACGACTACCCGCAGAAACTGGCTGCGGTGACCCCGGCGCAACTGGCCCGCGTGGCGCAGCGCTACCTGACCCAGGACAACCTGTCCACCCTGTATCTGGCCCCGCAGGACTCACCGCTGAACCCGGACCGCCCTGCCCCGGCACCCACCCCTTCCACCCCCGTGACGGAGGGCCAGCCCTGATGAACACCCTTAAATCCCTGTTGCTGGGCTGCTGCCTGCAGGCCGGGCTGCTGCCGCTGGTGTGGGCCGATGACCATCAGGGACCGCCTGCGGGTGGACCCATTGCATCCCTGGACCGGCTCCACAGCCTGAACACCCCCAGCGAACCGGCCACGCTCCGGCTCCCGGCGGTACAGGACTGGCGCACCCGTGCCGGGCTGCGCACCCTGTTTATCCAGGCCAGCGAATTGCCGGTGGTGGACATCCGCCTGACCTTTGACGCAGGGAGCGCCCGCGACCAGAGCGTGGTGCCCGGCGGCTCCGGACTGGCCTCACTGGTGGCATCCATGCTGGATGAAGGCACGCGCACCCAGAACACCGACCAGATTGCCGCACAGTTTGAGGCCCTGGGGGCACAGTACAGTGCCCAGGCCTACCGCGACATGTTCACGGTGGAGTTGCGGGTGCTGTCTGACCCGAACCTGTTGCAACCGGCCGTCCAGCAGCTGCTCAGCCTGCTGGCCGATGCGCAGTTCCCCGAGGACAGTCTGGCCCGGATCCGTGCCAATCTGGCCGTGGGCCAGCAGCAGCGGGAAGAGTCCCCGGCAGCCATGGCGGGCCTGCGCTTCTGGCGCGAGCTGTACGGCAGCCACCCCTATGCCGAGCCGCCCACCGGTACCGCCGCCAGTCTGGCCCGGATCAGCCGCCAGCACCTGATTGAGTTCAAACAGCGCTATCTGGTGCGCGGCAACGCCAGTCTGGCCCTCACGGGCCAGCTCACCCCACAGCAAGCCCGGGCACTGGCCGAACAGATCAGCCAGACCTTGCCCGCAGGTCCGGCCGCGCCACCCCTGCCAACACCGGCAGCGCTGGCGCAGGCCAGAACCGTGCAGGTGCCTTTTGCCTCCACCCAGGCACAGGTGGTGATGGGCCAGCTGGGCCTGTCCCGCAGCGACCCGGACCTGCCTGCGGTGCTGCTGGGCAACGAGATTCTGGGCGGTGGTGATTTCAATGCCTTGCTGATGAAAGAACTGCGCCAGAAGCGTGGCCTCACCTACGGGGCCTACAGCAGCTTCGTGCCGATGCATGTGCCCGGACCGTTTTCGGTGAGCCTTTCCACCCGCAGTGATCAGGCTGGCACGGCGGTCACACTGGCCCGCCAGACCCTGCGCCAGGCCCTGCAGGACGGCCTGGATCCGGTGCAGTTTGCGGAGGCCCGTGAAGGGCTGATCAACGGCTATCCGCTGGGCCTGGCCAGCAACGCCAGTCTGAATGCCATGCTGGGCATGATGGGCTTTTATGGCCTGCCGGGCAGCTACCTGAGCGATTATCCGGCCCAACTGCAGGCGCTGACCCCGGCACAGGTGCAGGATGCACTGCGCCGCCACCTGAACCCGGACGCACTGCTGACCGTGGTGGTGGGACCGGTTGCCCCGGCCGCTGCACCAGAACCGGCCGTGCCCGTCCCGGCTGCTGAACCGGAATCCGCGCCGCCGCCCCAGCCCTGAAGACAAAAAAAAGCCCCGGCAGAACGCCGGGGCTTTTTGAATTCGGGTGGCAACTCCATCAGCAAACCTCCGGCACAACCACCGTCTGCTACCGTTGCTGCCTTCCGGCCCTGGCGGGGTTCACAGGGGTAATTTGCGGAGAAACCGATGGAGTCACCATTGCCGGCGCAGTATAGCGCCCCCCGTCGTGCACTGCAACACTCAGACACACCCGCGTGCTTGCCAGGGTCCGGCACGGCTTTGTATGCTGCATTTTTGCACCCTCACAGGGCAACGCCCATGTTGCAGCATCGCTTTCAGTCCCCAGTGGGCCCCCTGCAGGTGGACCATCAGGACGGTGTGATTCATGCCCTCAGCCTGGCCCGCACGCCGGAAGCTGCCGGGCTGCCCCTGCTGCAGCTCAGCCAGCCCGGCTGGGCCGAGTGTCTGCAGGCGTACTTTGATGGCGCACTGGATGGCCTGCAAAGCCTCCCCATCCAGCCCCGCGGCACGCCCTTTCAGCAGCAGGTCTGGCAGGCCGTCCGGGCCATTCCGGCCGGACAGACCCGCGCCTATGGGCAACTGGCTGCGCTGCTCGGCCGCCCCGCTGCGGCCCGTGCCGTGGGTCAGGCCCTGCGTCGCAACCCAATCATGCTGGCCACGCCCTGTCACCGGGTGCTGCCCCAGCAGGGTGGGCTGGGGGGATTTGCCGGGCCAGAACCTGAATTGCAGGCCATCAAGGCGTTTTTGCTCTGGCATGAAGGCTGCCTGCCCCAGCCACCGGTAGGATTTGCGCAAAAATCCTGATTTTCCCTGCTGACAAGGCGGGTGGCGTGTGGCAGCCTGTCCGGGTTTTCCTGTGACTGGACTGAGGTTGCCCATGCGCTTACGTTTTGCGCCTGCCTGGTGTGCAGCGCCTGCACTGACCCTGGCCACACTGGCCCAGGCGGCCATTCCGATTGAGACCCTGCCCCTGTCCAGTCCCAGCGCCCCGGTCACCCCCTCCCCCACGGCGACCGCCACGCCTGCCGCCCCGGAACAGCCCTCTATGCTGTGGAACCTGTATCAGCAGGTGCAGCGGCTGGAACAGGAGGTGCGCAGCCTGCGGGGTCAGGTGGAGACCCATGACCAGCAGCTCGACCAGCTCGGCAATGACCTGAAAAACCGCTTCACCGATCTGGACCAGCGCCTGACGGCACTCGCCAGCAACAGCCCGGCCGCCACCCCGGCAGAGGCCCCCGCCGGGACCACCGTCCCGCCCGTGCCTGCGTCTGCCACCGCGGCGGCTGCGCCTGCTGCTGTCCCTGTGGACCCGGAAGCCGACAAACGCGCCTATCTGGCTGCCTATGAAGCCTACAAGGCCGGTGGTGCAGCGCAGGCCATCGAACCAATGCGACAGTTCATCCAGCAGTTTCCCCAGAGCAGCTACATTGCCAATGCCAACTACTGGCTGGGTGAGTTCTATCTGGCCAATGACCCCCCGAGCTTTGCCAAGGCCCGCCAGCAGTTTGAACGGGTGATGCAGGATTATCCAAAAACCGCCAAGGCCCCGGCGGCCCTGTACCGCCTGGCCACACTGTCTGATGTGGAAGGCAAGCGGACCGAGGCGCTGCGCCACATGAACCGTCTGGTCAGCGACTATGCCGACAGCAAGGAAGCCGGATTTGCCCGCACCTACCTGAAGACCCGGCAGGACAGTGCAGCCCCCGCCGGCAAGACCCCAGCCGCGCCGACCACGCCCGCAGCCGGAAAATCCACCGCGAAGCCTGCCGCGGCCAGCCCAAAAACCAGCACCAAGTCAGCGCCTGCCCCCAGCAAACCCCGCGAAGCCATCTGATGGTCCACAGGCCAGCATGTGCACTGGCCGAAGTCACAGCCCGCACCGTGCGGGCTTTTTTGCAGGACGACGTGGCCAGACACATTTTTGACGCAACCCACTGACACAAACGCCACCAGCCGCCCATTTTTTCTTGCAGAATCCATGCTTTGATGGACCGTGCGGTTTTGATGATTGTTTATTTTTTTGATTTCTGGAGCCCCACAGACCATGCCCAAATCCAACTCCGGTGTTTTTGCCCCCCTGGTGACTGTGCTCACCGCCACTGCCGCCCTGCTGGCGTCCATGGCCAGCTATGCCGAACCGGCGCGTGAACATCAACTGGTCAACCTGCAGGCCGAAGTGGTCCGCGAAGTGAAAAACGACCAGATGCAGGCCACGCTGTTCACCGAGCGCAATCACAGCGACCCCACGGTGCTGGCCCAGACCATCAATCAGGCCATCAATGACGCCATGACCACCGCACGGCGCTACCCCAGCGTGCAGGTCAGCACCGGCTCGCAGAACACCTACCCGCTGTATGATGACAAGCAAAAAGCCACCGGCTGGCGTGCCCGTGCCGAAATCCAGCTCAAGAGCACGGATTTCAAGGCCGCCAGCGAGCTGATTGCGCTGCTGCAAAGCAAACTGCAGGTGGAAAGTGTGCGCTTCAACGTCTCCCCCGAACAGCGCACCCGGGTCGAAAATGAGCTGCTGGGTGAAGTCACCCGCGCCTTCCGCCAGCGGGCCGACCTGCTGAAAACCGCCTGGAACGCCAGTGGCTATGAACTGGTGAACGTGGACCTGAACACCAGCAGCGACAGCCCGCCGGTGTATCCGATGTACCGGATGGCGATGGCCAAGGACGCTGCCGGTGCCCCGGAAACCCAGCAGGTGGAAGGCGGTGACAGCAAGGTCCGGGTCAGTGCCAGTGGCACCATCCAGCTCAAATGACCCTCAGGTTTGGGTGAGCTTTTCCATAAAAAAACCACAGGCGCCTCCTGAACGGGGGCGTTGCAGTTCCGTATGTTGCGTTTAAAAAAGGCTTTTGCCCAGAAACATCCCGGCTGGTCCAGCCTCTTCAGGACCTGTTGTGGTCAAGCTTCAAGCTGTTTTTTTCCACACGACCGCCTGCGTCCGCAATCCGCCCACCCAAAGGATCCAGCCAGCACAGACGGTTTTTATGGATTTGAAAAGATTTTTTTATCACAGCAAAGAGCATCGTACGCTCAGCGCACAATGCCCCGGGTGGAATTCTGCAGGGAGTCAATCAGCAGCTGCACCTCCGGGGCCAGCGGCAGCAGTTCCGTGCTCAACTGGTCAATCGCCTCGCTGACGGTCAGCCCCTGCCGGTACACCACCGCAAAGGCACGGCGCAGCGTGTTGATGGTCTGGCTGCTCCAGCCACGGCGGCGCATGCCTTCATAGTTCATGCCGTGGGCCCCGGCCGGATTGCCCTGGGTCATCACAAAGGCCGGCACGTCCTTCAGCACCACACTGCCCCCGCCCACCATGCTGTAGGCATCAATCCGGCAAAACTGGTGAATCCCCGCATTGCCGCCGATGATCACCTGATTGCCGATGCGCACATGACCGGCCACCCCGGCGTTGTTGGCCAGCGTGCAGTCATCGCCGATCACGCAATCATGGGCAATGTGCACATTCACCATCAGCAGGTTGCGGTGGCCGATCCGGGTGATGCCCTCGTCCTGAATGGTGCCCCTGTGCAGCGAACAGGCTTCACGGATGACATTGTCGTCACCGATGTGCAGCCAGCACAGCTCACCAGCGTATTTGCGGTCCTGCGGCACCTCACCCACACTGGCAAACTGGAAGATCCGGTTGCGCTCGCCCAGGGTCGTATAGCCGCCGATGACCACATGCGGACCGATCACGCAATCCGCCCCGATGCGCACCTCGGGGCCGATGATGCTGTAGGGGCCCACCTGCACCGAAGGGTGCAGTTCGGCACTGGGGTCGATCAGGGCAGTCGGATGAATCAGGGCAGACATCAACGCTCCATCACTTGTTCGCTGACCAGGATCTCGGCATGGGCCACCAACTGGTCATCCACATGGGCTTCACAGGCAAAGCGCGACAGGTGCTGACGTTTTTGCAGCAGCCGTGCGCACAGGTACAGCTGATCACCCGGCACCACCGGGCGGCGGAAGCGGACTTTTTCGGCCCCGGCAAACAGGTGCAGGACGCCCTGTTCATGGCCACGTCCTGTGCTCACCACCAGCAGCACCCCGGCCATCTGCGCCATGGCCTCAAGGATCAACACCCCCGGCATGATCGGCCGCTGCGGAAAATGCCCGGCAAAAAAAGGCTCGTTGATGCTGAGGTTTTTATAGCCACAGGCCACCACATCCGGCTCGACCAGTGTCACCCGATCCAGCATCAGCATGGGAAAGCGCTGCGGGATCAGGGCCTGGATCTGCTCAACCGTCAGGGGCAGCGGCAGGGAAAGCGGGACACGGGCAATGGCTGTCATGCGCCTGGCGGTTGTGAAAAATTGGCCTGCGATTCTAGCTGGTTCAGTCGCTGTTGCATATTGGCGATTTGCTGTTGCAGCTCACGCAGGTTGACCTGTGGCAGCTGGCGCAGCTGTACGGCCATTTTTTTCCACTGGGCGGTGTCGCTCATGGCGGTGCCGGAAGAATAGCTGCCGGGCACATGGATCGATTTGGTCACCATGGTCATGCCGGTGATCTGCACCCGGTCGGCAATCTCGATGTGCCCCACCAGCCCCACCCCACCGGCCAGCACGCAGTGGCGGCCAATCCGGGTGCTGCCGCTGATGCCACAGCAGGCAGCGATGGCGGTGTGGTCCCCCACCTGCACGTTGTGGGCGATCTGCACCTGATTGTCGATGATGACATTGCAGCCAATCACCGTGTCGCCCACAGCGCCCCGGTCGATGGTGGTGTTGGCACCGATCCGGCAATCGTCGCCGATGCGCACCGTGCCGATCTGGGCAATGCGCTGCCAGTGTCCCGCCACGGGGGCAAAACCAAAGCCCTCGGCCCCGATGATCGCCCCGGCATGCACCCGCACCCGGTCCCCCAGCTGGCAATGGTGGTGAATCACCGCGTTGGCGCCGATCCAGCACTGCTCACCCAGCCGTGCCTGTGCGCCCACCACCACCCCCGGCTCCAGCACACAGCCGGCACCGATGACGGCCCCGGCTTCGACCACCACACCCGCTGCCACAGCGGCACTGGGGTGCACCTCGGCGGTCGGGTCAATCAGCGCAGATGTGGCCACACCAGCCCCGCGCCTGGGCGCCGGGTCAAACACATGGGTCAGCCGGGCAAAGGCCGCGTAGGGATGGGCCACCAGCAGGGCGTTGCCGGCAAAATGCCCGGCTTCGTCCGGCTGCAGCAGCACCGCCCCGGCCTGGCTGCCGGACAGGTGCTGGCGGTAGCGCGGATTGGCCAGAAAACTCAGCTGCCCCGGTCCCGCCGTCTCCAGCGGGGCCAGCCCATGGATCTCGCCCTCAGGATCGCCGCGCAGCTCCGCGCCGGTCAGGGCAGCCAGCTGCGCCAGGGTCAGGGTGACAGCCATCAGGGTGTGGCGTTCAGGCGTTCGGTGATTTTCGGGGTGATGTCCACGGCAGGCTCTGCCCAGACCACATTGCGACGCTCGATGATGATGTCGTATTTGCCTTCCTTGCGGAGGTCCTGGATGATTTTTTCCACCTTGGGCCGGATAGCTTTTTCCATGGTGGCCTGGGTTTCCTCAATGCGCCGCTGTACGCCCTGTGCGGTGCTGGTGTATTCGTTCATCTTGCTCTGGGCCTGCGCCTGCAGGGCCTTGCGGTCGGCGTCGGTCATGACCTTGCCGTCCTTTTCAAAGCGGGCTTCCAGCGCCTGCAGCTGGGCACGCAGCTGCTCAAGCTTGTCGCGCTGGGGCTTCAGGGTCGCGTTCAGGTCATCGACGGTTTTTTTGGCAAAATTCGAGGCCAGAAAGGCGGCCTGGGTGTCGGCCACGGCCACATTGGTGGCGTGGGCACTGACGGCCGTCATCAAGGCAACCCCGGCACACAGGGCAGCCAGCATGGAACGCTGCATGAATCGACTCCTTCGTTTTCGTGTCACAGCAATATCAGAACAGGCGGCCAATTTCAAACTGGACGCGCTTGACCTCGTCGCCATCCTGACTGTTCAGCGGATAAGCATAGCTCAGCGACAGCGGACCAATTGCGGTGATCCAGGTGAATCCTGCGCCGACACTGTAACGCAGCTCGCCCAGATCGATTTTGCTGTTGCGGCTGGTGTCGTACACCTGTGCGCCCTCGGCAAACAGCACCGGACGGATCTGGCGGGTCCAGTCGCCCCGGAACGGCACCGGCAGCACCAGCTCTGCGCCCAGCTCAATCAGGGCATTGCCGCCAATCGGCTCCTGGTATTCAAACGGCTGGGTGCTCACCCCGTAGGCATCAAAGGAATTGATGCTGGGGCTGCGCGGCCCCAGGGTGTTGTTGCGCCAGCCGCGCACCGAGCCATAGCCGCCGGCAAAGAAGTTTTTGTAAAACGGCAGGTCATGCCCGTAGCCCAGCGTGGTGTAGGTTTTCAGGGCAAAGCGCTCGCCCAGCGGGAACACCACCTGGCCATCGTAGCTCAGGCGCTGGTATTCCAGATCGCTGCCCGGCAGGGCCACATCCAGCGAGACCCGGTGGCTCTGGCCGCTGGTGGGGAACACCGGACGGTTCAGGGTGTTGAAGGTCCAGTTCAGGCCAAGGTTGTAGCTCAGGTACTGGCCTTCATAGGCCCCGGTGGTGGCATCCAGCAGCTTGCCGTCATGGGTCTGCAAAAACTGCTGGATCGCCTTGGCCACATATGGCCCGGTCTTCACGGTGGTGTCATCGACGTTCAGCGAGGCGCTGAAGTTTTTGGTTTCATCCAGCGGATAGCCAAAGCTGATGCCGCCACCCAGCGAATCGGTGACGTAGTTGCTGATGTTCAGGTTGTCGAGCTTGGTCTTGCGGTAGTAGACGTTGTAGCCGCGGCTGATGCCATCCACGGTGAAATACGGGTTGAAGGTGCTGATGTTGTAGCTGTCCTGGGTTTCCGAACGCGACAGGTCCAGACTGACCCGGTTGCCGGTGCCGAGGAAATTGATCTGGTCCAGACCGGCCTGAAAGGTCACCCCGCCGCTCTGCGAATAGCCCACGGCCAGCGTGCTGGTGCCGGAGGTCTGCTCTTCGACCTGCACATTGATGTCGATCTGGTCGGTGGTGTTGGGCACCCGGCTGGTGGTCAGGTTGACGGTTTTGAAATACCCGGTGCGCTCCAGCCGCTGTTTGGACAGCTCGATTTTTTCATTGGAGGCCAGTGCCGCTTCGAGCTGGCGCATTTCCCGGCGCAGCACCTCGTCGGCGGTCTTGTTGTTGCCGCTGAAATTGATGCGGCGCACATACACCTGTTTGTCCGGGTTGATGAAATAATTCAGGTCAACGGTG
This sequence comes from Pseudomonadota bacterium, assembly GCA_052034295.1. Lineage (GTDB taxonomy): Bacteria > Pseudomonadota > Gammaproteobacteria > Pseudomonadales > Moraxellaceae > JBPOIS01. The sequence goes on from JBPOIS010000132.1 coordinate 14,521, forward strand.
CGCTCGGCTTCGTTGATCTGCGGGATGGCCTTGATGTCGGCGAAATAATAGCCGCTGTTGCCGTACTTGCGGGCCAGCAAGGCCCGCACCGCATCGACCCTGGCCTGGGAATACTGCTCTCCGGGCTTGAAGGTCAGCAGCGGGCGCAGCTCTTCATCACGGTACAGCGGCGTGCCCAGAAAGCGGATCTGGCCAAACCGGTATTGCTGGCCCTCACTGACGCTGACCTCAACAAAGACTTTTTTCTTGTCGGCGGACAGGTTGAGCTGGGCGCTGTTGATGGTGAAATTCACATAGCCCTTGTTCAGGTACAGCGAGCGCAGGCTCTCCAGACTGGCGGCCAGCCGCTCCCGGGCATAGCGGTCATCCCGGGTCAGGATTGAGCTCCAGGAGCTTTCCTTGACGGCAAAAGCCTGGCGGATGTCGCGGTCGCTGAACACGCTGTTGCCGATCAGGTTGATGTTCACCACCTTGGCGGCATGCCCTTCCAGAAAGGTAAACGCCAAATCAACCCGGTTGTTGGGCCGGGGAATCTCGCTGACCTGCACATCGGCATCATAGCGTCCCTGCTGGGCGTACTGGCTGCGCAGCTCACGGACGATGTTCTGCAGCACGGCGCGCTTCAGGACTTCGCCTTCGGTGAGGCCCACGCCCTTCATGCCAGCGCGCAGGGTGTCCTCGGGGATCAGTTTATTGCCCTTCAGGCTGATCTTGCCAATCACCGGACGCTCAGTGACCGTGAACACCAGCTGATCACCCTCACGCTGCGCGCTGATGTCGTCAAAATTGCCCGTGGCAAACAACTGGCGGATGCTCTCGGCAATCTGGGCATCGGTCACCGTCTGACCGGCCTGCACCGGCAGCGGGGCCAGCACACTGGGGGCCGTCAGCCGGACCAGACCACGCACCTGCACGTCACGGGCCAGAAAACTGTCGGCCTGGGCAGCCGGAGCCACCACCAGCAGTGCAGCCCCCAGCGGGAGCAGGGCCGCGCGGCCATGAGCACCAAACACCATCATGAAGCATCCTCAAACATTAATTGGTCCGGCACGGTCAGAACAACCGGCTGAAATCGTTGAACAGGGCAATCAGCATCATGGTGCCCAGCAGCCCCACCCCCAGCTTGAACCCCCACTGCTGCACCCGCTCGGACAGCGGCTTGCCGCGCAGACCTTCCGCCAGATAATAAAGCAGATGCCCGCCATCCAGCACCGGAATCGGCAACAGGTTCAGCACCCCAAGGCTGATGCTCATCAGCGCCATGAAATCCAGAAAGGTCCGCCAGCCAATCGACGCCGTGTGCCCGGCGATCTTGGCAATGGTGATCGGACCGGACAGGTTGTCCAGGCCGATCAGGCCGCGCACCATTTTGACCATGCCCTGCAGCGTCATCCACGACATTTGACCGGTTTTGTGTACCGCCTGTGTCAACGCCTCGACCGGACCATACTGGACCGTGGTGCGGTACGCTGCGGGCACCTGCAACTGTGCTGAATCCACTTTGGGACCGACCCCGAGCTGGCCCACGCGCTGGCCCAGGGCATCCCGGTGCCCCTGCGGCATCACCGCCAGTTCCAGCACCTGCGCACCACGCGCCACGCGGATCGACAGCAGCTGCTCTGGTTCACGGCGCACCCGCTGGCTCAGCGACAGCCAGTCCTGCACCGGCTGGCCATTGATGGCCAGAATACGGTCGCCCACCTGCAGGCCCTGCCGGGCTGCGGCACTGCCCGGCGCCACGGAACCGACCACCGGTGCAATCTGCGGCTGCCACGGGTACAGGCCGAGCGCATCGACTGGACTCTGCCCGGTGGTTTTCAAAAAATCCCGGACCGGCAGGCGGTACTCCTGCAGCGGCTGGCCGGGGGTCTGGGTGGCAATCCGCAACTGGCCGCTTTCGCCCATGCGCTGCATGAAAGCCAGATTGACCTGCTCCCAGCGCTGGGTTTTTTCTCCATCCACCTGCACGATCACCTGACCGGGCTGCAGGCCGGCCTGCGCGGCCACTGACCCGGCATCGACCCGGCCAATCCGGCTGGACAGCTGCTCGGAGGGCAGCATGAACAGCCCCCAGAACAGCAGCAC
>JBPOIS010000067.1:0-17788 GCA_052034295.1 Pseudomonadota bacterium
ATCAGTCCTCAGCCTGATCGTGCTCGGCCAGCTGCTGCTGGCCAACCCAGTGGCGCACAAACTGCGCGGCAGCGCGGCCCGAACGCTGGCCCCGGGTGGCGGCCCAGCGCAGCGCCTCTGCCTGTACCACAACGGTCAGGCTGTAGCCAGCCTGCTGCAGGCCATGCTGGACGATGGCCAGATAGCCATCCTGATCCAGGCTGTGAAAAGGCAGCCACAGCCCGAAGCGGTCGGACAGGGACACTTTTTCCTCAATGGCTTCCTGCGGGTGGATCTCGCGGCGGCCTGCCGCATCCTCGCGGACAACCGGCAGGTTTTCATCCATGAATTCGGGCAACAGGTGGCGGCGGTTGCTGGTGGCATAGAGGAGCAGGTTGCGCTCGCCCGACTGCAGCGAGCCATCCAGGGCGCTTTTGAGGGCGCGGTAATCTTCATTTTCACTGGAAAAGGCCAGATCATCACAGTAGACAATGAATTTTTCCGGGCGGGTGCGGATCAGGTTGCGGATGTGGGGCAGCTGATGCAGGTCGTCGCGCGCCACCTCGATCAGCCGCAGACCATCCGGGGCGAATTCGTGCAGCAAGGCCCGGATCAGCGAGGATTTGCCGCCGCCACGTGCACCGGTCAGCAGCACATTGTTGGCGGGCAGGCCGGCCAGAAACTGCCGGGTGTTCTGGACGATCTGCTGTTTTTGCCGGTCGATGCCCAGCAGGTCATTCAGGCTGATGTCCCGCACGGCTTCCACGGCGCGCAGCTGGCGGCCTTCCCACACGTAGGCCATGGCCTGCCAGTCCACCGGCACAGGCACCGGGGGCAGCTGGGCAATCGACCGCGACAGCCACTCGGACAGCAGGGGGATCAGTTCAGCCGGAATGCCGGATTCAGCAGGGTGCGCCATAAAAAACTCCAGAAACAGCCGCTCAGGATGGGCCATGCAGATCCTGCCTGCAGCATCATGGCCAAAAAAACGCTATTGTAAGGCAAGACCCGCTTCCTGCGGGTACATCCCTCACCCAGGCGGAGATTGATGTCCATGGTCAGTGCAGTCAGGTCCCCACGGGGCAGGAACCCGTCCAGCCGTCACCGCCACGCCCTGCGCCAGCTGGAACGCGAACTGGCCGATGCCCCCAGCTATCCGGTGTGGCGGGCCGTGGCTGAAGCCATCGATCAGCTCACCGGGGCCGAAGACTGGAAGCAGGACAATGTGTCCAGTCTGTATGATTTTCCCCTGATCGCCGAGCGGCTGGCAACCCTGCGCAAGCACCGGCTGGACGGGGATGACCGGGCCCTGATGCGTTCGCTGCGCGAGGGGCTGTATCACGACCTGGGCAACATGGGCCACCCGCTGCTGTACAGCTACAGCCGGGTGGGCACCAAACACCTGATTGAGCAGTATGTGGCGCAGGTGTGTGAGGCGCTGGATCATCTGTGTGACCAGCCGCTGCCCTTTATGACCACGGCGCAGAAAATCCGTTTTTTTGCCCAGACCCTGCACAGTTATGGCCAGCCAGCACTGATGTTTTCCGGTGGGGCCACGCTGGGGCTGTTCCATGCCGGGGTGTGCAAGGCCCTGCATGAGCAGGACCTGCTGCCCAGGGTGCTGACGGGCTCCAGCGCGGGGTCACTGATGGCCGGAATGCTGGGCACCCACACCGATGCCGAGCTGGAATCCATGTACCATGGCGAAGGTTTTTTCAGTGAAGCCTTCAAATACCGGCCCTGGCGCGACATCCTGCGCGGTGGCGGCATTGCTGATGTACAGACACTGAAGCATTTTTTGCGGCAGAATCTGGGCGAGTACACCTTTGAAGAAGCCTTTGAGCGCACCGGCCGGCACATCAACATGGTGGTGGCGCCGTACGAGGGTGAGCAGTCGCCCCGGGTGATGAACGAGCTGACCTCGCCCTACCTGCTGATGTGGAGCGCCAGTCTGGCGTCCTGTGCGGTTCCGGTGCTGTTTCCGCCAGTGCGCCTGACCACCAAGAACGCCCAGGGCGACTACCAGCTGTACATGCCTTCGACCCGCTGGGTGGATGGCAGTGTGCGCAGTGATTTTCCCCGCGACCGCATTGACCGGCTGTACAACATCAATTTCACCATCGCCTGTCAGGTCAATCCGCATGTGGTGCCGTTCATGCAGCCGGATCACCGCCGCCTGCTGCCGCGGCCCTTGCAGCATTTGCCGGTGGAGCTGCTGCGGACACAGGGCAAGGTGGCCGCCCTGCAGTTGCTGGAGGCGGCACGGCACCGTCTGGATGGCCTGCCGGCCCTGCAGCGGCTGGCCGACCACGGCCATGGCATCATGGGCCAGCGCTATTATGGGGACATCAACATCGTCGGCGAGTATGGCCTGCGCCATTACAGCTACATGCTGCGCAATCCGGTGCCGCAGCTGTTTCAGTTGTTGATGCGTGAGGGTGAGCGGGCCACCTGGCCCCGCATCAGCATGATCGAAACCCATGGGCGCATTGGCAGGACCCTGGACCGCTGCCTGCAGCGGCTGCAACGGGCCCATGGGGAAAGCGGCAGCCAGCCGGGGCCGTCATCCGGCCACAGGCTGGACGCCGGGGATTAGGGATTGCCTGAAAATACACCGTCCTGTGGGGGTGGCAGGCTGTTATTTTGTGATGGGTGTGGCATATTGACTACTGCTCAGGAGGGAGGGCACAGCATGGATGAGCAACAAACCGATCTGCCATACATTCCGGGGTATGAAGTCCTGCGGGTGCTGGGGCAGGGGGGCATGGCCACGGTGTATCTGGCCATTCAGGAGTCGTTTGGCCGGCCTGTGGCCCTGAAGGTGATGTCTCCTGAACTGCTGGTGAACCGTGACTTTGTCAACCGGTTCATGGCCGAGGCCCGCATGGTGGCCAGTCTGGCCCATCCCAACATCATCACCGTGTACGACGTGGGCCAGTATGAACAGTATTACTACCTGGCCATGGAATACCACACTGAAGGCCATCTGGGCCAGAAACTTGAACGCGGCGAAATCACCCCACGGCAGGCGCTGGAAATCACCCGCGATCTGGCCGGGGCATTGACCATGGCCCACGAAAACGGCATCGTCCACCGCGACATCAAACCCGACAACGTGCTGTTCAGCAAGCACGGCATGCCGATCCTCACCGACTTTGGCATCGCCCGCGATGTGTACGTCGACACGCAGATGACCCAGGTCGGCTCCACCGTCGGCACCCCCAAGTACATGAGTCCGGAGCAGGCACGTGGCGAGCGCGTCGATGGCCGGGCCGACCTGTATTCGCTGGGGGTGATGCTGTATGAAATGCTCACCGGACGCCCCCCCTTTACCGCGCAGGACACGGTGACGCTGGCGATCAAGCACTGTCAGGAGGCCGTGCCGCCGCTGCCCATCGAGGTCAATCGCTATCAGCCGCTGCTGGACCGGCTGCTGGCCAAATCCCCCGCCTACCGGTTCCAGAATGGCAATGAAGTGCGCGAGGCCATCAGCCAGCTGTTGCAGGCCCCGCAGCGTCTGGCCCCAGAGCAGGTGTCCTATGAGGACCTGCCGGTCAAGCCGGTGGCGAATGCCCCTGAGCTGGTGCTGATGCCGGAGAGTGCCGCACGCTATGAGACGGTGGACGAGGAGAGCGGCGGATTTTTCACCAAAAAAATCACCCGCACGGTGAGTTTTTCCGCCAACGACTATGATGAGTTTGCCCAGGCCTTCCAGCGCATGTCCGATGAGCTGATCCTGTGGCGCCAGAAAAACGGCAAGAAAGCCGACAAGCTGCGCATGGTGATCGAGGCCCACCCGTGGATCCACAAACGCATCATCGACAAGGTGCGCGCGGATTTCAGCCCCGGCCATGGCTATGGGGACTTTGCCCGCACCGGCACCATCCAGCTGCACCTGTACGATCCGGCGGAGCCGGAAGGCAAGCGCTACACCGTGCGTGACAAGGGCGTGCCCACCGGACAGAAAAAGCCCGGCTGATCGCCGGGCCAAAGGTCAGGAAGCGTCGGGTTTTTTCAGGGCCGGATCGCGGATGTCCACGTAGGCCCCGGCACGCAGCTCACGCAGCCAGTCGTCAAGTTCCTGCTCCATGCGGCGCTGCGTCAGCACCTGTCGGGCCAGTTCGCGCAGTTTTTGCTGCGACACATCCTGATCGCGCTCTGCCTCCACCCGCAGGATGTGCCAGCCAAACTGGGTCTGGAATGGGGCACTGGTCTGGCCCACTGGGGTGGCTTTCATCATGGTTTCAAATTCAGGCACCATCTGGCCGGCACTGACCCAGCCCAGCTCACCGCCCGCGCGCGCCGAGCCGGGGTCACTGGAGTAGGTGCTGGCCAGATCGGCAAAAGACTTGCCCGCCTGCAGCTGCTGGGCCAGCTGATCGATGCGGGTTTTGGCGCCAGTGCTGGACAGGCCTTCACCGGGACTGACCAGAATGTGCCGCACCTGCCACTGGTGTTCCAGCGTGGCGCTCTGGTCGCGGCTTTCCACCAGCTGAACCACCTGATAGCCCTGCGGTGAGTCCAGCACGCCGCTGGTCTGGCCCGGCTGCAGGCTGGCCAGCCGTTCGGATAGCCCCGGATCAATGTCGCGCGCCGCGTGCCAGCCCATGTCACCGCCGCCGATGCGTACCCCCTGAGTCTGCAGGCGCGCCACCAGCGCACTGGCGGATTCACCCTGCTGCAGGCCGCGGTTCAGGGCCTCGGCCACCTGCCGGACCTGTTCATTGGCCTGTGGCGCAGCCCCTTTGGGTGGGGCAATCAAGAAATGCAGGGTGTGGTATTCCCGCGGCTGCAGGGTCTGGCCTTCCGGTGACGCCAGAAAATTGTCCAGATCGCGGTCGGTGATGCGGATGCGGCTGGACAGGGTCTGCTGGCGCAGCTCACTGAGCAGCATGCTGTCGCGGATTTGCTGGCGCAGCCGTTCCACCCCGCCGGGGTCGCGGGCCTGTACCGCCTGGGTGAAGGCCGCCACGGAGGGCGCGCCCTGTTGCTGGGCAAACGTGGCCAGGGCTTCATCGACGACTTTTTCATCCACCCGGCCCTTGGCACGCTTGACGATGTCCAACTGGATACGCTGCAGGATCATCTGGTCCAGGACGGAGCGGCGCAGGCTGTCTGCAGCGGGCGGCGTCTGCTGGCGGCTGGCCAGCTGCTGGCGGGCCTGGGCCACAGCCTGATCCAGTTCGCTTTGCAGAATGACCTGATTTTCCACCACCGCCACGGTGCGGTCCAGCGGCGGCAGGGATGATTCAGCCTGGGCCGATGCGCTCAGGACCAGCCAGACGCTGCCAGCCAGCGCCAGTTGTTTCAGCGGGAATTCCACGTTGTGTCTACCTGTGAATAACCAAGAATTTTTTGCCGCAACAGGGCGGCCAGATTGCCGGACAGGCCGCCCAGCCCCTTCAGGGTCAGCTCGGCCATGATGGCACGCCGGGGCGTGCTGGATTGTGGATCATCCAGATCATTATAGTAACGGCGGCCATACAGGCTCACGCGCACGCAGCAGCTGTCGTAGTCTGCGCCCAGCAGGTAGTCGCGCCACAGCTGCCGGTCGGTGTCGTACTGGAGGCTGCCAAACAGCCGCCACTGGCTGTTGATGGGCTGCAGCACCCCCAGCGTCAGCTGGTGCAGGGCCTGCTGGTTCTGTTCAGGCAGCGGTCGGCGGCTGAACCAGCCCAGTTGGTAGGTCTGCCGGTGGTCGTCATAGATCAGTTGTGACACGCTCTGGGCCGTCTGGCCCGAAGCCTGCCACAGGGTGGTGCTTTCGAGGTGCAGGCCCTCACTCAGGTGTACCGACAGGTCCAGGGCCGGCCCGACCTGACGGCTTTGTGGCGGCTGGGTACTGTCCAGCCGTACCCGGCGGTCGGCGAGCAGGAATTGCTGGCCCACGCTGGTGCGGATGCGCTCGATGCCATCGGCGGCATACAGGCGGTGGGTCAGCCCCAGCGCCACCACGTGGTTGTCCTCCAGCCGGTCATGGCCAATGAAACGATACGGACTGAACAGCTGGCTGTAGCTGAACGATGCGCCCACCGTGTCAAAACTGGGCAGGCGATCCTGATTGCGGTATGGCGCATAGGCATAAAACAGCCGGGGTTCCAGGAACTGCTGATAACGGCCACTGCGCTCAAACACCAGCCCGCTGTCCAGGCTGAACTGCGGCACCAGCACATCCTGTCCGGCATTGGCGCGGTCGATGCCCTGACTGGTCTGACTGGCGCGGTCGTAGTAAGTGTACAAATGCCGGGCACTCAGGGCGGGCTGCACATAGCCCCAGCTGTTTTGCCAGCGGTACTGCCCACCCAGCTGCTGGTACAGGCGCAGGCCACTGCGTTCCACCACGGAGCCATCATCAATCGGTTTTTTGAAATAGGCCAGATCATGCTGGGTGCTCCACGACCAGCCGACGCCGGAGCCCTGCGCATAGCTCAGGAGCAACTGGGGCAGGCGCTGATAGGGACGCTGGGCATCAGGCAGGCTGCGGTCCACCACCCGGAAATCCTGTACCCGCAGCACCCCGTTCAGGCCCGGCACCCAGTCATGGATGAGCATGGACAGGGAGCGCTCCTGATAGCTGGGGGTGCGCACCAGCGGGTCATTGCCCAGATCGGCAAAATAATCCTTGTCGGACAGGTAATCGGCGCTCAGTTGATAGGTCACCGCAGGGCTGGCCTGCCAGCGTGAACGCAGCGACGCCTGCTTGCGGGTGTCGCCCCGGTATTGCTCATCGCTGGGCAGGATGCCGCCGCGCAGCAGGGTGTCGATCCCCTGTGGGGCCAGCCAGCGTGCTTCGCCCTCGAGCATGGTGCCCCGGTCACTGATCAGCCGGGGGGTCAGGGTCAAGTCGTAGTTGGGGGCCAGATTGAAGTAATACGGCACCGACAGGTCCACGCCACCGCTGTTGGTGTAGCCAAACTTGGGCAGCAGCAGGCCGGTGCTGCGGCGGTCATCGGTGGGAAACTCAAACCACGGCAAATACAGGACCGGCACATGCCCGACCTGAAGGGTGGTGCGGCGGGCCACGGCGCGGCCCCTGTCCTGATCCAGGTCCAGCCGCGCCGCTTGCAGCGACCACAGCGGGTCCACCGGGTCACAGGTGGTGTAGGTCAGGCCATTGAGCTGCAACTGACCGGGCTGTAGCTGAACAATGGACTGGGCCTTGCCATGGGCCTGCAGGATGCTGCTGGCGTAGCGGGTGTGTTCGATCAGACCGGTTTGCTGCTGCAGGTCAAAGCTGAGCGCCTCGCTGTCGGAGGTCAGGCCATTCTGCGACAGGCGCACATGTCCGGTGGCGGTGGCCAGCCGCTGATCCCGGTCCAAGGTCAGCCGGTCCGCCTGCAGACGCCGTCCTGGCTGGTTCAGCTCCACATGCCCGGTCAGTTCGCTGCCGCTTTCCGGGTCGTGATACAGCCGGTCGGCCTGCAGCTCGCTCGGGCTGTCCTGCAGACTGGCCAGTCCGGGCAGCACGGGCATGGTGGGCAACCAGCCGCCCTGACAGCTGGGCGCACGCGGCAGCCCTGCCAGATCGGCGGGATTCTGGCGGCGGACATAGCCCAGTCCGGCCCAGTCCGGGGCCAGTGTGGCGGACGCCGGTACCGCTGCGGACACCGGTTCCACGGCATGGGCCGGCAACACGCCCCACAGGGCAGGCAGCCACAGCGACAGGGCAGAGGGAGGGTGCCGGAACCGGCGGGAGTTTTCAGTCACGGGCAGCAACCGGCAACCAACAAATGCAATGGGGGCATCATAGAGAAAAAACCGCCAAGCGGCTACACTTGGGCGATTTTGAGGTGGCGCCGGGGTTGCTGCCCGTGACGCCTGCAAGGGATAAAGCCATGACCGATACACGTTTTGCCGAATTGCACCAGTGGGTGCGCCAGAACCTGAACCAGCCGGAGGCTGAGCTGGTGCCGCTGGCCGGTGATGCCAGTTTTCGCCGTTATTTCCGCGCCAGCGCACAGGGACGCACCTGGATGGTGATGGATGCGCCACCGCCGCAGGAGGATTGTCAGCCCTTTGTGGCGCTGCAGTCCTGGCTGGCGGCCCAGCAGGTGCGGGTGCCGGCGCTGCTGGCGGCTGATCTGGCGCGTGGTTTTGTGCTGCTGGAGGATCTGGGCAACACGCTGCTGTCGCAGGTGATTCAGGCTGACAATGCCTCGGCGCTGTACAGTCAGGCGATGAACCAGCTGATTCATTTGCAGAAGGCCGCACTGCCTCCCGCACTGCCGGAGTACGACGCCGCACGGCTGATGGCTGAGCTGCGCCTGTTTGACCAGTGGTTTTTGCCGGCATTGCTGCAGCTTACCCTGAGCCCCGAGGAGCAGGCCCTGCTGGAACAGACGTACCAGTTGCTGATTGACAGTGCGCTGGAGCAGCCGCAGGTGCTGGTGCACCGGGATTTTCATGCCCGCAACCTGATGGTGCTGGATCAGGAGGCCGCGCTGGGGATCATTGATTTTCAGGATGCCGTGGCCGGGCCGGTCACCTACGATCTGGTGTCACTGCTGCGCGATGCCTATGTGGCCTGGCCGGATGAGCTGGTGCGCGGCTGGGTGCACCTGTATTGGCAGCGGGCGCAGATTGCCGGGCTGATGCCTGCCGTGGCTGAGCGGACGGTGCAGCGCTGGTTTGACTGGATGGGGGCACAGCGCCACCTGAAGGTGCTGGGGATTTTTGTGCGGCTGAGTGTCCGTGACGGCAAACATGGCTATCTGGGCGACCTGCACCGGGTGCTGGCGTACCTGCTGGCGGAGTGTCGCCCCTATCCAGAGCTGGGGGCCTTTGTGGCCTGGCTGGAGCAACGGGTGCAGCCGGTGTTTGCCGAGCGTCTGGCGCAGCGGCTGGATGCTCTCGCACAGGGCCAGCAGCCATGAAAGCCATGATTCTGGCCGCCGGGCTGGGCACCCGCCTGCGCCCGCTGACCCTGACCACCCCAAAACCCCTGCTGGCGGTGGGCGGCCAGCCGTTGATCGTCTGGCACTTGCAGCAGCTGTCCCGGCTGGGCATTCAGGAGGTGGTGATCAACACCGCCTGGCTGGGGGAGCGCCTGCATGAGGCACTGGGGGATGGCCACCCCTGGGGCCTGCGCATCCGCTGGTCGGATGAGTCCGAACCGCTGGAAACCGCTGGCGGGCTGGTGCAGGCACTGCCGCTGCTGGGCGATGCGCCGTTTTTGCTGGTCAATGGCGATGTCTGGAGCCGGTTTGATCTGGGGCAGTTGCAGGCCCCGCTGGGCGATGATCTGGCCCGGCTGGTGCTGGTGGACAATCCGCCCCAGCACCCGCAGGGGGACTTTTTCCTGATGGGCGGTCGGGTGGTTGCCGAGCCGCCAGCGGTTGCGGCATCGCGGCTGACGTTTGCTGGATTCAGCCTGATCAGTCCAAATCTGCTGGCCGGTCTGGCCCCCGGCAAGCGACCCCTGGCACCGCTGCTGCGTCAAGCCATGGCGGCAGGGCGGGTGAGCGGGCTGCACTGCACCCAGCCGTGGGTGGACGTGGGCACGCCTGAGCGGCTGGCCCAGCTGGATCAGGCCATCCGGGCCGGAGAGGTGTGAACATGCTGGACTGGATTCGTGACAGCCTGCACTGGCTGACCAGTGAACAGGGCTTGCTGGCGCTGCTGCTGGCGCACTGGTTCAAAGGTGTGCTGGTGCTGGCGCTGGTGATTTTCTGTGAAACCGGGCTGGTGGTGTTGCCATTTTTGCCGGGGGATTCACTGCTGTTCCTCGCGGGGACCATGCTGGCGGCGGCGCAGGTGAACCTGCTCTGGCCGGTGCTGATCCTCTGGGCCGCGGCAGTGCTGGGCGACTGGGTGAATTATCAGGTGGGCAGCTCCAGCCTGTCCCAGCGGCTGCTGGCGCGTGGGCTGATCCGTCCGGCCCATCTGGAAAAAACCCGTGACTACTTTGACCGCCATGGCGGCATGACCATTGTGGTGGCGCGCTTCGTGCCGATCGTGCGCACACTGGCGCCGTTTGTGGCAGGCCTGTCGGGCATGAGTCGCCGACAGTTTTTGCGCTACAACCTGATCGGGGGCCTGCTGTGGGTGGGCAGCCTGCTGACGCTGGGCTATTTGCTGGGACAGTTGCCCATCATCAAGCAAAACCTGCGCTGGGTGTCGCTGGGCATCATTGTGCTGTCGGTGCTGCCGATCATCCATCAGGTGATCCAGGAGTGGCGCTACCAGCGCCAGCTGCGCCAGTCACCACCTTCAGAACCGCAGGCCTGACAACTGGGCCTGCACCATCGTGGCCAACTCGGCCAGTGAATCGAGCTGGCCCGGCAGCAGCATCCGGGTCAGCAGCCACTGCGCTGGATCAGCCGGACTGCGGTCCAGCCGGGCCACCACCAGCGTGTTGCCCTCGCGCTGGGTGGGCAGCAACACCTGCAAGAATTCCTGCCCCTGTCCATCGCGCTGCCGCGCAAACAGCCGGCAATGGGCCGCACTCAGGTCGCTGAACTGGTGCCCGGTCGAAATCCCCACCGCCAGCCAGACCGAGGCCACCGCAGGACTGACCCGGTCCAGATCCAGCTCGATGGTTTCCAGATCTTCCAGCGGTGCGGGCTGCAGGGATTCACTGGCCTGTCCGGCCACCCGGTCGCCCTGATGGCGGATGGCGTCATCCTGGGAACGCACCTGCCGGTACCACACCTGATCGAGGCACTGGCCCTGATCGCTGAGCAGCAGGGCTGCCAGATCGACATCAATCGGCGTGTCGCGGCCCAGCACCGTGTCGAGAAAACCCACGGGCTGGGCTTCCAGTCGCCAGCCAGCCCCCAGGCACAGCCGGGGGGTGGGCAGGGGCTCAGCCAGCCACAGCGCAGGGGCCAGGCCGGGAGGGGTATCCAGGGGATCGGTCATGACTGTGCTCCGGAATCAGGGGAAAGACCAGCCGGGGGGGCAGTGGTCAGCGGATAGTCGTCTCCGCCGACCCGTTCAGCCAACACTTCAGGCTGCAGCACCTGCACCGACTGGCCAAACCCGCGCAGCCACCACACCAGCTGCGCCGTGAGCGGTACGGTGGCGGACAGGGTCAGGAAATCATCGTCCTCGCTGAGCACCTGCTGGTCCTCGCTGAGCGGACACTCCAGCACACTGTGGGCGGCTGGACGGCGGAAGCGCAGCAGCACCTGCCGGGGGGCACCATCGTCCTGTCCGGCACCAAAGCCAAACCCCAGTGCGCCACTGCGCAGGTATTCATCCAGACTGAACTGCTCGGGCCGCTCGGTTTTTTGCGGCAGTACCTCTGCTGCACTAAAACGGTGCAGGGCGAACATGCGCACCGTCTCGGGAATGTCATGGCGGGTGCAGATCAGGTAAATGATTGCCCCACGCTGTACCAGCCCGAGGGGGTTGAGGATATATTCCTTGCCGGCGCCAGAACGCGCCCGGCCCTGATAGCGGGTACTGAGCTGGCGGTCCTGCAGCAAGGCTTCATAAATGGCCTGCTGGGCGTTGCGGTTGATGCGTGGTGGAATGAGCGGCTGGGTGGGTGGAATGATGCGCACCCGGTTCAGCCACTGGCGTACGTTATTGCGTTCCACCGACAGGCTGCGCCGGGCCAGATCGAACCAGGGCCGCATTTCGGCCAGCAGGCTGGGCGGCATCAAGTGACGCAGATGCTCCTCAACCATCATGAAGGTGACCGCCTGTGAGCTGCTCATGTGCGGCAGGCTCTGCACCGGGGCGTCGGCCTGCCAGCGCCAGCCCTGCGGGACTTCATGGTTGCTTTCGATGGGAAAGCGCTGGGCCAGCTGGTTCAGATCGCGCTGGATGGTCCTCAGGCTGACCGAGATGCCCTCACGCTGCAGCTGTTCCTGCAGCTGGCGGGTGCCGGTCCATTTGCCGGTGGACAGGCGTGACAGCAGCTGCCACTGGCGATGGAGGCCACTGGCGGTTTCCTTGTCTCTGGATTCGTCTCTGGGATCGACCCCCATCGCGGCGGTCAGTGCAGGTTGTTCCGGCATCTGGCATGTCCTTGGGGCCGGTCGCCCCGTGTGTTTTTGCAGCCCCTATGCGTCCAGGGGCCTGGCTTTTGAGGGTCTAAAGTAGCACGAAAACGCCGCTGGACAACAGCAGTCCAGGCCCATCAGGCGACAGTCTTTGACGCAGCTAATCGGCCGGCAGGCCCTGTTTTTTCAGGGTTCCAAACACCCTGGTGGCTATGGCCGGTCACAAATCTCTCTCAAAACCACCGCGCTTGACTGCAGGGGATTGCAGATCCGCTGATCTTTTCTACAAAAACGCCGTAGGCACTGGCCTGTTACCCCTTCCACAATGCCTGCACAGGCCGGATGAGGGCGCTGGATGGCCCCTGCCACTGTGCTGTTTTCATCAAAATGGCTTCAATTTTGCATGTTTGAGATCACCATCAGGCGATCAAGAGGCTGGTTATGTCATTTGCTGTGGTAGCCCCCAGTACCGGGCCAATGTCCCCCACGTCTGCCGCCCTGTGCCCTGCACCGGATGCCGTGGGCCTGCTCAGTGGCTATGGCGCCAAGGCCAGTGCGGCCGGGTCTGTGCCGTATGATGAATTGCTGGATGGCGGGGGCCAGCCGCGTACCGGCTGTCAGGCGGTGGTGGACTGGCTGCAACAGCAGACCACTGGACAGCTTCAGCAGCTGCATCAGGCGGCGGCAGGGCATTTTTTGCGTGAGGGGATCACCTTCACGGTGTACACCGATGCCAGCAACACCGAACGCAGCATTCCCTTTGACCTGATTCCACGCATCATTGCCGCCCGTGAATGGCAGGTGCTGGAGCGCGGCTGTACCCAGCGCATCCGCGCCCTGAATGCTTTTTTGCACGACATCTACCATGGCCAGGACATCCTGCGTGCCGGGGTGGTGCCGATACAGCAGGTGCTGGGCAATGAAGGCTATCAGCCGTGGATGATCGGGGTGGACCTGCCGGGCCAGACCTATGCCCAGATCAGCGGTATTGATCTGGTGCGCAATCATGAAGGCCAGTATTACGTGCTGGAGGACAATCTGCGTACCCCTTCCGGGGTGTCGTACCTGATTGAAGGACGCCGCATCAGCGAGCAGGTGCTGGGCAGTGTCCTGCAGCACCTTCCGGTCCGGCCGGTGGACGTGTACCCGCAGCTGCTGCGGCAGACCCTGTCGGAGTGTGCCTTTGCCGGGGAGGACGAGCCGCTGATCGTGGTGCTGACGCCGGGGCGCTTCAACAGTGCCTATTTTGAACATGCCTTTCTGGCGCGGGAAATGCAGGTGCCGCTGGTGACTGGATCGGACCTGTACGTGGACCGGGGCTGTGTATACCTGAAATCCGTGGCGGGTCCCCGGCGCGTCGGGGTGATTTACCGGCGCGTGGATGATCCTTTCCTGGACCCGCTGGCATTCAAGCCGGATTCGATGCTGGGGGTGCCGGGACTGATGGCAGCCTATCGGGCCGGTCAGGTGGCCATTGTCAATGCGCCGGGCACCGGCATTGCTGATGACAAGTCGATCTATCCGTATGTGGAAAACATGATTGAGTTTTATCTGGGCGAAAAACCCATCCTGAATAACGTGCCCACCCACCAGTGCCGCAAGCCCGAAGACCTGGCGTATGTGCTGGCCCACCTGTCCGAGCTGGTGGTGAAGGAAACCCAGGGCTCTGGCGGCTATGGGATGCTGGTCGGACCAGCGGCCACGCAGGAAGAGCTGAACACTTTCCGGGCGCTGATTGAGGCCAATCCGGACCAGTATATCGCCCAGCCCACCCTGTCGCTGTCTACGTGTCCGACGCTGGTCGAGCAGGGGATCGCGCCCCGGCACATTGACCTGCGGCCCTTTGTGCTCAGCAGTCCGGAAGCGGTACGGGTGCTGCCCGGCGGCCTCACCCGTGTGGCCCTGCGCGAGGGTTCACTGGTGGTGAATTCCTCACAGGGCGGCGGGGTGAAAGACACCTGGGTCCTGTCCGGAGATGCCTCATGACTTCTGTCCTGTCGTTGCGAACTGCGTTTAACCTGTTCTGGCTGGGGCGCTACATGGGCCGGCTGGAAGGGCTGTGTGAGCTACAGCCGCTCACCGATGACCGGCGCGCGGCCCGGTTCGCACAGGCATTTGCCCTGCCGGCGTGGAATGCCGAAACCCTGCACTGGCTGCTGCATGAGCCCACCCAGCCGGTGTCGATTCTGGCCAGCCTGCAGGCCATCCAGTGCAACACCCAGGAGGTGCGCGGCTGCCTGTCGCGTTCGGCCTATCGGGTGCTGCAGCAGCTGTGGCGCCTGTATGAGGTGGACAATCCAGACTATTGCCCGCTGCTCGGGCAGGCCTGTGAGCACCTGCAGCAAGCGCTGCCGGAGCTGGAGCGGACGTTCTGGCAACTCGGACTGCTGGTCGAACGGCTGGATCGGTCGCTGCGTCTGCACGAGTCCGGTCAGGCGTCCGTGCAGGCCCTGCAGGCTCTGGTGAAAAAACTGCCTCCCGGCTGGGCGGTGATCGGCCAGCAGGTGGATCAGCTCGGTGAAGCCCCGGCAGATGCCAATGTGTTTTATGCGCTGTGCCATGAGCTGGATGAGCTGTTTGCGGAGGGCCCTGCAGCATGTTGCTGATGATCAACCACCAGACCAGTTATGGCTATGATTTTCCGGTGCAGGGCAGTATCCAGTACCTGCGCATGACCCCGCGCACCCGCCACCACCAGCAGGTGCTGGACTGGCAGGTGTCGGCCGGCGGGGATCTGGTGCACCAGACCGATGGCTTCGGCAATGTGCTCAGCTGTCTGACCCTGAACCAGCCGCACCAGACCCTGTTGATCCAGGCCCAGGGCCGTATCCGTATTGATGCCCAGGCGGACTATGTGCGGGATGAGCAGTTGAATCCGTTGCTGTTTCAGGCCCCTTCCGAACTCACCCATGCCGATGATGCGCTGTGGGATTTTGCCCACACGGCGCTGAAGCGCTGCGACCGTGCCGGGCTGGTGGCGCTGGCCGGGGCCATCCTTGAGCACATGCCCTATACCCCGCAGTCCACGGCGGTGGGCGATTCAGCCAGTCAGACCTTTGCACTGGGGCGGGGAGTGTGCCAGGACCATACCCATGTGATGCTGGCCTGCGCCCGGGCCCGTGGGCTGCCTGCCCGCTATGTGTCGGGCTACCTGTACACCGATTCCGATGAGCATCTGGCCAGCCATGCCTGGGCCGAAGTGTACCTGGAGGGCAAATGGTATTGCTTTGATGTCAGCAACCAGTTGTTCAGTCCGGTCCAGCACGTCCAGGTGGCTGTGGGCCGGGATTATCTGGATGCAGCGCCCAGCCGGGGCATGCGTCAGGGCGGCGGGGAAGAAACCATGCAGGCCACGGTACAGGTGCGCTGTGAATCCGCAGCGTCTGTGGGTTAACATGCCGGACCATGGTTTGGGCTAGACATTCAGGATGGTGTCATGACTTATTGTGTGGGGTTGCGTCTGGAGCAGGGGCTGATTTTTGTCAGTGATTCGCGCACCAATGCGGGCATTGACCACATTGCCACATTTCGCAAGCTGCACCGCTTTGGCATCCCCGGTGAACGACTGCTGGTGCTGCAGACCGCCGGCAATCTGGCCACGTCACAGGCGGTGGTGTCCACGCTGTTCCATGCCATACAGGCCGATCAGGGCAGGCACCTGAACAATGTGTCCAGCCTGTTTGAGGCTGCAGGGCTGGTGGGGCAGACCATGCGCGAGGTGATGAGCCGCACTTCGACACTGGCGCGGGGCGATGAATATGATTTTTCCAGTTCCATCCTGCTGGGCGGGCAGATCAAGGGCCAGCCGATGGAGCTGTACAACATTTATCCGCAGGGCAATTTCATCTCCGCCACGCAGGACACACCATACTTCCAGATTGGTGAAAGCAAATATGGCAAACCGATCCTGGACCGGGCGATGAATTTTCACACCCCGCTGGACAAGGCCCTGCGCTGTGCGCTGATTTCCTTTGATTCGACCATCCGCTCCAACCTGTCAGTGGGCACGCCGCTGGATGTGCTGATTTACCGTACCGATTCACTGGACTTTCCGGAGGGACGGCGGATCTATGAAAACGACCCGTATTTTTCCATGATCCGCCAGCAATGGTCCGATGGCCTGCGCAACACCCTGGCTGCACTGCCGCCCGCACCGGATGATTACTGGCGCTGAAGCCAGCAGGCTTCAGTCCGGCTCAGCCTGCGCCTGCAGGGCCTTCAGGCACACTGACAGCTCAAAGCCCCGATACTGCAAAAACCGCAGTTGACGGGCTTTTTCCCTGGGGTCGGTGGGCAGCTCAGGGCCAAACTTGCGCGTCCGCAGCGCCTGCGCCATCTGTAGCCAGTCGGTGGCGGCCAGATCCGCTGCGGCCAGTTGCGGGTCCACCTGGCGCTGCTGGAAATCCTGGCGGATGCGGGCCGGGCCCCGGCCCCGGCGCAGGTTGGCACGCACCACCATGCCGGCCATGCGGGCATCGCTCTGGTAGCCGCTGTCGCGCAGTTCGGCCACCAGCGCCTCCACGGCGGCACGGTCGGCGCCGGTGTCGAGCAGGCGCTCGCACAGCGCACGCTGGGACCATTCCTTCTGGGCCAGCAGGGCAAAGGCCAGACTGCGCAGCCGCTCGGCGCTGGGGGGCTCGACAGGGGGCGAGTCCGCAGGGCGGGGGGGCTTGCGCCGGGCTGAAAACGCCATGTTCAGGGCTTCCGGAAAAAACCGCAAAAAAAGCCCGCAGCCGGAGCCACGGGAACAGGCCTCGGACCGATGGGCCTCAGTCCAGATCGGCCAGCTCAGCCGGAACCGGCTCGTCGTGGTCCTGACTGCCGTCGTCCTTCACCAGCAGGCGGCGGCGGATTTCGGCTTCGATGGTCTCGGCGATGGCCGGATTTTCTTCCAGATAGCGCACGGTGTTGGCCTTGCCCTGGCCGATCTTGTTGCCCTGATAGGCGTACCAGGCTCCGGATTTTTGCACCAGATCCTGAGCCACCGCCAGGTCGATCACCTCGCCCAGACGGTTGGTGCCCTGACCGTACATGATCTGGAACAGCGCTTCACGGAACGGCGGGGCCACCTTGTTTTTCACCACCTTGACCTTGGTTTCCGAACCGACCACTTCCTCGCCTTCCTTGATCTGGCCGATGCGGCGGATGTCCATGCGCACCGAGGCGTAGAATTTCAGCGCATTGCCGCCGGTGGTGGTCTCGGGCGAGCCAAACATCACGCCGATCTTCATGCGGATCTGGTTGATGAAAATCACCATGCAGTTGGAGCGCTTGGCGTTGCCGGTGATCTTGCGCAAGGCCTGCGACATCAGCCGCGCATGCAGGCCGACGTGGCTGTCGCCCATTTCGCCTTCGATTTCGGCCTTGGGGGTCAGGGCGGCCACGGAGTCCACCACGATCACATCAATCGCGCCGGAGCGCACCAGCATGTCGGCGATTTCCAGCGCCTGTTCGCCGTTGTCGGGCTGGGACACCAGCAGGTTGTCCACATCGACGCCGAGCTTGCGGGCATATTCCGGGTCCAGCGCGTGTTCGGCATCAATGAACGCGGCGGTGCCCCCGGCTTTCTGGCATTCGGCAATCACCTGCAGGGTGAGGGTGGTCTTGCCGGAACTTTCCGGACCATAGATCTCGACGATCCGGCCCTTGGGCAGGCCACCGATGCCGAGGGCAATGTCCAGACCCAGCGAGCCCGTGGAAATGGCTTCGATCTGCTGGGTGGCGGCGGCATCGCCCAGGCGCATCACCGTGTTTTTGCCAAATTGCTTCTCAATCTGGCCCAGGGCGGCGGCGAGCGCCTTGCTTTTGTTGTCGTCCATAAATCAATCCAACCTTGCTGGTGGTGAGTGGCCTGACCG
>JBPOIS010000105.1:0-2805 GCA_052034295.1 Pseudomonadota bacterium
AGACAGACACATCGACATAAACGTGAACCCGGTCGCAGAAGCTAACCCAGTGCACCCTAGCGTCAGGTCGTGACGTTTTTTTTACAAAATGCCCAAAAATCAAAACCCCGGCAGGCCGGGGTTGCAGTGCTGGTGCAAAAACCTTCAGCGCAGCTTGATGGTCACCAGCCCGACCAGCACCAGCACGATGGTGATGATCCACGAGCGCACCACCACCTGGGTTTCCTTCATGCCCTTGAGCTCGAAATGGTGATGGATCGGTGCCATGCGGAACACGCGTTTTTTGCGCAGCTTGAACGAGCCGACCTGGATGAACACCGACAGGGCCTCGACCACAAACAGCCCGCCCATGATGGCAAAGGCGATTTCCTGACGGGTCATCACCGCCATGGTGCCCAGCATCGCGCCCAGCGTCAGTGCACCGACATCGCCCATGAACACCTGCGCCGGGTGGGCGTTGAACCACAGAAAGCCCAGCCCGGCCCCCACCATCGCCGCACAGATGATGATCAACTCACTGGCATAGCTGATGTAAGGCAGATTCAGGTACTGCGCATAGCGGGCATCGCCGGTCACATAGGCAAATGCCCCCAGCCCGGCAGCCACCAGCACCACCGGCAGGATGGCCAGGCCATCCAGGCCATCGGTCAGGTTCACCGCATTGCTGGCGCCATTGATCACCAGATAGGTAAAGGCCAGAAAGCCGATCCCGTACGGGATCGCCGACAGCGGGATGGTCCAGTTCTTGAACACCGGAATCAGCACATCCTGCATGGCGGCCAGTGTGACCGGACTGCCGGTGGACTGGGCAATGGCATACAGGCCGATCCCGGCGCCCAGTGCCCCCACCGAGGTCCAGAAGTATTTTTTGCGCGCGGGCAGGCCACGCGGGTCCTTGTGCTTGATTTTCAGCCAGTCATCCATCCAGCCCACCGCACCAAACACCACCATCACCCCCAGCACAATCCACACATAGGGGTTGGCAAGGTTGGCCCAGCACAGCACCGCAAACGCGATCGACACCAGAATCAGGATGCCGCCCATGGTGGGGGTGCCGGATTTGACCAGATGCGTCTGCGGGCCATCGGTGCGCACCGCCTGACCGTATTTCAGCGCGCGCAGCTTTTCAATCACCCGGGGTCCCAGCCACAGGCTCAGGCCCAGCGCGGTGATCACCGCCAGCATCGCGCGCAGGGTAATCGACTGCACAAAATGCAGGCCGAGTTGTTCAAACAGCCAGAGCAACATCAGGCCATCTCCTCAAGTGCGTCAATCAGGGTTTCCATGCGGGCCGAGCGCGACCCTTTGAACAGCAGTGTCAATGGGCGAGGGCCGGTGCTCATCTGCGCCTGCAGGGCCTGCACCAGCTGGGGGCGCTCAGGCGCATGCAGGGCGTTTTGGCCCCCAGCCTGCCGATAGCCCGCCACGGTGTGGGCCGACAGGGGGCCGGTGGCATACAGGCCATCCAGCGGCAGGGCGGCCAGGGCCTGCCCCAGCGCGAAATGTTCGGCCTCGGCGTCATCGCCCAGTTCGGCAATGTCGCCCAGCACCAGCAGGCGCTGTCCCGCCTGCTGGCAGAGCACCTGCGCTGCCGCCCGCACCGCATGGGGGTTGGCATTGTAGGTGTCATCGATCACCGTCACCCCCGGCTGGCCGGCAAAATCCGCCAGAAAGGTCAGCCGCCCGCGCACATTGGCGGCGCTGGCCAGCCCCGAGGCAATGGTCTGCAGGTCCACACCCAGCGCCAGCGCCAGTGCGGCCGCTGCCAGCGCATTGTCAATGTTGTGCCGGCCTGCAAAGGGCAGCACCACCGGCACCCGCCCCTGCGGACAGACCAGTTCAAACGTGCTGTGCGCCGGATGCAGCGCAATGGCCCCGGCATCGACTTCACCGCCCGCCCCAAAGCGCACCGGCTGGTGCCCGGCCGCGGCGGCGGACAGCACCGCCACAAAATCATCCTGCGCCGGAATCACTGCGACCCCGGCAGCGCCCAGACCGCTGAAAATCTCGGATTTGGCCCGTGCAATGCCTTCACGCCCGCCAAACTCACCCATGTGGGCCGTGCCGATGTTCAGCACCGCAGCCACATCCGGCTGCACCAGCGCCGTGGTGTAGCCAATTTCCCCGACGTGGTTGGCCCCCAGCTCCATCACCGCAAACTGATGTTCCGGCTGCAGTTCCAGCAGCATCATCGGCAAACCGAGGTCGTTGTTGAGGTTTCCCCGGGTCATCAGGGTCGGACCCTGCTGCGACAGGATGCTGCCCAGCATCTGCTTGGTGGTGGTTTTGCCGCTGCTGCCGGTCAGCGCGGCGACTTTCAGCCCCGTCATCTGCTGACGGTGAAAGCGACCCAGCCGACCCAGCGCCAGCCGGGTGTCCTCCACCACCAGCTGGGGCACATCGACCGCCACAGGCCGCGACACCACCACCGCCCCGGCCCCGGCCGCAGCCACCTGCGCCACAAAATCATGCGCATCAAAACGCTCGCCGCGCAGGGCCAGAAACACCTCACCGGGCTGAACCCGGCGGCTGTCGGTCACCACGGCACCCAACCGGTCCCGGTCTGGCCGACGGGCGTCGTGCCACTGCCCGCCCGTGGCCCGCTGCAAATCCTCCACCGTCCAGGGCGCACCCTGACCGTGCTGCTGTTCACCCATGCTGCTCTCCTGTGTGGGTGGCGTGGGCATCCTGACAGGCCACCGGCTGTAGACGTGCCGCCTGCTCCAGCTCCACCACATCGTCAAACCAGTGGCGCACCCCGTCCACCTCCTGATAATCCTCATGGCCCTTGCCGGCCACCACCAC
>JBPOIS010000138.1:0-20110 GCA_052034295.1 Pseudomonadota bacterium
CTTCGGAACCTTCGGAACCTTCGGAACCTTCGGAACCTTCGGAACCTTCGGAACCTTCGGAACCTTCGGAACCTTCGGAACCTTCGGAACCTTCGGAACCTTCGGAACCTTCATTTTCCCCGGCTGAACAATCCGGCAATCCGCTGCACCTGTTGATGCACCCCTATGCCGAGCTGCGGGGCGAGTGGACGCTGGAAAAATGGGAATACTGGCTGCGTGACCGGCCGCTGAACCCTGCGGTGCGCAATCTGGCCCAGCACGGCCTGATGGTGGGCACGATCGGGCAGGACAACACCTTTCGGATCAGCCCGGAGCACCGGGTGATTGCCAACCAGAGCCTGGACGGTCTGCTGGCGGCCCTCAAGCAGGATTGGCCGATGCTGACCCTGCGGCTGGAGCTGACCGCGCCCGAGGGGGAATTGCCGCTGCACCGCAAGCAGCAGCGCCGCGAACATGCCGAAGCCGTGGCCCGTCATCAGGTGTTGCGCGATCCGTTGCTGTTGCCGCTGTTTGAGGTGCTGGATGCGGAACTGCTCAGCCTGAAGCTGCGGGAAAACGACCCGGAGCGCTAGGCGCAGGGCTGTTGTCCGGCGCGCAGTGCATTGAGGTCGCGGCGGCTGATCACGGCAGAGCCCCCAGACCCGGCGCAACAGTCCACGTCTGGCGGCTTCAGGCTGGACGGGTCAGTTGACCCGTGGCTTAGCCCTGCGGATAAACCTCCTTGATCAGGGGGTCGACCACACCGGGATCGGCCAGCGTTGACGTGTCACCCAGCGTGTCCAGCTCGTGTGCAGCGATCTTGCGCAGGATGCGGCGCATGATTTTGCCTGAGCGGGTCTTGGGCAGTCCCGGTGCCCAGTGCAGCGCATCCGGGGTGGCAATCGGACCAATTTCGCCGCGCACAAAATCACGCAGCGCTTTGCGCAGGTCTTCCGTTGGCTCGATGCCAGCCTGCAGGGTCACGAAGGCACAGATGCCCTGACCCTTCAGCTCGTGCGGCATGCCCACCACGGCAGCCTCGGCGACGGCCTCATGCAGCACCAGCGCGCTCTCGATTTCGGCGGTGCCCAGCCGGTGTCCGGACACGTTCAGCACATCGTCGACACGGCCGGTGATCCAGTAGTGGCCGTCCTCATCGCGGCGCGCCCCGTCGCCGGTGAAATATTTGCCCCGGAAGGTGGTGAAATAAGTCTCGATGAAGCGCTGATGGTCGCCATACACCGTACGCATCTGCCCCGGCCAGCTGTCGGTGATCACCAGATTGCCCTCGGCGGGCCCGTCAATGGTCTGGCCTTCGCCATCCACCAGCGCGGGCTGGATGCCATACAGCGGCAGCATGGCCGCGCCCGGCTTCATGTCGCAGGCATTGGGCAGGGGGGCCATCAGCACACCGCCAGTTTCGGTCTGCCACCAGGTGTCCACGATTGGACAGCGCGATTCGCCCACCACCCGGTAATACCAGTCCCAGGCTTCGGGATTGATCGGCTCACCGACTGAGCCCAGCAGGCGCAGGCTACTGCGGTCACTCTGGCGCACGAAGTGGTCGCCCTCGCGCATCATCGCGCGGATGGCCGTGGGGGCAGTGTAGAGGATGGTGACGTGGTGCTTGTCGGCGATCTGGCCGATGCGCGCCCAGGTGGGGTACTGAGGCACGCCTTCATACATCAGTG
The DNA here is from genome assembly GCA_052034295.1 of Pseudomonadota bacterium. Lineage (GTDB taxonomy): Bacteria > Pseudomonadota > Gammaproteobacteria > Pseudomonadales > Moraxellaceae > JBPOIS01. The sequence continues at coordinate 1,671 of JBPOIS010000138.1, forward strand.
TGGTGGTGGCATTGGCCAGCGGCGCATACAGCAGATAGCTGTGGCCAGTGATCCAGCCCACATCGGCGGTGCACCAGTACACGTCATCTTCCTTGAGGTCGAACACATCGCGGAAGGTCGAAGTCACATAAACCAGATAGCCGCCGGTGGTGTGCAGCACACCCTTGGGCTTGCCGGTGCTGCCGGAGGTGTACAGGATAAACAGCGGGTCTTCGGCGTTCATCGGCTCCGGGGCACATTCATCGCTCATGTCAGCAACAATGTCGTGGTACCACAGGTCGCGACCCTCAATCCAGTTGATCCTGCGGGTGCGGGTGTGACGCACCACCACAACGTTGCGGACCGTTTCGGTGCCGGGAATGGTCAGGGCTTCGTCCACATTGGTTTTCAGCGGGATTTCCTTGCCGCCGCGCAGCCCTTCATCGGCGGTGATCACCAGGGTCGAGCCACAGTCCGAGATCCGGTTGGCCAGCGAATCCGGGGAAAAACCGCCAAACACCACCGAATGCACCGCCCCAATCCGTGTACAGGCCAGCATGGCCACGGCAGCTTCGGGAATCATCGGCATGTACAGGGTGACGCGGTCGCCTTTTTTGACCCCCAGACCCTTCAGGGCATTGGCCAGTCGGCACACTTCGGCGTGCAGCTCGGCAAAGGAGAGGATGCGGTGATCGGCCGGATGATCGCCTTCCCAGATGATGGCGGGCTTGTGCGGGCATTTTTTCAGGTGGCGGTCCAGGCAGTTCGCCGAGACATTCAGCTCACCATCGGCAAACCAGCGGATGCGGAAATCATCCGGGTCAAAATTCACATCGCGGACTTCGGTGAAGGGCTTGCTCCAGTCCACACAGGCGGCACGGTCGCGCCAGAAGGCTTCATTGTGGTCGATCGAGTCCTGATACTGCTCGGCGTACTTGCGGTTGTCCAGATGGGCATAGCGGGCAAAGGCAGCAGAAGGGGCAAAGGATTTGGTGGTCATAGGTCGGTCCCTGAAAAAAAGCTCCGGCGCAGACCACACCCTGTGGATGACCCGCGCCCAACCCTGAAAAAAACGGCGCCATCACATATACGCCCGTTAATGGCCAAACTCAAGATGCAGTCGGGTTTTATTAAGACAAAGATTAAGGTTTTTTATTTTAAATAATTGTTTTTTAATAAAATTTTTTTAAAAGGCGGGTTTTCGCATGTGTTTTGCCGGTGCTGAAATATACTTTTGGTAAAATGACACCATTTATTTTTATTATACCCAGTAAAAGGGTTTGGCTTGGTCCGTGCCGGGGCCGCAGGCCGGCAGTCGGCACCCTCTGGCCCCCAGCAGACCACAGCACTCAGGGTGCCGGGTCCGGTTGCTGGGTGTGCAGGGCCTCAATGGCCTGCAGCAGGTCCGCGCTCAGGGTCAGTTGCGCCGATGCCAGGTTGCTGGCCAGCTGGTGGGGCGTGGTGGCCCCCACGATGGTGCTGGTCACAAATGGCTGCTGGCGCACAAAGGCCAGGGCCATTTGCGCGGGATCCAGACCGTGCTGCCGCGCCAGGTCCACATAGGCCCGGGTGGCCTGCAGGGCCTGCGGGTTGGTGTAGCGGCTGTACTGGGGAAAGCGGTTGAGGCGTGCTTCGGCTGGAGCATCGCCCTTCAGGTATTTGCCGGACAGCACCCCAAAGCCCAGCGGTGAGTAGGCCAGCAGGCCGCAGTGTTCACGCAGGGCCATTTCGGCCAGGCCGACTTCAAAGCTGCGGTTCAGCAGGCTGTATGGGTTCTGGATGCTGGCCACCCGGGGCAGCGCCAGCGATTCGGCCAGATGCAAAAACTGCATCACCCCCCACGGCGTCTCGTTGGACAGGCCAATGGCGCGGATCCGCCCGGCCCGGACTTCATCGGCCAGTGCGCTGAGTGTCTCGGCCAGCGGGGTGAGGTGGCGTTCGTCCTGTGCCGCCATGGCCGCGGTGTAGCCGCGTTTGCTGAAAAAATTGCTCTGTCGCTCCGGCCAGTGCAGCTGGTACAGGTCGATGTAGTCGGTGCGCAGGCGCTGCAGCGAGGCGGTGACCGCCGCCTGGATGTTGGCCCGGTCAAAGCGGTTGCCCGGGCCGCGCAGGTGGGCGGTCATCGGGCTGTAGGGGGCGATCTTGGTGGCAATCACCAGTTGCGCCCGGCCCCCCCGCTGCTGCAGCCAGTCGCCGAGAATCTGTTCGCTGCGGCCCTGGGTGTCGGCACGGGCCGGCACCGGATACATTTCGGCAGTGTCGATGAAATTTACCCCGGCTGCGACGGCCTGATCGAGCTGGGCAAAGGCTTCGGCCGGGGTGTTTTGTTCGCCGTAGGTCATGGTGCCCAGACACAGCGCGGACACCTGCAGGCCGGTCTGGCCGAGGGGATTGGTTTGCATGGGGGGACTCTGAGAAAAAACGCAGACAGGCCGATGATAGCGGCTGTGTCTGTGGGTTGCGTGTGAGTCATGCAACTGGGGGAGGCAGGCTTGCGCTGGCTGAGCGTAGTCGAAGCCCACCTGCGCTCCCTTCGACTTCGCTCAGGGAACAGGCTTGCGCTGGCTGAGCGTAGTCGAAGCCGGATTGTGCGCAGGGTGCTGTGCTGGGCCTTCGGCGACCTACTTTTGTTTTGGCAAAAGTAGGCAAAACCATCTGTCCCCGCAAAACTCGCGGGCTGCGGGACTCTCTTCGGCTGTTGGGCTGGCGCGGGGGCTGGGCTCTTTGCTGAAGCTGAGCGGGCTCGGACAGTTGCGGGGACTTTCCCCTGTGGTAAATTTGGTTTTTGGCTGAATCGCTGTCAAAAGCAAAAGCAGTTTTTGTAGGCTGAGCGGCGTCGAAGCCTGCCCTTTGACTGCGCTCAGGGAACAGGCTTGCGCTGGCTGAGCGGCGTCGAAGCCTTTGTGCTCAGGGTGCTGTGCTGGGCTTTGGGCGACCTACTTTTGTTTTGGCAAAAGTAGGCAAAACCATCTCTCCCCGCAAAACTCGCGGGCTGCCGGACTCTCTTCGGCTGTTGGGCTGGCGCGGGGGCTGGGCTCTTTGCTGAAGCTGAGCGGGCTCGGAAAGTTGCGGGAACTTCCCCCAGTCGTGGATGGCGTGGCGGCGTCGAAGCCGGATTATGCACGGGATGCTGTGCTGTGCTGGGCCTTCGGCTGGTGGGCTGTGGGTGTGAATGGCCATTGCTTATGGCAAAAGGATTGAATTAAATTGGCTTTTGCCCTGCCATGTGGTGCGGCACTGTGGTCCTGTGCGCTGCCGCACGACGCGGTTTTTTCGCCCCATGGAAGCCCGCCATGTCCCGTTCTGCCAAATACGCCAAACGCTCGGCCAGCCACCTGATGGCCACCCAGCTGATCCGCATCTGCCTGATTGCACTGGTGATCATTCTGGTGTGGATGCTGCTGCATGCCCACCGGGCCCAGCGCGTCAGTGACCAGCTCACCCGGTTGACGCCCGCGCAGCAAAGCGCCTTGTCCAGCCAGTCGGAAGGTGCCCGCCGCGATGATGCCGCAGCGGGTGAGGCCGGAGCCCAGCAGGCCGCCGACAGCGACGCCCTCGCCGCCCAAATCCGGCACTGTGATCTGGTCGGGCAGTGGCGCTCGACGCGGGGCAGTGCGCACTATGTGATTGATTTGAAGGCCGATGGCCGGTTTGGTTATCAGGCCGAAGCGCCTGACCCCAGCCTGCGTGCGTTGCCCGGTGCGCTGGCCGGGCAGGGGCAATGGCGCTGGTCACGCGCGCAGCTGGTGTGGCTGCCCGACAGTGGCGCGGTGGACAACAATCCACTGCGTGAACCGGGCTGGAATGGGGCAGTGCTGCAGCGCTTTGTGCTGATTGAGCAGGACGGTAGCCGCACCCCGTTTGCACGGCTGGGCGGCAGTCAGGCCTGCACCGGTTAGGACGGTGCTGCCGGACGCTCAGACCAGCGTGCGCAGCCGTGCCACGGCCTGTTCACACTGGGCCAGATCGGCCACCAGCGCCATGCGCACGTGGTTCACGCCCGGATTGAGGCCGTGGGCGTGCCGTGACAGGTAGCGACCGGGCAGCACAGTGACATTGGCCTGCTGGTACAGGCGCTGGGCAAAGGCTTCATCATCCTCCACCGCCAGCCAGAAATAGAATCCGGCATCGGGCTTCTGGAAGGGCAGCAGGTGCCCCAGCTCGCGCAGGAACAGCGCAAATTTCTGCCGGTATTGCACCCGGTTGGCTTCAACATGGGCTTCGTCCTGCCAGGCGGCGATCGAAGCCAATTGATGTTGTACGGGCATGGCCGCGCCGTGATAGGTGCGATAGAGCAGGTAGGGTTCCAGCAGGTCGGCATCCCCGGCGATGAAGCCTGAGCGCAGGCCCGGCAGGTTGGAGCGCTTGGACAGCGAATGAAACACCACGCAGCGGCGGTAGTCATGGCGGCCCATCTGCGCACACACCTCCAGCAGGCCCACGGGCGCGGTGTCAAAATACAGCTCCGAGTAGCACTCATCTGAGGCCAGCACACAGCCGTACTGGTCACACCGGGCGATCAGGGCCTTCAGGGTGTCCGCAGGCATCACCGCCCCGGTGGGGTTGTTGGGCGAGCAGACAAACACCAGCTGGGCACGGGCCCAGATGTCTTCGGGGATGCTGCTGTAGTCGCCCAGATAGCCATTTTCGGCGCTGCAGTTGACAAAATAGGGCTCCGCCCCGGCCAGCAGCGTGGCCCCCTCATAGATCTGATAAAACGGATTGGGCATGATCACCACCGGCTTCTGGCCGGCGGGCAGGCGCTTGGGCTGGCGCTCAATCAGGGCCTGCACAAACGAAAAAATCGCCTCGCGGGTGCCACTGACCGGCAGCACCTGACGGTCAAAGTCCACCGCCTGCAGCGCAAAGCGCCGCACCAGCCAGTCGGCCATGCTCCGGCGCAGGGCGGGCAGGCCCTTGCTGGTCGGGTAGGTGGACAGGTGATGCAGGTTGTCCACCAGTACCTGTTTGACAAAATCCGGTGCTGGATGCCTGGGTTCGCCGATCGACAGCAGAATCGGCGGCAGGTCAGGCGGCGGTGTCAGTCCAGACAGCAGTCGGCCCAGTTTTTCAAAGGGATAGGGGTGCAGCAGGCTCAGCTCGGTGTTCATCAATCTTCTTCCTTGGGGCCGATCGGCCTTTGGGGTTACAGTCTGCCCGGCAGGCCGTCCACCGGGTCTGGGGTTTACAGGGGGTGCTGGACCGGCCCGCCCGGCACCGGGGGTCAAAAGGTGATGGACGCCGGAATACTCTGGTTCTGGCCCTGATCCAGCGCTGCCTTCAGGGTCTGCTGCAGGGCGGCACTGCTGGCTTCATCCAGGGGCTGGCCGTGCTGGTTGCTGATGAAAAACACGTCTTCGGCGCGTTCGCCCAGTGTGGCAATCCGCGCCGAATGAATATCCACCCCGGCCTGTGCAAACAACTGGCCGATCTGCGCCAGCAGGCCCGGACGGTCGAGGGTGATGATTTCCACCACCTGCATGGCCGCCTGATAGGGCGTCGGCAGCATGCGGATGTTGACTTCGCTGGCAATGTTGAAGTGCTTGAGCTGGCGGGGCATGCGCCAGTGCACCTGCCCCGGCATCGGCTGTTCGGCCGCCAGGGTCTGGCCGAGGGCCTCCACCAGCGCCTGACGGCGGCTGGGGTCCTGCATCAGCTGGCCACTGCGGTCCAGCACCATGTAGGTGTCCAGTGAAAATCCCCGGTTGCCGGTGATGATGCGGGCATCCTGCACATCCAGTTCAAACTGATCCAGCACGATCACCGTGGCGGCAAACAGATTGGGCCGATCCCGGGTGTAGATGAAGATCTGCGCCGCATCCTCCATCATGGCGCGGTGCTCGCGCAGCATCACCAGCGGCGTGGTGGTGTCGCCATGCGCCAGGATGGCGCTGGTGTGCCAGACGATTTCGCTGGGGCGTTCACGCAGGAAGTAATCCTCGCCCAGCTCGGCCCAGATGCGCCGCACATCGTCTTCGTGAAAGCGCTCCATCAGCTGCTGCAGGGCCTGTTCCTGGGTTTCTTCGATCAGCATGGCCCGGTCGATCGGGGTGTCCAGCCCCATGCGCAGCATACGCCGGGTCTCGGTGTACAGGGTGCGCAGCAGGGTGGCGCGCCAGCTGTTCCACAGCTTGGGGTTGGTGGCGTTGATGTCGGCGACGGTGAGCACAAACAGATAATCCAGATGCACCAGATCGCCCACCGCACGGGCAAAGTCCTGTACCACTTCCGGGTCGGAAATGTCCTTTTTCTGGGCGGTCAGCGACATCAGCAGGTGGTTCTCGGTCAGCCACGCCACGATGCCCGCTTCACGCTTGCTCAGGCCATGGCGGGCGCAGAATTCCAGTGCATCCACCGCACCCAGCTCGCTGTGGTCGCCACCACGTCCCTTGGCAATGTCGTGGAACAGCGCCGCCAGATAGACGATCTCCTTGCGGTCCAGCCGCTCGAACACCGGCGACACCACCGGGAACTGGGCCTTGTATTCCACATCGGCGAAGCGGCGCAGGTTGCGGATCAGCAGCAGGGTGTGATAATCCACCGTGTAGATGTGGAACAGGTCGTACTGCATCAGGCCGATGATCTGCCCAAACGCAGGCAGGTAGCGGCCCAGCACCCCATAGCGCTTCATCGCCAGCAGGGTTTCATACAGCTGGTGCGGTGAGCGCAGGATCGCCATGAACAGCGCCTGGTGCAGCGGGTTGTCCCGGAACCGGGTGTCGATGGTTTTGGCCCCCAGCATCAGCAGGCGCAGGGTGCGGGCGCGGATGCCCCGAACCTCGGCGTGGTTGGCCATCAAAAAGAAAATTTCCAGCAGCGCACTGGGGTTTTCTGAGAACACCCGGTGGTGCTTGACCGCCAGCTTGTCACCGATCCGCTCAAAGCGCGGGTTGATGTCACTGCGGCTGGGCTGTTCGTCCTCCGGCAGGCGCGGCTCAATCACCGACTCATAAAAATACGCCAGCAGCATTTCATTGAGCGTTGACACCTGCATGGCCACGCGATAGTAATCGCGCATGAACCGCTCCACGGCGGCATTCGGGTTGGGGTCATGGCCAGCCCCCTGATAGCCGAGCCGCTGTGCCAGCTCGCGCTGGTAGTCAAACAGCAGGCGGTTTTCATTGCGGCGGGCCAGCCGGTGCAGGTGGTGGCGGATCAGCCACAAAAAATCCTCGGCCTTTTGCAGCTCGCGGAATTCAAAGTCACTGATGAAGCCCAGGTGCACCAGATCATAATAGCGTGCCACCCGGAAATGCCGCTTGCTGATCCAGCCAATCTGGTTGATGTCGCGCAGGCCGCCTGGGGCATTCTTGATGTCAGGCTCGAGGTTGTAGACTGTGTCATGGTGCTGGGTGTGGCGGGTGCGCTGCTCGGCCATTTTCTGGTCAAAAAAACCACGCTCCGACCAGCTTTGCGACACGATCCGCCGGGGGCGCTGGCCCAGCTCGGCATCGCCTTCGAGCAGGCGGCTTTCCACCAGACTGGTGGCCACGCTGATGTCCTCTCGGGCGGCATTCAGGCATTCTTCCAGCGTGCGCACGCTGCTGCCGGGGGCCAGCCCCACATCCCAGAGGCTGGACAAAAACTGCGACACCTGCTGCTGCTCGGTCTCGCTCAGCGGCGCCTGACTGAGCACCATGATGTCCACGTCCGAATAGGGCAGCATCTCACCGCGCCCATAGCCACCCACCGCGATCAGTGCCAGCCCCTGTACCGGCAGGCCAAAGCGCGCCCACAGCAGCCGCAGCAGGCTGTCGATGGCGTCGGAACGTGCCTGCACCACCTCGCGGATACTGGTGCCGGTGGACAGTGCATCGTCCAGGGCGGTTTCCAGTGACTTGCGCCACTGGCCCAGATCCCTGAGGTCACTGTCACAGGAAAAACAATCCTGCACTTCCGGAAAGATGGTCATGGTCGGCGCGTCCTCGCAGGTGCCCGCCGGTCCGCACCGGCGGTGCAGGGGTGACCCTTAGGCCAGATTGGGCAGGGCAGACAGGTCTTCGCCCTGACGGGCGGTCAGGACCTCGATGCCGGTTTCGGTCACGGCAATGGTGTGCTCGTACTGGGCCGACAGCTTGTGGTCCTTGGTGACCACGGTCCAGCCATCGCCGAGCAGGCGGGTCTGCCAGACCCCGGCGTTCACCATCGGTTCAATGGTGAAGGTCATGCCCGGCTGCAGCACCATGCCGGTACCAGCGGTACCATAGTGCAGGATCTGCGGATCTTCATGAAACACCCGGCCAATGCCGTGACCACAATACTCGCGCACCACACTGAAGCGCTCGGCCTCGACATATTTCTGGATCGCAGCGCCGATGTCGCCCACGGTGGCCCCCGGACGCACCACGGCCATGCCCCGGTACAGCGCCTGCTGCGCCACACGGCACAGCCGACTGGCCAGCACGGAGGGCTGGCCAATCAGGAACATCTCACTGGTGTCGCCGTGGAAGCCATCCTTGATGACGGTGATGTCGATGTTGATGATGTCGCCGTTTTTCAGGCGTTTGTCCTCGCTGGGGATGCCGTGGCAGACCACATGATTGATCGAGGTGCAGATGGATTTTGGAAAGCCCCGGTAGTTCAGGGGCGCAGGAATGGCCTGCTGCACGTTGACGATGTAATCGTGGCAGATCCGGTCCAGTTCGCCGGTGGACACGCCGGCCTGCACATGCGGGCGGATCATCTCCAGCACTTCTGCGGCCAGCCTGCCGGCCACGCGCATTTTTTCCAGATCGGCGGCGGATTTGATCAGGGACGCATGGGGCAGGTTCAGACTGTTCATGGTGGGCGCTTTTGCTTTGGCAAATGACAGACAAACATGGTATAAAGTGCCCCCTGTTTTCGCAAATGCTTTTGCGTGACCAATTTTTCTGGCCACCGGCAGGCGAAGGCAGAATTCGCACATGTGCCGTCACCGCGCTCTGGGTGCTTTTTTCTAAAAAGTGGAGCCGGCCGGGCACATGGAGGCCTAACCCGATTGAGAGTTTTTTGATGTCAAGCTATCAAGTCAGCATGCGCGACCTGCTCACCGCAGGCGCCCACTTCGGACACCAGACCCGTTTCTGGAACCCCAAGATGAAACAGTACATCTTCGGGGCCCGCAACAAGATTCACATCATCAACCTGGACAAGACCGTTCCGGCCCTGAATGATGCGCTGAACTATGCCAACAACCTGGCCAGCAAGAAAAACAAGGTGCTGTTCGTCGGCACCAAGCGCGCCGCCAGCGCCATCATCCGCGAGCAGGCCCAGCGTGCCGGCATGCCCTATGTCGACCACCGCTGGCTGGGCGGCATGCTGACCAACTGGAAAACCCTGCGCCAGTCGATCACCCGCCTCAAAGAACTGGAAACCCAGGCCCAGGATGGCACCTTTGCCAAGCTGACCAAGCGTGAAGCGCTGGAACGCACCCGCGAAATGGAAAAACTGGAAAAGGCCCTGGGCGGCATCAAGAACATGGGCGGCCTGCCGGATGCCCTGTTCGTGATCGACGTGGACCATGAAGCCATCGCCATCAAGGAAGCCCGCAACCTGGGCATTCCGGTCATTGGCATCGTCGACACCAACTCCAACCCGGATGGTGTGGACTACGTGATCCCCGGCAACGATGACGCCATCCGCGCCGTGACCCTGTACGCTTCGGCCATGGCCGATGCCATTCTGGCTGGCAAGGAATACGCTGCCACCCAGAACAGCGCCCAGGCCAAAGGCGAAGATGCCGCTGAAGAAGCCAGCGACGAACAGGCCTGAGTGCTTTGCTGATACCGGGATGCCGGGGCCGTCACGGTTCCGACATCCCTGGGTGGCAGGCTACAGGCCGTCACCCCTGACCAATCTGGCCCTGTAGGGACACGTTTTCCCGCACGCACGGCCAGATTTGCTGTTTTAAGCCCCCTTGAATTTTTGCCATTCCCCACAGGAGAACAACATGGCTGCTATTACTGCCAGCATGGTCAAAGAACTGCGTGACCGCACCGGCTTGGGCATGATGGAATGCAAGAAAGCCCTGGAAGAAACCGGTGGCGACATCGAAGTGGCCATCGACAACCTGCGCAAATCCGGTCAGGCCAAAGCCGCCAAGAAAGCCGGCAACATTGCTGCCGATGGTGCGATCATCATCGCCCAGAACGGCAACAAGGCGCTGCTGCTGGAAGTCAACAGCCAGACCGACTTCGTCGCCAAGGATGCCAATTTCTCTGAATTTGCCAACAAAGTGGCTGAAGTCGCCCTGGCTGCCGGTGAAACCGATGTCAGCAAGATTGCCGGTCTGGCCTATGCCGACGGCCTGACGGTCGAGGAAGCCCGCGTCGCCCTGGTGCAAAAGATCGGTGAAAACATCCAGGTTCGCCGCGCTGCACTGGTCGAAGGCGCCAACCTGGCCACCTACAAGCACGGCCTGAAAATCGGCGTCGTCGTCGCCTACAGCGGCGGCAACGAAGAAACCGGCAAGGGCATGGCCATGCACGTGGCTGCGTTCAACCCGATCGCCGTGAATGCCGAAGGCGTGGCCGCGGATGTGCTGGCCAAAGAAAAGGAAATCGCCGAAGCCAAGGCCCAGGAATCCGGCAAGCCGGCCAACATCGTGGAAAAAATGGTCACTGGCGCCATTCAGAAATTCCTGAATGAAGTCACCCTGACCAACCAGATGTATGTCATCGACAACGAGAAAAAAGTCGAAGACGTGCTGAAGGCTGCGGGCATGACCGTGGACCAGTTCCTGCGCATGGAAGTGGGCGAAGGCATCGAGAAAAAAGAAGTCAATTTCGCCGAAGAAGTGGCGGCTGCCCAGGCTGCTGCGGCCAAATAAGGTCGAGCCAGTCTGTAAAAAACGCCCGGTTTCGGGCGTTTTTTTATGCCCCCATGGGGATCAGGCCAGACGGGTCAGCGGTTTGAAGCCCACTTTCTGCATCAGTGCATCGGCCACCCACGCCGGACCCACCAGCAGAAACTGCAGGTCCTTGAAGAAGGACGGTTTCTTGCCTTCCACCTTGTGGCCATAAAACTGGCCAATCCACGCCAGCACAAAAATGCCCAGATAGGCACTCAGGCCGAAGGGCAGGGCCATCACCGCCCCGAGCAGGATCGCCAGAAACAGCCCCATGGCCAGCGCCAGCTTCAGCGACAGCCGCACGTAAAACAGCATCATCACCGCAAACATGGCCAGCGTGAGCAACAGACTAAGCTGATAGCTCATGCCCACCAGCGTAAACACAATCACTGGCACACACAGCCAGTGGATTTTTTTGTTGGTGGCATTTTGATGGCTTTCGCTGTATTCCGCCAGCCAGTCCTGCAATGTGCGCATGTCATGACATCCTGACAATTTGTCCTGTCACGACACTACCACAGCCTGTCCCTGCCGTACACCCAGGCCAATAAAAAAGCTGCCCGCAGGCAGCCTGATCAGGGACGAGCCGTTTATTCGGCGTCGGGGCCGGCCACACGCTCAATGGTGACGTTTCCAGTGCCGCGCTGGGTGATACCCAGTTGCTGGGCTGCGCCGTAGGACAGATCGAGAATGCGTGAGGCATGGAAGGGGCCACGGTCATTGACCTTGACCACCACGCTCTTGCCGTTGTCGCGGTTGGTGACACGGATGTAGCAGGACAGTGGCAGTGAGCGGTGCGCTGCGGTCAGACCGTTCATGTCAAAGCGCTCACCGCTGGCGGTCTTGCGGCCATTGAACTGGCGGCCATACCAGGAGGCCAGACCGGCCTGGCTGAATTTGCGCACAGTCTGCGAAGCCAGGGTGCTCATGCGGTCCATCATGCTGTCGCTGTCATTCGACGCCAGGGTGATGGCACGCGGGCTGCTGGGGGTGACGGCGGCGCTGTCAAGCGCCTGACTGGCCAGCGGTGCGCTGTCAGAGGCTGCGCCCAGGGATTGCAGGGGGGCCAGGTCGGCATGGGCCATCGACAGGCTTCCCACGAACATCATCAGGCTGGCAGCAAAAACGCGGGTCATTCAGGTCTTCTCCACTTGGTCAGTCCGTACAACCAGAAACGGGGTGAGTACAGACTCACGGTTGCGAGCATTCCATCGTGCTCAAGTTCTGTAGTGCATCGTACGTTTCATTACCGAGGTTGTCCAAAAAATAACGATATTTTGATTAAAAAATAACCATTCGAGCTGAAAACGGCCAAAAAAAACACTAAATTGTTTCTAGATATTTCAAAAAGCGTTTTTTTGACCGTTTCGGAGCACAGCGTGGACACAAAATCACCGCCTAGATCGGGTGACCAAGGCGGCACATTGTGCAGAAATGAAGCAGAAGATGTGGGGATGTCATGCAAAAAAGCTGTTTCCGGGGCCCGGCACCAGCCGTTCAGGGGGTGGCGGCGGGCAGCTGGGCCACCACCTGTTCACCGAGCATCCACACCGCCATGGCATACAGACGGCTCTTGTTGTAGGTGGTGATCACCTGAAAATTCGGGTAGGTCAGCCAGTAGGCCGGCCCCTGTTCCTCCATCAGGCGGATGCCATTGACCCGCTGGTCCGGGGCCATGTCCGCACCCACCGAGGTCAGGCCCAGCTGGGCCAGCTGTGCCGCCTGGCGTGGCTGGGTCAGGTCGGTGGCAATCACCTCAGCGTCGTTGCTGCCACTGTAGCGCCCCCGCACGGCCACCGGCTGGCCTTTTTGCCAGCCTTTCGCCGCCAGATAGCGGGCCACAGAGCCAATGGCGTCCACCGGGCTGCTGCGCAGGGCAATCTGGCCATCGCCATCAAAATCCACCGCATACTGGCGGATGCTGCTGGGCATGAATTGCGGATAGCCAATCGCCCCGGCGTAGGAGCTTTTCACTTCAGCCGGATTGATGCGCTGCTCGCGGGCATACAGAAAGAGCGCCTGCAGTTCCTGCTGAAAAAACTCCGCCCGGCGCGGGTAATAAAAGGACAGCGTGGACAGCACATCCAGCGCCAGGAAGTTGCCCTTGTTGCGGCCATAGGCGGTTTCCACGCCAATGATGCCCAGAATCACCGAGCGGGGAACCCCATAGGTGTCTTCAGCCCGCTGCAACGCGGCGGCATGGGCCTGGGCAAACGCCACACCCTGCTGGATTTTTTCAGGCTGGATGAACTGGTCACGGTACAGGAACCAGGCCTTGCTTTCGCCGGGGGTGTTCATGATGCGCAGCACATTTTCCTTCAGGCTGGCCTGACCAACCCAGGCATCCACCGCAGAAGGTTCAAAGCCCTGCGCCACCAGCGCCTGCTGCACACGGGGGTAGTCGGGGTGAAACAGCATCTCCGGTGTGGCCAAGGCCAGGCCCGATGGCAGGGCCAGCGCCAGCCCCAGTGCCCAGTGTCGCGCAGCCTGCATGGTGGTCTCCTCTAAAAGGTCAGCGATGGGTCTGGATGGACATCAGCAGTCCATAGCCGCCCATCAGGGTAATCAGCGCGGTACCGCCGTAGCTGATCAGGGGCAAAGGCACCCCCACCACCGGCAAAATACCACTCACCATGCCGGCATTGACAAACACATAGACAAAAAATGACAAACTGATTGCCCCGGCCAGCAACCGGCTGTAGCTGTCAAGGGCATGGGCGGCAATGTTCAGCGCCCGGCCCATCAGCACCAGATACAGCAGCATCAGCAGGCAAAACCCGAACAGGCCAAACTCCTCGCTGAACGCCGCAATCACAAAATCGGTGTGGCGTTCCGGCAAAAAATCCAGGTGCGACTGGGTGCCCTGCAAGTAGCCCTTGCCAATCCAGCCGCCCGAGCCAATCGCAGTCTTCGACTGGATGATGTTCCAGCCGGTGCCCAGCGCATCGGCCTCCGGGTCAATCAGGGTCAACACCCGCTGTTTCTGGTAATCGTGCAGCAGGTAGGTCCACGCCACCGGAATAAAGGCCGCCAGGGCTGCGCCGCAGGCGGCAATCAGGCCCCAGTTCAGCCCGGCCAGAAACAGCACAAAAATCCCGCTTGAAGCCACCAGCACCGCTGTACCCAGATCCGGCTGCTCGGCAATGATCACCGCTGGGCCACCAATCAGCGCCAGTGCCATCAGCACCTGCGGCAGGCGCGGCGGCAGGGGATGGCGCGATAAAAACCACGCCACCATCATCGGCATGGCCAGCTTCATGAACTCAGAGGGCTGCACACTGCCCACCAGCGGCACATCCAGCCAGCGCTGCGCCCCCAGCCGCACCTCGCCGACCAGCTTGGTGAGCAGCAGCAGAGCCAGCCCCACGGCATAGAACCACGGCGAAAAGGCCTGATACAGGCGCGGCGGAATCTGTGCGAGCACCGCCATGAAGGAAAACGCAATCAAAAAACTGATCGACTGCTTCAACACCAGCGCCCAGTTCTGTCCAGATGCACTGTACAGGGTCAGCAGGCCCACACTGGCGGTCAGCAGCAGCAGTCCCAGCAGCCAGCCATCCAGGTGCAGGCGGGCCCAGCGCGACTGGACACGCAGCTGCATGGTGGAGCCATCGCGCGGGGCCTGACGCAAAAAACGGTATTGATATGGGGATGGGGGCATGGTGGCAGCGGATGGGTCCACAGAACCTCAATAAACGCGCTATCATACCCGTCTTCAACGAAGGCTGGGTAATTCTGGAGCGCCCATGAATTCTCAACAACAGGCAAAATTTGTCCTGCGCGACCGGACCGTGCTGATCACTGGGGCCGCACGGGGGCTGGGCCGTTCCCTGGCGCTGGCCCTGGCGCGGCGCGGTGCCCGGGTGGTGGTGGTGGACATCAAGGGCGATGAAGCCGAAGCGGTTGCGGCAGAAGTGCGCGCGCTGGGGGTCGAGGCGTGGTCCTTTGAGCTGGATGTGGGCGACATTGCCCAGATCCAGGCGCTGCATGCCTTTGTCCATGAGCACTGTGGCCGGATTGACGTGCTGGTCAACAATGCCGGGGTGGTGTTTGGCGGGACCTTTGAAAACATCCCGCTGGAAAAACACCTGCTGACCTATCAGGTCAACATCAGTGGCCTGGTGGCGCTCACCCACACGTTTTTTTCCGACCTGCTGGCGGGTTCGGACAGTGCACTGGTCAATATTGCCTCAGCCGCAGGCTATGTGGGGCTGCCGTTTGGCTCGACCTACTCGTCGTCCAAGTGGGCCGTGCTGGGCTTTGCCGAGTCGATACGTCTGGAGCTGGCCGAGCGCGAGCTGAACCAGCTCAGCGTGATGACGGTGTGCCCCGGCTACATCAATGTGGGCCAGTTTGCCGGGGTGAGCCGGCCCCGGCTGATGCCGTTCCTGGAGGCCGATGCGCTGGCCGAGCGGATCGTGCAGGGTATTGAGCAAAAGGAAAGCCTGATCCGCGAGCCATTTCTGGTCAAGGCCATTGGGCTGGCGCGGGTGCTGCCGGTGCCGCTGGCCGACTGGACCTCTCGGCGGCTGGGTCTGACCCGCAGCATGTCGCGCTGGCGCAGCCGCTGAATGTGAAAAACCCGCCGGAAGGCGGGTTTTTTGACGCCTCCGCAGCGGTCTGTGACGCGGCCAGAGGCAGTCAGGGCCGGTTTAGCTGCGGTAGATCAGCTGGTCATAGTGGGCGGCAAAGCGTTTGACTTCCTCGTCGCTGAGCGAGGGAATCAGGCTGTTGATCACCAGATGCAGGACCTTTTCAATCACGCTGTGGGCCACACTGGCGCCGCCGCGCTTGATCATGCCCAGGTGCAGGGTCTTGTTGAACTCAGTCATGTAGTTGTTCAGGGCCAGATCGGCAAACTGCTTCATGTCGTGAGTCAGGGCCTTGCGCTGGCCTTCCACGTCCCCGGCCGCAATGGCCGCGAAGATTGCCTTGAGGCGGCTGGCCAGATCGTCCGGCAGCACAAAGCCGGTGCGGCGCTGGCCATTCGGGTCGGTGCTCAGGCTCTTGTGCATGAATTCCACCGAATCCAGCACTTCTTTGTTGTCGGCCTTGCCCAGCAGCTGGTTCAGCAGCTTGCCGGAGGTGTCCTGAATGGTCTGGGCGTGTTTGTGCAGGCTTTTTTTGCGGTCGCTGTCGGGCAGCATGTCGACCATGTCGATCAGGGTGGCGTTGATCAGCTCATCATTGATGGCCTTGACCACCTTGTCACGATACGGATAAAGGGCTTCACCGCTGTTGGCTGCGGCTTTGGCCAGAGCGACATCAATGTCGTTGCTCAGTTGTTGTGAGGGCAGGAAGCCAAAATGGCTGGCCATGGGCATGAATCACTCCTTGGTGTGGTTATTGGCGGTGCAGCCGTGTTGGTGCAGGCATCCAGTCTGCGCGGCTGCTGCGTACAGGGTTGATGTCCAGTCCACCCCGGCGGGTGTAAGCCGCCTGTACCATGAGGTCGGTGGGATTCAGCCGAACCCACAGGTCATGGTAGATCTGTTCAACGCATTGCTCATGAAACCCGCAATGTTGACCATAACTGAGCAAATAGGCAAGTAGGGCACCGTGTTGCCAGGGCTGGCCATGGTAGCGAATTCTGACACTGGCCCAGTCCGGCTGGCCCGTCACCGGGCAATTGCTGCGGAACAGGTGGCTGATCAGGGTTTCTTCACCGTCTGCCCCCGGGCGGTGCTGCAACAGGGCCGGATCGACTTCAGCACACTGCCGTGTCGGCTGCAACGGGAGGGCTGCGGCATCAATGGCCTGTCCGGTCCAGACCGTCGGGGTCAGTCCTTCCACCGGCAGCAGCGTACACTGCACCGGAGCCCCGCTGACCGGGCTCAGGTCACGCTCGACCAGCGCACGCAGGGCATCCGCCGAATCCAGCGGCAGGAAATTCAGGCTGTTGAAATACAGCTTCAGCGATTTGGACTCGATCAGCCGGGGCGATGCGGCATTGAAGCGCAGCCGTGCCAGGCCCACGCAGCGCCTGCCTGAGGCGGCCTCCAGCCAGGACAGCTCAAACACATGCCAATCGTCATGGCCCTGTTGCAGGCCGGGGAGGTCCAGCTGGGACAGCAACTGGCGGCCCAGGGCGCGGTCGATGCCCATCAGGATGCCAGGCTGGTACTCCATGGGCGCAGCCACCTGCTGACCCAGCAGGGTGTCGGTTTTCCAGTTCATTCACGCATTCCGGTTCCACGGCGCAGCAGGGCATGGGCATAGCCATACAGCCCGGCACAGCACAGGCTGATGGCCGCCAGCGACAGCGCCACA
The DNA here is from genome assembly GCA_052034295.1 of Pseudomonadota bacterium. GTDB lineage: Bacteria > Pseudomonadota > Gammaproteobacteria > Pseudomonadales > Moraxellaceae > JBPOIS01. Next base: position 18,748 of record JBPOIS010000138.1, read on the forward strand.
TTGACATCGCTGTGGCCGAGGATGCCATAGCGAAACGCATTGACCATGTACACAATCGGGTTCAGCAGCGACAGGTTCTGCCAGAACGGCGACAACTGGTCCATGGAATAAAACACCCCGCCCAGATAGGTCAGTGGCGTCAGTACGAAGGTCGGCACGATGGAAATGTCATCAAACGACCGGGCATACACCGCATTGATGAAGCCCCCCAGCGAAAACAGGATCGCCGTCACCAGCACCGTGAACACCGTGATCAGCGCATGGTGCAGGCTGATGTCGGTGAAAAACATCGACAGCAGGGTGACGATCAGGCCCACCATCAGGCCACGGGCCACCCCCCCGACCACATAACCCATCAGGATCACATGGGCTGGAACCGGGCTGGCCAGCAGCTCCTCGATGCTGCGCTGGAATTTCACCGAATAAAAGCTCGACACCACATTGGAGTAGCTGTTGGTGATCACCGCCATCATGATCAGGCCGGGCACGATGAACTGCATGTAACTGGTGCCGCCCATCTGGCCAATCCGCGCACCGATCATCTGGCCAAAAATCACAAAATACAGCGTCATGGTGATCGCAGGGGGCAGCAGGGTCTGCGGCCAGATGCGCATGAACCGGCGGACTTCCTTGGTCACCAGGGTGGAAAACGCAATCCAGAGCTGGCCCGGGGTCATACCTTCATCCCTCCATCCAGATTTTTTTCGACCATGCGCACGAACAGCTCCTCCAGACGGTTGGATTTGTTGCGCAGGCTGTGCACCTGCACCCCTGCGGCAGACAGCTGGGCAAACAGTTCATTGATGGAACGCTGTTTATCCACCGTGACTTCGAGGGTGTGGTCATCGACCTGCTGCCAGTGCAGGCCCGCACCGACAGGCGCTGGCAGGGCAGGCACCGGTGCCACCAGATCCAGCAAAAAGGTTTCGGCGCTGAGCTGGCCGAGCAGGCTTTTCATGTCGGTGTCGGCACGGATCAGCCCCTTGTCAATAATGGCAATCCGCCGACAGAGGATTTCTGCCTCTTCCAGGTAGTGCGTGGTCAGAATGATCGAGGTGCCCTGGGCATTGATGCCCTGCAAAAACTCCCACATGGAGCGGCGCAGCTCAATGTCCACCCCGGCGGTCGGTTCATCCAGAATCAGCAGGCGCGGCTGGTGCATCAGGGCACGGGCAATCATCAGCCGCCGCTTCATGCCCCCGGACAGCAGGCGTGACGCGGTGTCGCGCTTGTCCCACAGGCCGAGCTGCTGCAACAGATCCTCGGCACGCGCACTGGCCTGACGGCGGGGAATGCCGTAGTAACCGGCCTGTGTCACCAGGATGTCAAAGACCTTTTCAAAATGGCCAAAATTGAACTCCTG
>JBPOIS010000079.1:0-3371 GCA_052034295.1 Pseudomonadota bacterium
CATGAATACGCGATGCTTGATTCCACGATTGTTCGCGCCCACCAGCACAGTGCTGGAAAAAGGGGGATCAAGCGATTGGACGCAGCCGGGGCGGACTGAGCACCAAGATCCATGCCCGGGTGGATGCACTGGGTAATCCGACAGGTTTTCTGCTGACGGGGGGACATCGCCATGATTTGCTGGGGGCAGATGCCTTGCTGGAGCCGCAGCGCATCGGGGTGTGGATTGCTGATCGGGGCTATGATGCACAACAGCGGGTACTGGACCGGATTGCAGCGTGTGGTGGCGAGGCGGTGATTCCGTCGCGACAGCATCGTTTGAGGTCAAGAGCTCATGACCGCTGGCAGTACCGCGCCCGGCATCTGATTGAGAACTTCTTTGCCCGACTCAAGCAGTATCGTGCCATTGCCACGCGGTACGACAAGACCGCATGCAATTTCCTGGGGGCCATCCATCTGGCCGCCACCGTCATTTGGCTCAATTGATGACAGGCCCTAGTGCGGTGGATCATTTTATTCCGTGGTCACGCTACCCGCGAGATACTGCTCTCAATTTTGTGGTGGCACACGGTGGCTGTAATGGTGATAAAAGTGATCTGCTGGCCGCAGAACGGCATCTGGTCAATTGGCTAGGTCGTAACCAGCGGGAAGGTGCAGAGATCAGTGGGCTTTTGCAAACAGTTGGCTTTTACGGCGATGCTGACACGTCAAAGCGAGTGGCGCATTGGGCGTATCAACAGGCATTGCAGCAAGGGGCGATGTTGTGGATACATACCAAGAAATATGAACCGATTAGCACAAGCATCATCATCAATTTTTCTTCACACACCTAGGAGCAGACTTTGCCTAAAGACATACAGCTCGCAGCCTGTACATGCACCGCCTAGACTATGCAACCCTAATCTTGTCTAATGCTAGTCCTTCCAGGGCCTCATGTCAGGATTATTGGGTCTGAAGACATAGGCCGTGACCACACAGCTGATGAAGCCCTTGAAGAAACGATGGCGGGAATGCTCAAGGCCCATGTGGCTCTTCATGACGCTAAACACCGTCTCAATCCGGGCACGCTGCCTGCTCCATCAGCCGCTGGCGCACCGTTTCAAACAGACAAACCGATCCGGCCACAGCCACATTCAGCGACTCCTGCCCGCCGGGCTGGGGGATGCACACCGGCTGTGCCGCCGCCAGCAGGGCAGCACCCACACCCTGTCCCTCGTTGCCCATCAGCCAGCCCACCGGACCGCGCAAGTCCTGTGCATACAGGCTCTGGTCCGCGTGCGAGCTGGTGGCCAGCAGGGGGACCTGGCACTGCTGCAACAGGGCTTCAGCGTTCAGGTGTTCATGGATGGACAGGCCAAACTGTGCGCCCATGCCGGCCCGCAGCACCCGGGGCGACCACACCGAGGCGGTGCCTTCGGTGCACAGCACGGTGCGAAAACCAGCCGCAGCGGCTGAGCGCAGCAGGGTGCCGACATTGCCGCTGTCCTGCACCCGGTCCAGAATCAGCAGGTCGCCCTGCCAGTCAATGGCCGCCGGGGCAGCAGGCACCTCAATGACCGCCAGCACATCCACCCCCGGCCCCAGACTGCGCAGTTGCTGATACAGCCCATCGGCCAGCAGCAGCACGGGCACATCAGGCCAGCCCTGCAACAGGGCCTGCACCTCCGGGTGCGACTGGGCCTGCTCGGCCAGCCAGATGGATTGCGGCCGCAACCCCTGCTGCTGGTAGGCACTGAGCAGGTGGGTGCCTTCCAGCACGGTCTGGCCCAGTTTGCGCCGCAGGCTGGCCTGCTCCAGCAGGCCACGCACCGACCTGAAGCGGGGGTTGTCTTTCGACTGAATCGGCAACACCGGCGTTCAGCCCGCAGCCCGGTGCAGTTCAGTCACCCGGCTGACTTCCTCGGCCGAGCCGAGCACCACCGGAATACGCTGGTGCAGCAGCTCCGGCTGGACCTCCAGAATGCGCTGCCGGGCAGTGGTGGCCTGACCACCAGCCTGTTCCACCAGCCACGCCATCGGGTTGGCTTCATACATCAGCCGCAGGCGGCCGGCCGTGCTGGGGTCTTTGTGGTCATAGGGGTACATGAATACGCCGCCCCGGGTGAGGATGCGGTGCACATCGCCGACCATCGAGGCCACCCAGCGCATGTTGAAATCCTTGCCGCGCACCCCGGTCACCCCAGCCAGACACTCGGCAATGTACTGCTGCATCGGCGCTTCCCAGTGGCGCTGGTTGGACATGTTGATGGCAAACTCGCGGGTCTGTGCCGGAATCTGCCGCTGGTCCGCGGTCTGGTGAAATTCGCCCGTGGCCGGGTCCAGCGTGAACACCGCAACGCCATGGCCCACACTCAGCACCAGCAGCGTGGACGGACCATACAGCACATAGCCTGCGGCGAGCTGGTTCTGGCCCGGCTGCAGGAATGCCGTGGTGCCCGGCGCACCGGCCGGGGCGGGCAGGATCGAAAAAATCGTCCCCACACTGATGTTCACATCAATGTTGCTGGAGCCATCCAGTGGGTCAAACAGCAACAGCAGGCGGGCCTGTTCATTCAGCGCCACCGGCTCATCCTGTTCTTCCGAGGCCAGCGCTGCCGCATGGCCGCCCTGACGCACCGATTCAATCAGCCACTCGTCGGAGAGTACGTCCAGCTTTTTTTGTTCTTCCCCCTGCACATTGCCGCTGCCGGCACTGCCGAGGATGTCCGCCAGGGCACCGCGCTGCAGCGCGCCACTGATGCGCACACAGGCCCGGGTGACATCACCAATCAAACCGGCCACATCGGCGCGTAAATCGGGTTGTTGGGCCAGATAGTCGGCAAGCACGCGGGCAGACATGGCAGGGTTCTCCAGGGCAGGGCAAAAAGATCGGCAAAGTGTAGCGGGATGGACCCGGTGCACCAAGGGCAGCGGTGGTTTTTTTCACGAATCAGGGCAGGAGCCAGCCCTGATTGCGCAGTCCCTGACACAGCGCCAGCAGCGGCAGGCCAATCAGGGCGGTCGGGTCCGCACTGTGCAGGGCCTGAAACAGGCTGATGCCCAGGGATTCCGCCTTGAAGCTGCCGGCACAGCCCAGCGGCTGGTCGAAGTCCACATAGCGTTCGATTTCGGCCCGGTCCAGCGTGCGGAACTGCACACAGGTCCGGTCCAGATGCTGCCACAGGGCCGTACCGGTCCCAGCCCTTGCAGGCCCGACCAGTGCCAGCGCGGTCCAGAACCACACCGCCTGTCCCGAACACTGCTGTAGCTGGGCCACAGCAGCCCCGGCAGTCAGGGGCTTGCCGAGGTGAATGGTGCCGCCGGGCACCGGGCATTCGGCCACCTGATCCGCGCCGATCACCAGTGCTTCAGGGTGCAGCGCCGCCACCGCAC
>JBPOIS010000185.1:0-3711 GCA_052034295.1 Pseudomonadota bacterium
CCGACCTGCCGGTGCAGGCGTTCAAGTCCGGGATGCTGGGCAGCACCGAAAACCTCGATGTGCTGGCTGACCTGCTGCAGCAGCACCCGCAAATCCCCTATGTGCTCGATCCAGTGCTGGTGGCCAACAGCGGCGGCAGTCTGGGCGATCCGGCCACGCTGGTGGCGGCATTTGCCCGGCTCATCCCCCGCGCCACTCTGATCACCCCGAACACGGTCGAGCTGCGCAGCCTGACCGGTGAGCAGGACCTGGGCACTGCCACCCAGCGGCTGTTTGCGCTGGGCGCACAGGCGGTGCTGGTCAAGGGCGCGCACGAGCAGCAGCCGCACCGCATCCAGCACTGGCTGTGGGTCGGTGGGGTGTGCGTGGCCGAGTCGCGCTGGCCGCGCCTGTCAGCGGAGTTTCATGGGTCTGGCTGTAGTCTGGCCAGCCATATCGCCGGGCTGCTGGCCCAGGGGGTGCCGCTGCAGCGGGCGGTGGCGCAGGCGGAGTACTGGCTGCACACCACGCTGCGCGGTGCGGACCGGCCCCATGCGCAGGGGCAGCGGATTCCCCGGCGCTTTTAGGGGTTTGGGTGTAAAGAAATCAGGTGGGTCAAAAGCAAAAACAGATTTGGCGAAATGCTTTCCAGTTGTGTTCAGGGAACATGTTTGCGCTGGCTGAGCGGCGTCGAAGCCTGAGCGAAGTCGAAGCCGGATTGAGAAGTCGAAGCCGGATTGTATTCACGATACTGGGCTTGGCCTTCGGCGACCTACTTTTGTTTTGGCAAAAGTAGGCAAAACCATCTGTCCCCGCAAAACTCGGCGGATGCTGCGTCACGTTTGGCTGCCGTGCTTGCGCAAAGGTTGCGTATTTTGCAGAGACCGGGCGGACTCGAACAATTGCGGGGACCTTCACGGTAGCTAATGGAGTTAAGGGTCAGAGGCTGTCAAAAGCAAAAGCGCGTTTGGCAAGCTGCGCGGTATCAAAGGGTGAGCGTCGTCGAAGCCCGGTTGTGCGCAGTATGCCTTGCTGGGCCTTCGGCGACCCCCTTTTGTTGTGGCAAAAGGGGGCAAAACCCTCTGTCCCCGCAAAACTCGCGGGCTGGTGTGCCCGGTGGTGAGACTTGGCTGGAGCGGTCGGCCAGACGGTTCGGCTGTGGTCCTGCTCGGACAATTGCGGGGACTTTCCACTGTAGTGGGTTGGGGATGAGGCTGAAAAGCTGTCAACAGCAAAAAGCCCCAAACCTGCTCTGGCTCAGGCCTGGACCTCGATCAGCTCAAAGTCATGGGTGATGTTGACGCCCCCGGCACTGAGCATGCGGCTGGCCGAGCAGTATTTTTCGGCGGACTGCTGGATGGCCTTTTCGACCATCGCCGCCTTGACGCCCCGCCCTTCCACGATGAAGTGCAGGTGGATACGGGTAAACACCGCCGGGATACTGTCGGCCCGCTCGGCCTGCAGTTCACAGCGCACATCGGTGATGTCCTGACGGGTTTTTTTCAGCAGGGTCACCACATCAAACGAGGCACAGCCGCCCAGCCCCATCAGCAGCAGCTCCATGGGCCGGCTGCCCCGGTTCTGGCCACCAAACTCCGGCGAACCGTCCATCACCACCCGGTGTCCGCTGCCGGACTCCGCTTCAAAAGCCACCGCCTGCTGCCAGCGTATGGTTGCGTGCATTGCATCCCCTCTTTTAAATGGTCTAGAGTGTAGGGGCTAAACCCTAGCACAGTTGCCCAGATCCAGGAATGCAGGATCGGTCTTGTGCCCGGCGCACAGGTCCGGGGACAAGGCGTTCATTGACAACAGGAAGCACCTATGTCCGCGGTTCGCCCTTCCAGCCATCCCTTCCAGCGCTATGTGTCCATGCCTTCGCAACAGTTTTCGCCGGCCGTACGCATCCTGCTGGACCACGCGCGCATCCGCACCTATCCGGCCCGCAGTCTGGTGCTGCATGCCGGAGAAGTGTCCACCTCGCTGTTTTTGATCCTGAAAGGTTCGGTGTCGGTGATCGCCGAGCAGGAAGGCCACCGTGAAATCGTCGTGGCTTATCTGAATGCCGGGGATTTTTTTGGTGAAATGGGCCTGTTTGAAAACAACCACCACCGCACCGCCTGCATCCGCTGCCGCACCAGTTGCGATCTGGCCGAGATCAGCTACGAAAAATTCCACGAGCTGGCACGGATTTATCCTGAGCTGATGTTTTCGGTGTTTGCGCAGATGTCGCTGCGCCTGCAAAAAACCACCCAGAAGGTCACCGACCTGGCCTTCGTCGATGTGGCGGGCCGGATCGCCCGCTGCCTGCTGGATCTGGCCAAACAGCCCGATGCCATGGTCACGCCGGAGGGCAAGCAGATCCGCATCACCCGGCAGGAGATTGGCCGGCTGGTGGGCTGCTCGCGCGAGATGGTGGGCCGGGTGCTCAAGTCGCTGGAAGAACAGGGCATGATCCGCTGTCATGGCAAATTTATTTTGCTCTGTCAGCTGACCTGAGCCATGGGCCTTCTGGCCCAGGCCCTTCAGTACTGCATCAAAAACCTGCCCTGCGGCAGGTTTTTTTGCAGCATCGGCAGGTTATTTTTGTTTGTATTCGATGCGTGGGTCGTTGGAGGCCACTGGACGCGCCTCGCCATCGACCACATCGGGCCGCCGTGCGCCACCAGCCGCACCGCCCCCCATCTGCCGCATCAGTTCTTCCATCATGCGTGGGTCAAAACCCCCGGCTGCACCGCCGCCCATGCGGCGCATGGCGTCCTGCATGATCTTGTCCTGATGCCTGAGCATCACCTGCTGCACCAGCGCCTGCACGCGGCGCTGCACCGGCGGCAACAGCAGCAGCAGCCCCAGCACATCCGACAGCAGGCCGGGAATGGCAATCAGGATGCCCGCCAGCGCCTTGCCCAGATTGCCCTGAGGCATACCGCCCATCGGCATCCGCCCCTGCTGCATCATCGGCAGCAGGCCACCCAGGCTGTTCTTGACCATGCCCAGCCCAATGAACACCGCCACCAGCGTCCACCAGAACACCAGCCAGCCGCTGATCCAGTGGGCGGCCACCACCCACGCTGCAATTTCAACCGCAATCCACACCGGCAGCAGCCAAATGACGTTCATTTTTTCCTCGTCGGCCCGCGCGGGGCCTGTTTCCGTCCCATGCCAAAATGGCGTACCCTCAAGTCTAGCAAAACCGGCACGCAGTTCAGCTCCTGTATGGGGGTGCCGGTCCAAAATCGCAAGCCAGCCTGCAGGATGCTTTTGCATGACCATGATCATCGGCATTGACCCCGGTTCCCGCCTCACCGGCTACGGGATCATCCAGCGGCTGGAGGGCGGGCGGCTGCAGTTCGTCGATGCGGGCACCATCCGCACCGAGACCCCGGAGATGCCGGAGCGGCTGCTGCGGATCTTTGAGGGCATCAGCCGGATTGTCAAATTTCACGGTCCCACCGAAGCGGCGGTCGAGCAGGTGTTCATGGCGGTGAACCCGGACTCGGCGCTCAAGCTCGGACAGGCGCGCGGCGCAGCGGTGACGGCGGTGATGGCGCAGGGGCTGGCGGTGTCGGAGTACACCGCGCGGCAGATCAAGCAGTCGGTGGTGGGCTATGGCGCAGCCGACAAGGAACAGGTGCAGCACATGATTGTGCGCCTGCTGAACCTGCAGGTGATGCCGCAGGCCGACGCGGCGGATGCGCTGGCGGCGGCGATCTGTCACGCCAATGCCTCCAGCAC
>JBPOIS010000217.1:0-21184 GCA_052034295.1 Pseudomonadota bacterium
TGGCCCTCGAGGAGGCACGGGAGCACCGCTACGGCGACCGGGCGGCGGTGTACATCATTGATCTGGACGGCCTCAAGGCACTCAATGACCGTGAAGGCCACGCCGCAGGAGATGCGCTGATTCAGCAGGCTGCCAGGGTACTGCAGCAACACGCCCGCCACGCCGATGTGGTGGCCCGGCTGGGGGGAGATGAGTTTGCCGTGCTGGCACTGAATCTGGACCCCGCAGGGGCGGCGCAGTTACAGCAGCGCCTGCAGCAGGCCCTGGAGCAGGCAGGCATTGAGGCTTCCATGGGCTGGGCACTGCGGACCCCACAGGGCACCCTGCAGGCGGCCATGCACACCGCAGACCAGCAGATGTACCAGCACAAGCGGCAGCGCAAAGCCCAGGCCTAGTCCTGCACCCGGCGCAGGTTCATTTTCAGCAAAAAAGCCGCAGAACGCGGCTTTTTTGGACGGCAGGCGGCTCAGTGGCGGAAATGGCGCATGCCGGTAAACACCATCGCCATGCCGTGTTCATCGGCAGCCGCAATGGTCTCGGCGTCACGCATCGAGCCACCCGGCTGGATGATGCAGGAAATCCCCACCGCGGCGGCATTGTCGATGCCATCGCGGAACGGAAAAAACGCATCCGAAGCCATGACCGCGCCCTGTACCACCAGCCCGGCGTGTTCGGCCTTGATGGCAGCGATGCGTGCGGAATTCACCCGGCTCATCTGGCCAGCACCAATGCCGATGGTCTGGCGGTTTTTGGCATAGACGATGGCGTTGGACTTGACGTATTTGGCCACTTTCCAGGCAAAGATCAGGTCGTGGATTTCGGCTTCGGTCGGGGCACGCCGGGTGACGATGTTCAGGTCAGCGGCGCTGATCATGCCGAGGTCCTGATCCTGCACCAGCAGGCCACCATTGACGCGCTTGTAGTCGAGCTGGCGGGCGCGGGTTTCAGGGTCGGGCAGGGTGCCACAGACCAGCACACGGACGTTGTGTTTTTTGCTGGTGATGTCCAGTACGCCGTCCGCGATCGACGGGGCGATGATCACTTCGACGAACTGTCGGTCGATGATCGCCTGTGCCGTGGCGGCGTCCAGCTCGCGGTTGAAGGCGATGATGCCCCCAAAGGCCGACTCGGGATCGGTGGCATAGGCCAGATCATAGGCCTGACGGATGCCGCCGTCGGCCTCGGGCACCACCGCCACGCCACAGGGGTTGGCGTGCTTGACGATCACGCAGGCTGGCTTGGTGAAGGATTTGACGCACTCCAGCGCCGCGTCGGTGTCGGCGATGTTGTTGTAGGACAGTTCCTTGCCCTGTAGCTGCCGGGCGGTGGACACGCTGGCTTCCTGGGCCTTCGGCTCGATGTAAAAGGCCGCAGACTGGTGCGGGTTTTCGCCGTAGCGCAGGTCCTGGGCCTTGACCAATTGCAGGTTGAAGGTGCGGGCAAACGCGTCCGGCTGTTCGCCTGTCGCCTTGCCGACGCGTGCACCCAGGTACTGGGCGATCATGCCGTCGTATTGTGCGGTGTGCTCAAAGGCCTTGACCGCCAGATCAAAGCGGGTGGCCGTGGACAGGCTGCCGGTGTTTTGCAGCTCGGCAATCACCTGCCCATAGTCGCTGGCATTGACCACAATGCCCACGGAAGCATTGTTTTTGGCGGCGGCACGCACCATGGTCGGGCCACCGATGTCGATGTTTTCGATCGCATCGGCCAGTGTGCAGTCCGGACGGGCCACAGTCTGGGCAAACGGATACAGGTTCACCACCACCAGATCAATCGGGGCAATGCCATGTTCGGCCATCACACCCTCATCCAGACCGCGCCGGGCGAGGATGCCGCCATGGATTTTGGGGTGCAGGGTTTTCACCCGGCCATCCATCATTTCCGGAAAACCGGTGTGCTCAGAGACCTCGACCACCGCAATGCCGTTGTCGCGGAGCAGCTTGTAGGTGCCGCCAGTGGACAACAGCTCGACATTCAGGGCAGAGAGGGCACGGGCGAACTCGACAATACCAGTCTTGTCCGACACAGAAAGCAGGGCGCGGGAAACGGTCATGATGAAGGCTCTTAACAATCCACAGACGGGGAAACACTGCCAGACAGTGCCAAAAAATGCCAAAAACCGGAATGGCAGCGGTGGGCCTTTCCGGTTGCGGGCCTGATCAGTCGCTCATCAGGCCGTGCTGCTTGAGCTTCTTGCGCAGCGTACCCCGGTTCAGGCCGAGGATTTCGGCCGCGCGGGTCTGGTTGCCACGGGTGTATTCCAGCACCACCGACAGCAGCGGTTTTTCGACTTCAGCCAGCACCAGGTCATACACATCGGACGGCTGCTCTCCCTGCAACTGCACAAAATAATGACGAACGGCGCGGTCCACATGGATCCGCAGTGCTACATCAGATTGCGACAGAAAGTTTGAAGATTTGCTGTTCATGCTCAGACCCGCAAGGTGGAAGAAAAAAAGAAACCCCCTGTCGGGCACCCGAGTGCGCAACAGTATGGCGTTCCTGCTTTTTGATGGGCGGCATCATACACTGCCCGCTTGCTGCATGCAGCTTTTTTGATGAGTTTTTCCAGCAAAACCCATCGGGTGACTGGGTGGTCCAGCCCCGTGGCGGCAGGCCATGGGGACCGGACTGGGTGCAGCCTAGAACTGGGCGTCCAGGCTGAACTTGTTCACGCTGCTGCGGGGAATCTGTACATCAAACGCCACCGGAATGGGCCGTTGCGGCGGCAGCCGGCTGATGTCGCGGCGATCGCCGGTCAGGTACTGGGCCGGGGTCACCACCACCCCAGCGCTGATCTGGCCGTTTTCGTACACGGTCAGGCGCAGCTTGGGCATGGCCTGGGTGTTTTTGGACTGATTGATCAGCACCGCTTCAAAGTGGGTGATGCCCGGACCCAGAGTGCTCTTGCGGGCCTTGATGCGCTTGAGCTCCAGGGTGGCGGCATCCAGCACCGGAACCTCACAGCCGGCCGCAGAGCAGAGCTGCTGCATCAGCTGGTTGTGTGACGTGCTCAGCTGATTGAAATTGAAATACACGTATTGCACCACCAGCAGGCCGATCATCAGGCCGCACAGCATCGACCAGGCCAGGTAATAGCCCAGGTTGCGCTTGAATGAACGCAGGGTTGGGATGCCCAGGGCCTGGCGGATCGGGCTGTTGGGCTGGCTGGACACAGCGCTGAGCGCCCTTGAGGTGTTGCCACTCATGGGGCGGGGGGCCGCCGGGGCCGCAGCGGCATGCGGCATGGGCGTCAGGGCCGGATCCAGCTGGTTGAGGCTGTCAAACACCTGCGTTTCGGCCACGCTGGCGGCACCGGCTTCACGCAGAAAGCTGCTCAGGTTGTCCGCGTCTTCGCTGCTGCGGCGGACACCGGGCTTCTGGCGCACCACAGGCGGCGGTGCCACCTTGTTGCGGGCGGCCTGCAGGTTTTCTCCACCCAGATTGGCCAGTTCATCGGCTTCGGTGATGGCGGGCTGGATGCCCGCCTGTTGGGTGGGAAGGGCCGCTGCGGCGGATTTTGGGGCCGGGGTGGCTGGCCGACGTGCGGGTGCACGGGCCGAGACCTTGGGGGGGATGGTGGGGTGGTCGGGCTGCAGGGCCAGATTCTGATCAGGGCGCAGCTCTTTTTTGTCTTCAAAAATCTCGTCCAGCAGGGCCTCGGCCCAGCTTTCATCAGCGGCTGCGCTGAGTTTGACCACCTCGCGCTCTTCCTTGATGGTGGGGTCGCGTGGCCGCGATTCCTGCTCCAGAAAAAACTCGCTCAGCTCTTCATCCAGCAGCAGGTTGCTGCGTGGCAGTTCTGCGGGCGGGGCGGCAGGAGCCGGCGCCGCTGCAGGAGCCGGTGCCGGCACTGGGCCAGCGGATGCCGGCGCTGCATCTTCGGGCAGGGGCATGTCATCGTGGATCATGTCCGGGGTCAGGGCCTTGACCGTGCGCGATTTGCGCCGGGGTACAGCAGCAGGTTGCGGGTCGGCGGCTGCCGGGGCTGTGGGCAGTGCTGCTGCCGTAGATTGACGCGCGGGGGCAGGGCTGGCAGGTACGGCCGCAGCGGCGACCGCCACATTGACCGCCCGGTGAATGGGCGGGGCGGCCATGTTGCTGCGGGTGTTGACCGCGCCCTGCGGTGGTGTGTTGCTGACCAGGTCCATCACTGAGGATTTGACCCGGCTTGGGCTGGCTGGGGCAGGCGTCAGGGTGCGGTCTGCCGGACGGCTGTCCGATCCACTGACCAGATAGTCATCGGCCTTGAAGACCTTGAAGCAACGTCCACAACGCACCTGTCCCTGGCGGGCGGCCAGCTGTTCGGCGGTGACTGCAAACACGCTTTCACAGGATGGACAGCGGGTTTTTTGTGGAATCATGGGCGACGCCTCCTGCGCCAATGTATTTTATAGGCTGGTGTGGCAGGTGCCACTCAGGCGGCACCAGTTGCCATCGCGCTGGGCCAGGCCATCCAGGTGGAACCATGGGGCATAGACAGTTTTCAGGTCGTCCACTTGTTCATCAATCAGGCCGGCCATGGCAATCCGGGTGCCCACGTCGCTGCGGCGCGCGAACTCCGGCGCCAGCATGGCCAGCGGCCCGGCAAGAATGTTGGCAACGATAACATGGGCCTTCAAGGCCGGCAATTGATTGGCAAAGTCATCTGGTGAACCAGTCCACATTTGTGCACCCACCCCATTGCGTTCGGCATTCTGCCGGGTGGCCAGGGTGGCCTGCGGATCAATGTCCACGGCGTAGACCTGGCGGGCCCCCAGCAGCAGTGCAGCAATGCCCAGAATGCCGGAACCACAGCCGTAGTCAATGACGATTTTGTCGTGCAGGTCAGCCTGATCCAGCCACTGCAGGCACATGAAGGTGGAGGCATGGTTGCCGGTGCCAAACGCCAGACCAGGGTCCAGCATCAGGTTGACCGCTTCAGGCTGTGGCGGGGTCAGCCATTCCGGCACGATCCACAGCCGCGCCCCGCACTGGATCGGTTCGTAGTGGTCCATCCACGCCCGTTCCCAGACCTGTTCCTCCAGATACTCATGATGCAGCCGTGCCTGTGGCACCTGCGCGGCAACGAAGGCCTCGACCTGCCCGGGCTGGGGGGCCGGGTCGTCCTCGCTGTCGTTGAACAGGCCAGTGACGATCACCTGATCCCAGAGCGGCATTTCACCCGGCAGCGGCTCCAGCAGGGGCTGATCGGCAGCATCGTCGAGAATGACACTCACCGCCCCCAGACTGTTGAACAGGGTTTCCAGCAGTTCCACCTCATCCCGGGTGGCTTCGGCCTTGACTTGTAACCAGCGCATCATGTTGTTTCCAAAAAAATTACCAGACCCTGAAAAACAGGCACTTGAGATAGTCCAGCTCCGGCACGGCAGGCAGGCGCGGGTGGTCGGCGGCCGGGTGGGCCTCGTGGATCAGCTGCACACTGCGGCCCAGACGGCGGGCCACCTGCTGGACCAGCAGCAGCAAATCTTCACGCTTGAGGTGCAGCGAGCAGGATGCAGACACCAGCAGGCCGCCGGCGGCCACCCGCTGCAGGGCCTGTTCATTGAGGCGGAAATACGCCTGACGGCCCGTGTCAAAATCCCGGCGCTTCTGGATCAGTGCCGGGGGGTCCAGCACCACCACGTCGTAGGGGGCTACGGGGGTGTTTTTCAGCCAGTCAAATACATCGGCTTCAATGGCTTCCACCTGATTCAGGCCATTGCGCCGGGCATTGTGCTGGACAAATTCACAGGCCCGTGCCGACACATCCACGCAGGTCACCGCACTGGCCCCGTGGGCAGCGGCCTGTATACCCCAGCCGCCCAGATAACTGAACAGGTCCAGCACCCGGCGGCCCTCGGCCTGGCCATTCAGCCACTGGCGGCCCAGCCGGTGGTCGTAGAACCAGCCGGTTTTCTGGCCATCCAGCGGGGCCTCGAAGGCCACGCCATTTTCGCTGAGGGCCAGCCGCTCGACGGTGGGACCTTCCACCCGGACATAGCTGGGCAGGCCCTCGATCTGACGGCCTTTGCCATCATTCTTGACCACCAGGGTCAGCCCCTCGCCCAGCAGGCCGCGCAGGCTGTCGGCAATCACCGGCAGGGCGTCTTCCATGGCCTGGGTGCTGGTCTGCAGGGTCAGCACCGCACCAAAGCGGTCCACCACCAGACCCGGCAAAAAATCCCCCTCGCCATACACCAGCCGGTAGCAGGGCTGGGCAAACACCTGCTCGCGCAGTGACAGGGCCGCACCCAGCCGCTGGTCAAAAAACGCCCGATCCAGCGCGGAGCGGTCGCTGCGGTCCAGCAGCCGGGCACAGATCAGGGCGTTTTTGTTGAAACTGGCCAGCCCGATCAGCTGGCCCTGATGGTCCTCCAGCTGCACCAGCGCGCTGTCGAGACTGCGCAGCGGGGTCTGGGCGGTGTCGATTTCATTGGCATACACCCAGACGTGGCCCGCGCGCAGGCGCTGCTGTTCGTGCTTGCGCAGCCGCAGGCGCGGCAAGGGAGACAGGGCAGACATCACAGCCCCTGCACGTACTGGTCGGCGCTGAGCAACTGTTCCAGCTCGGCAGGCTGACTGGGTTTGATTTTATACATCCAGCCGCTGGCATACGGATCGCGGTTGACCCGCTCGGGGTCATCCTCCAGGGCGGTGTTGACTTCAACCACCACGCCACTCACCGGCGCATGGATGTCCGAGGTGGTCTTGAAGGATTCCACCCCGCCTGCCGGCTGGCCCTGCGTGAGGGACTGGCCCACCTGGGGCACCTCCACAAACACCAGATCGCCCATTTGCTGCTGGGCGTGGTCGGTGATGCCGGTCACCACGCAATCGCCCTCCATCCGGGCCCATTCATGGGTCTGCGCATAGTGCAGGTCTTGGGGGTGATTCATCACAGGCTCCACAGCAAAACAAAAAACTGCGCCCATGGTAACGCACTTTGCAGGTGTTTTTGAAAACATCGCCGCGGCGACTGCCCAGCGCCTAGCCAGTCCGGGGTGGCTCTGGGACGGGCGCCTCTGGGGGAGCCGGCGCCGCCACGCTGGGTTCGCGGCGCCAGCGGGCCGGGGTACGGCCGGTCCAGCGGCGGAAGGCACGGATGAAATTGCCCACCTCGGAGTAACCCAGCTGTTCGGCAATCTGCTCCATGCTGAGGCCGGGCTGGGCCAGCAGGGTGATGGCGCGGCGGTAGCGCACGTTTTCCAGAATCTGGCTGAAGCTGGTGTGCTCGGCGGCCAGCTGGCGCTTCAGGGTGCGGTCAGACATGTGCAGTTGCTGGGCCACCTGTTCAATGTCCGGAAACCCCTCGGTGTGCTGCACCAGCAGGTTGCGCACCTGCATGGCCACCCCCTCGCGCTGGCCCAGCTGCTGGAGCTCGGATTCGCACTGCTGCAGGGCCAGATGACTGGCGACCGGATCGGCCATGCTGATCGGGGTGTCCAGCGGCATGTTGACAAAAATGGCCTGACACACCGGCTGGTTGAAGCGCACCCGCACACTGAGCAGCGGTTCAAAACGCTCAAACCCCGCAGGCCGGTCAAAATCCATGTCCAGCTGGCCTTCGACCGGGTGCCCCAGCAGGGTGCGACCCATCAGGGTCAGGCCGATGCACAGGCTGAGCAGGATCTCGCTGCGCAGTGGTTCCAGTGGAATCGGCAAATCAAACACCAGTGCCCCCGAGTCCAGGCTGTAGGGCAGCAGGTGCACCTGGCAATAGGGCATGCGGATGCGGATGAACCGGGTGATCAGCTCCACCGCCTGGCCGACCGTGCTGGTGGTCATCACCGCAAAGCCGATGAACCCATGGGTGGAAATGCGCATCTGTGCACCCATGTGGTAGCCCAGCGATGCCTCGCCGGTCAGCTGGTGGGCCATGCGCAGCATGCTGTTGAGCTGATGGGCCGGTACCCGGCACTGCGGCTCGGTGAGGTGGTCACGGGTCAGCTGGAAGGGGTCCAGCAGGGCCGACTCTGGAATGTTCCAGCGCGCCACAACATCCAGCAGCAGGATGACGTAGGCACCCGGTATGCCAGGGTCATGGGCTGATTGGGCGGTCATGTTCGCAGGGTTCTCGGTGAAAGCACTGGGGCAACCATAGTGAACCAGCCCCCCGGGGATCAATGGTCAAAACCGTCAGGCAAGGGACGATTTTTTGGTGACTGGCCAAAAAAACACAAACCGGCTGCAGCAGGGCTACAGCCGGTTTTGCGGGTTCAGCCCGAAGGCATGAAGTTGAACTTGTAGGTGTCACTCCAGACTTCAAATGAACCGCTTTCAAAATCCAGACTGCGGATGACCGAGAGGATCTTGGCTTCCAGGGCCGGGTTGTGCAGGTCGCTGTTGACGATGGTGGCCTCCAGTACCTGCCCGGACGGTGCAATCTTCAGGCGTACCGTCACACTGCCTTCCATGGTGGGGTCATCGTCGAGGGCACGCTTGTACAGCGCCTGTAGCTTGCCCTTGGCCTGGCTCATGCGCCGGTCCACGTCACCACGGCTGCCGCCGCCCTTGCCGCTGTCCCCCTTGCCGCGACCGCCTGCGCTGGCACTGTCGCTGCCACCCTGCCCAGCACCATGGCTGTCGCGGATTTCGCCGCCACTGGCATTGCCGGTGGCCTTGCCGACCAGCGCGGTGCCGGTGCCGCGGGCGTTGCGGTCGGCACGGCCACTGCTGGCCAGTGTCCCGGCCACACCGCTGCCCGTGCCATTGCCTGAGCCATCACCACTGGCCTTGCTGGAATTCAGCCGCACCGGCCCGGCGCCAGGCTTGCCCTCGGCAGTTCCGGCCCCTTTTTGCAGGCTGCCGGTGGCGGCCGCAGGGGTGGCCGAAGCCGACAGGCTGCTGACGGCGCTGCCCAGGCCCAGATCACTCACGGCCGCACGGGCGCGCTGTTGCGCGGCAGCACGCTGCTCGGCGAGACTGGGCGCTGCCGGGGCAGGCTGGGGCTGTGCCGCAGCGGGATTGCCTGCTGGTGCCGTGCTGGGTGCAGGCCCACCGGGTTTGGGGGGGAGGGGCTGCTGGATGGGCTGTGGCGGACGGTTTTCAAAGGGTCGTGCCGGGGCTGGGGCAGCCGCCGCAGCCGGGCTGGATTTGGGCGCAGCCGGGGCCGGTTTGGACGGGGCAGCAGGTTCAGCTTTGGCGGGTTTGCGTCCGCTGTCTCCGGTGTCCGCCACCGTGGGCCTGGCCGGGGCGGGTTCGGGTTCGGGTTTTGGTGGGCTGACCACCGGGGCAGGCTGCACCGGTGCCGGAATGATGTTGACCGGGACGATCACCCGCTCGGCCAGTTTGGGCATCGGCACGGGCGGTGGGGTGACCACGGCCAGAAGGATGCTGAACAGCAGCGCCCCGCCGAGCACGTAGCCATCGCTGCGGCGGAACTGGCCGCCATCCCACGGCAGGGAGGAGGCCAGCACCTGCAGGGCCGGGGTTTTGCTGGACCCTGGATTAGCCATGGCCGGCCTCCTTGTTCACCGCAAAGGCAATCCGCCCGAAGTGCTGTGCCGAGCACACCGCCATGATCTGCTGCAGGGTGCGGTAGGGAATCTGCCGGTCGGCCAGCAGGATCACTTCGCGTTCCGGGCTGCCATTCACCACCTGACTGGCACGGTAGTTGGGTGCTTCCTGGGCCAGTGCTGTGGCCAGCGCGGTGTAGTCACCCGCGTCGGTGGGCTGAATGGTTTTTTCGTTGATGCGGATTTCCTGCGGCGTCACCACCAGCGTCAGGGCCAGTTCCGGGGTGTCGTAGGAGCTGGAAATCGGCAGGGACAGGCCTTCAATCGACGGGATCTGCACATCGCCCTGGAACCCCACCAGAAGGAAGCACACCAGCAGGGTAAAAATGTCGATCAGCGAAGTCAGGGTCAGCTTGGCGGTCTGGGCCCGGCGGGCTGCACGGCGCTTGTGGCGGCGGGCGCTTGAGTGGTTCATTGCGGGTCCTCCAGTGGGCCAATCTGCACTTCAGGAAACAGCGCATACACCTTGCCGGTCTGCTCACTGGTGACCACCCGCACGGCATCGGCCGCATAGACGATGTCCTGGTACGGCGTGTCCTGGGCAGCGCGGATGGTGGCCTGGGTCACTTTGGGGTAGGTCTGCTTGATGCGCCGCAGGGCCGCATTCAGGCCGGCATAGTCCTGTGCAGCCACCTGCCCCAGGCTGCCGTGGCCTTCGTTGTCAATGTCGATCCGGTCACCCCGCAGGCTCACCACCAGCGACAGCGGGGGCAGGGCGGCGACGGCGGCAGCAGACGGCTGGGTGCCGGGCTGGTCCACGCGCAGCACACTGACCTGGGTGAATACAGCATTCACCAGCAGCGAAGGAATCATGATCACCATCAGGTTCATGAACGGGGTCAGGTCGGGCTCGGTGAAGCGCTCCCGGTGACGTGGTTTGCGGATTGCCATGGCGTCAGCCTCCGTCACATCGCCATCAGGCGCTGGGCATGCGGCGAATGGCGTTCTGCACCTTGATGGCAATCACCTCCAGGCTTTCCACCACCTGCTGGGTGTAGTTTTGCAGGAAGGTAAAAATCAGCACCAGCGGAATGGCGGCACCCAGCCCGAATGCCGTGGTATTCATCGAAATCGCCAGTGCGGCCGACAGCAGGTCGCCCTTCTGGGCCGGGTCTGCGGTGGCCACGGAGGCAAAGGCGCGGATCAGGCCTTCCACTGTGCCGAGCAGACCGAGCAGGGTGGCCAGGTTGGCAAAGGTGGAAATGTAGCTGGTGCGGGCTTCCAGCGCCGGGGTGACTTCCAGCAGGCCTTCTTCGAGGGCACCTTCAACGTGGGCCATGTCCGCGCCGCTCAGGGCGGTGGTCAGACCATAGTTGAGGATACGGCCGGCTTCACTGCTGTCATTCTGCACCAGTTTGGCGGCTTCCTGCAGCTGTCCGGCCTGCAGTTTGGGCTGGACCCTGGCCCACAGCTCGCGGCTTTTTTGTTTGGCCCGGTTCAGGACGATCATCCGTTCAATCAGAATCCCCAGACCTGCGGCAAACACCAGCAGAATCGGGTACATGAAAAAACCGCCGTCCTGAATGAATTTAATTGCGTCCATGGGTCTTCCTTGCAGGTGTCAAAAAATCAGGGGTTGGGGCGTCCGTCACTGGCCGCAGGCTGGTTCAGCATCTGCGTGTAACGGATCTCATTCTGCAGCTGGTCACGGTCCGTGGGCAGCAGATTTTCCTTCAGGGCGGAAAATTCTAGCGCAATCTTGGGGGCAACGGCAGGCCGTTCTTCCCAGGCAATGATGTTGGTCACCAGCGGACTGTCGACCTTGGCCATGATGTTGGTCTGACCGGCTGCCCGCAGGGCGGCTGCTTCCGCCAGGCTGCGCGGTGCGGGCGCCGTGCTGGCTGCGGTGGGGCTGGTGGGCCGGCTGACCGGTGAGGTGGCTGGCTTGCCCGCTGCCGCAGTGGCTGCAGCCGGTTTGGCCGTCGGTTTGCTGGCCAGCGGTGCCGTGGTGGACCGTGAAGCGGGTTTGGCTGGACCGGCAGGCTGGGGGCTGGCCGGGGCCGCCAGGGTGGCGGTGGCCAGCAGGCTGGTGCACAGCATCAGCAGGGTTTTCATGGTGCATGCTCCTGGGCAGGTGCAGTGACGGGGGCTGCAGGGGGCAGGATGGTCCCGGTCTGTTTGGCCAGCAGGGCAATCCATTTGCCGACCACCGGATCGCTGGGGCGCAGGCTGGCATAGCGCTGATAGGCTGTCAGGGCATCCCTGGGCTGGTTCAGGTACAGCTCATACAGAATGCCCAGGTGATAAGGGCCTTCGGCCTCCGTGGGCTGTTGCTGCGCGAGCTGCTGCAGCTGCTGTGCTGCGGCCCTGAACTGTCCGGTGCCCATCAGCGCCTGTGCCTTCAGCAGCGGGATCACCGTGGCAGGGGCAGGCTGTGGGGCAGGTTGTCCAGCCGCAGCCGATACAGGCGCTGTGGTGGGCGATGCCTCCAGCAGCGGCAGGGCCTGCTCCGGCAGGCCGTCCTTGATCAGGGTGGCGGCGCGGACCAGCACTGGATCGGTGACGCTGGCGGGCAGCCCGTGCCAGGGGCGCTGGTAGCGGCCTGGGCTGAGCAGGGCCAGACTGGCGTAGCTCTGGCGGATCCAGCGGTCCCACAGCGGGGCTTCAGGGGCACGGGCCAGCGTGATGTTGGCCTGATGCCACTCGATGGCCTTGGACTTGAGTGGGTCGGCCTGCTCTTCAAGGGCCAGGGCAAATTGCTCTCTGGCCAGGTCATCGAGGCTGTCCGGGGCCGGAATGGCCAGAATGGCCTGATAAAACTGCGCAAAGCTGTCGCCCAGCGTGGCCTGCGCCTGCGGCACAAAGTCGGCCACTTTCAGGTCAATGATGGCCTGCTGGGTGCGGATGACCTCATCCAGGGCGGCTTTTTTGGCGGCAATGCTGTCCTTGATCGGCTGGCCCACGCTCAGGCCCTGATAGCGGGCGAGCGCAGGCTGGGCCTCCAGGTGGCGGGCGCGGGCCAGCAGGTAGCGCAGGCGGGGCTGCAGTTCAGCCGGGATGCTGCCGGCGGTGGCCCAGCGCACCTGCCGGGCCAGTTCCTGCTGCTGGACCGGACCGTCCTGACGCAGCAGGGCATCTTGATACAGGCGCTCGCTGGCCTCCACCTGCTGGTCGAGGGGTGCTTTGGGCCAGCCCAGATACTGCTGGTACAGCCGGCGTTCGGCGGCGCTGAGCGGGGTCAGCCGGTTCTGTTCGGGGGCATTGACCAGCCGGCGTTCGCTGTCGGCGGCCAGCCACAGCGCTGCGGCCGCATTGTCCGGAGCCTGGGTGCGGTCACGGGCGCTGATCTGCTGGTAGGTCTGCGACAGTCCGGCCCAGTCCTGCTGACCAGACTGGATGGCGGCAATCCGCTCCAGCAGGCCCCTGGCCTGTTCGCGCTCGGCATAGCGCTGCAAAAACTGCTGCAGGGGCACGATGGCGGCAGGCACTTCGCCCAGCACCATGGCCGAGCGCCACGCGGCATCCACTTTCAGACGCTCGTCAGCACTGGTGTCGCTGGCCTGCTGGTACAGCCGTGAGGCCGCGTCGAGCTGTTTGGCCTGTTGCTGCTGTTCTGCCTGCCGGTACAGGCTGATCGCCTGCTGGTTCTGGTAGCGCTGCCGGTCTGCCGCCTCCAGGGTCAGGCCCAGCACATCACGGTAAGCCGGTTCGGCAAGGGTCCAGTTCTGCTGGTCAAACAGGCTGTTGGCCCGCAGGATCAGGGCAGTTTTGCGGTCGCCGGCCACCAGCTGCGGCAGTTGCAGGGTGCGTTCGGCCAGTTGCTGCACGGTGGCGGGCTGCTGACGGTCCAGATACTGGCCCGCCAGGGTCAGCAGGATGGTGGCGGCCTGCGGGTCCGTGCCAAAGGCATCGGCATAGCGCAGGGTGCTGTCCAGCTGGCGTTTTTGCCACTCGGCCTGCTGGGGCTCCGGACGTTTTTTCAGCTCCGCCTGATAGGCCAGCAGGGCAAAATATCCGGCTTCACTGGGTTTGTTGCCCAGTGGAGGCTGGTAGGCCAGGGCTTCAAACAGCGGAATGGCCTGCTCATAATCCCCGGCACTGTACAGCACTTCGGCCAGCGACTGGCGGATGCGCACCTGATCGTCGGGCGTCGTGGCCAGGTCCAGTTGCTGGCGGTACAGCCCGGCGGCCTTGCGGAATTCTTCCGGGGAGCGGTCCTTCTGGGCCATGGCATGGAAGTGCCGTGCCAGATCATCCAGATTGGCCTTGAGCACCGGGCGCAGGCTGGCCTGATCGGCGGCGTCGGCCTGCTGGAAGTACTGGCCGGAAGTGGCAAAACGCTGCACATAATCGGTCTTGGCGCGGATGATGTCCTGGGCAAAGCCAGCCGATTTGTACACCTCGATCAGCTCGGCATTGAACTGTGCGGTCTCGCGGGCCTTGGGGTGGCGCTGGATGAAATTCTCATAGGTCTGGGCGACATCAAATTCCTGTTTTTGTTCCCGATACCGATCGATCACCGCCCGGTACACCGCCAGTTCGTTGGCGCTGAGCGGCTGCTGCCCGTAGCGTTTGGCCAGCGCCGGGGCCCCGCCCAGCTGCACATAGGCCAGGGACAGGGTGCGGATGCTGTCGCTGAGGCGGGCCTGTTCGCCCTTGTTGAGGGTTTTTTTGGCCTGCAGCGCGTCGATCAGCTGTTCAAAGGCGCTGATGGCCGCTTCAAACTGGCCATCCTTGTAGTGGCCCCAGCCCAGTTGATACTGGGCCTGCTGCCAGTAGGGGGCATCGACCTGCCGGGCCAGTGGGGTATCGGGGGCCTGGGCCTGAACCACCTGCTGGTAATACTGGCGGGCGGTGGCGTAGTCCTTGCGGGCAAAGGCATATTCAGCCAGGCGGAACTGGGCTTCCTGGCGGTGCGCCGACTCGGGAAAGCGCTGCAGCAGCAGGGCCATCATCTGGCTGGCCTGATCGGTCTGTCCCAGACGGTCCTGACTGCTGGCCAGTTCGTAATAAAAATCGTCCTTGAGCTCCTGCGGCGGGGTGGTGGCCAGCAGGTTTTCATAAAAACTGACCCGGCTCTGCAGGTCCTGCTGCTCGGACACGGCACCCAGCTGGTTGCTGTACAAACGGCGCGCCAGATCCAGATAGGCATTGATGATGGCCGGGTCACGGGCTTCGCGGGCCTGCTTCATCATGCGCGCATACAGCTGCTGGTTGATGCGCCGCTCTTCGGCCGGAGACAGCCGGATGGCATCTGACAGGCGCGGGGCGCGTGGGGTACGGGTTTCCAGCTCGGCCAGTACCGCCGCCCGGGAAGGGGCCGCAATGGCCGGACGGGGGGCCGGGAGGCTGAGGCCCAGCGCCAGCACCAGCACGGCCAGACGGCATCCCGGAGGCAAAACAACAGCATTCATGGGGTCAGGATTCCTTGCGCAGGGTGGCCTGGTTGCGCTGCAGGCCCAGCAGGGCTTCGGTCAGGTAACCATTGAGTTTGGCTTCACGGCGGTCCAGCACCTGGCCGATGCGGTCCAGCAGGATTTTCTGGTCCTGATCGTGGGCACGGTCAAACGAGGCCTGAATCCGCTGGGCCAGCCGACTGGCCTCATTGAGGTCGCTCTGGGCATCTGCACGCAGCTCTACTGCCTTCAGCCGCTGGATCCGGGCCTGATACTGCTGCATCTGCTGTTCCAGCAGTGACACCTGCACCAGCGACTGGATGATGGCCTGGATTTCTGATTCGGCCAGCAGCTGGGTCCACACGCTGCGGTGGGCATTGGCGGGCGGAACGGGTGGCCTGAGCAGGATCGGGTCATCGCTGGAGGCCGGAAACAGTTTCATCAGGTCCTGGGTCTGCAGGCTGTCACGCAACTGCTGCAGGTTGAGCAGCTGGCGCTTGTACAGGGCGATGGCCTGTTCGTAGCGGCCCAGTGCCTGGGGGCTGTCCTGATCCTCCAGGGCGCGCGCAGCCAGCAGCCAGCCTTCCTGCACCATCGGATCGGCCGGGTCGCGCCCGGACAGCTCGGTGGCAAAGTTATAAGCCAGCTGGGGCTTGCCCAGCTGCAGCCAGATGTGGGCCGAGGTCAGCAGCGCCTGATTGCTGTACGGGCTGTCCAGCCGCACATTGCGCAGGATCTGCCGGGCCTGCTCGGGCTGGGTGTTGCGCAGGTACAGGTAGGCCAGACTCAGGCCAATCTTATCCTGCAGGTTGAGCAGGTCATCGTTGCTGACGCTGCTGTCTTCCAGGTCCTGGCGGCTGACAGGCACCGGTGCAGTGCTGGCACGGGGCTTGAGCCGCGCGGCGGCATTGAACCAGCTGGCTTTTTCATCGGTGCGGGCCTGTTCCGGCAGCGCATCGGCCAGCGCCTGCTGCAGGATCTGGATGGCCCGCTGTTCGCGCTGTTTCATAACCGCCTCGGACAGCAGGCGGTGCTGGCTGTCCCGGGCCGGCTGCAACAGGGCCAGTCCAAGGTTGTAGCGGGCCAGCCTGCGGTAGAACGGTGAAATGGTCTGGAACTGCTCCAGGGCGTCGATGGCCTCATCCACCCGCTCCTGACGGATCAGGATGTTGGCAATCATGATCACCCGCTCGCTTTCCTGCAGGGGCGAGAGCAGGGCCGGGGGCTTGCGCAAAAAATTCAGCGCAATCGAGTCCTGGTGGGTCTGGTACAGGAGTTTGCCAAAGCTGATCCACGACGTGTTGCGATTGATGGAGCGCACATCGCTGTGGGTGGCACGCGACAGCGACGCATCGGCTTCACGGATCAGGCCATAGCGGGTGTACAGGTCGCTGAGCAGGACACTGGAGGTGCCGGTGGCGTTGAATTCCAGCGACCGATAGGACAAAAACGTGGTCAGCGCCTCGAAGGGGCGATTCTGATAGACCCGGTCCATCACCTGGGCAAAGGCGGGCTCACGCAGGTCACTGCGGGACTCCAGGGTGTCCGCCTGCGCCAGCGGGGACAGCAGGCTGGCCAGTAACAAGGCGGCGGGGGGCTGTTTATTCATGTTCAATCCACTCCACCAGCCGCAGCGGGCGCTGGCCGGGAAAAGGCCGTTCACTCCACTGCAGGCCAATCAGGCTGCGCACGGCGGTCTTGCTGAACTGGAATTGCTGGACGATGGGCGGCTGGCTGCCTTCCGGCGTCAGTTGCACCGTCAGTTCATGGCGTCCCGGCAACAGGTTGCTTTGCCAGAGGCGGATCATGCCACCCTGGTTGAGGCTCTGGTTGGCCTGGGCGTCAAAGGCCTGATTGACGATGGTCCGGCCATCGAGCACCACACTGAGCTGGCGGATGCGCAGGCTGCTGTTGGGGGTGAGTCCAAACAGCAGGGTACTCTGTTCCGGCTGGAACGCCTGCTGGGTCAGGCGCGACAGCATGCGGTCCAGCTGCAGCATGTCCGCCTTGGCATCTTCCAGATTGATCAGGTTGTTTTCTTCTGCAGCCTGTACTGTGCTTCCCAGCAGGACACAGGATAAAAAAGCCCCCATCAGCGCTGTTCTGGATTCTGGGTGTCGGTTTGTCATCTTTTGCATACTGACTGAAAAAAAGGCTATTCCGTGATCCTCGTCATCTTAGAACACAATTCAATCACAAAAAAAAGCCTTCACCTTCTTTTTTTGGGACAATTGGCTGGTTTTCGGGATGGAACTGCCCAATGAATGACCAAAGCTTAATATTGGCCGATGAAAATCTGGCCGGCCTGGCCGAAAGTTTTGGCCGCCATGGGCGCGTGGTGTGTCGCCCCGGCCGGCAGCTGGGCCGTGCTGATCTGGAGGGCGTGGACACCCTGCTGGTGCGTTCGGTGACGCCGGTGAATGCCGCCTTGCTGCGCGGCACCCCGGTGCGCTTTGTGGGGTCCGCCACCATTGGCACCGACCATCTGGCCGTGGCCGAGCTGCAGGCGCTGGGCATCACTGTGGCCCATGCCCCCGGCTGCAATGCGCAGGCGGTGGCCGAATACGTCATCCATGCGCTGCTGGCGCTGCACCCGGACTGGGCCCGTGGCCAGACCCGCACTGGGCAGCCGCCCCGGCTGGGCATCGTCGGGCTGGGCAATGTGGGCCGGCGTCTGGCCGCCGTGGCGCAGCGGCTGGGCTGGGCGGTGTGGGGGCATGACCCCTGGGTAAATCTGCCAGGCGTGCCCCAGCAGCCGCTGGAGGTGCTGCTGGCGCAGTGTGATGCGGTGTCGCTGCATGTGCCACTGACCCGGCACGGACCGCACCCGACCTTTCACCTGCTGAATCATGACACCCTGCGGCACTGGGGCCGCCATACCACCCTGATCAACAGCGCGCGCGGCGCTGTGATTGAGGAGGCCGCCCTGCTGGCTCAGCTGGCGTCCTGTCCCCGTCCGGTGGTGCTGGATGTGTTCGAGCATGAACCCTGTCTGGGTCCGGAGCTGCTGTCGCGGGTGCAGTGGGTGACGCCGCACATCGCCGGGTACAGTCAGGAAGGCAAACTGCGCGGCACGCAGATGATCTATGCCGCGTGGTGCGCCTGGCGCGGGATGGCTCCGCAGCCGCAGTCACCACTGCCAGCCCTGCAACCGCGCCATCAGGGCGAGCCGCTGGGCCCGTGGCTGCAGGCCCATCGGGCCGTTTTGTACGACATCCGCCGCGACGATGCGGCCTTGCGCGACTGTACCGGGACAGACGGCACGGTGCAGGGGGGCTGCTTTGACCACCTGCGCAAAACCTACCCGCTGCGGCGCGAGTGGTCTGCCTTTGGGGTGGAAATCTGAGCACTGGCCGGTAGTGCTCATTCCTCAAGCTGGCAGCGCCGTGGGGCTTCCCGGCTGCTGATGGTGGTCAGACAGTGCCAGCGCTGGTCGGGCAGCCGGTACAGCACCACCTGTTCGCCGTTGATGGACTGGGCCGGCCAGCGGATGCCCCGCAGGGTGGCCACCACCACGCACTGGGTCTGTGGCGGCAGCCCATCGGCCTGACGCTGGACCGCAATGCTGGCCAGATGCTGGTTTTGCTCGGCCGTGGACAGCGGCAGTCCAGCCGGGCACACGCCACTGGCCTGATAAATGGTGTCCACACGGCCCCTGGCCACCAGCGCCGCATCATAGGCCATCAGCAGGGCCTCGCGGCTCTGGTAGGTGGCATACATGGGCAGGAACCGGTAACGCACCAGCAGCAGCAGGAACCCAAACAACAGCACCGCCACCAGCCCGCCCACCCAGCTCACGCCGCCTTCCTGCTGCAGGTGTGCGGCCTGTTCGCCCTGTGACAGGCGGTCCTCCAGGGTTTCGGAAATTTCCCGGCGTGCCACCCGGTAGTAATAGGCATCTGCCCAGCCTGCCGTGAGCACGCACCAGCCCAGCAGCCCGGCACCCGCCACACTGCCGCGCACCCACCAGCCCAGCGCCGGGGGCACAAACGGCATCAGCACCGTTTCGGTGATCACCAGCATCAGGGTCAGCACCAACTGCACAAACGACCAGCCCGCCACCGCATACACCAGTCCGTCCAGATAGCGCTTGCGGTACAGCAGCCACGGCAGGGTCATGAAAAACGCCGCCCAGTGCCAGCGCATGCCGATGCGCTGGGCCGCATCAAAGGAAGCAAAGCGCTTCAGGTAATGCGCCTGTGAGCGTGGGCCGATGAACAGCACATCCAGGGCATGGCGCTGCCCAGGGCTGAGCTGGGCCTGAAAAAACGGCGGTGGCGAAGAACGGTCAAACAGCATCGGACAGGCCTGTACAGACACGGTGCGGAAAGCCGGTCATTTTAGCAGCCTGTCGGCGGGCTCATGCACACAGACTACAAAAAGCCTGTGTGGCCTTGTGTTACACTGCCACCCCAGCAGTCTGCTGCCGTTTTTGGTTGGTTTTTTTCCGTGGAATCCTGCACATGAATCAAAATCCTGCGTCCCCTCGCTTCTGGGTGGAAGAAGGCGTTGCTGACGATGATGTCACGTTGCCCAGCCTGCCTGCGGTGAATGTGCCGATTGTGGAAGACCCCCGGATTGCGGCGCAGTTTGCCGCCGAGACCGCGCAGGCCGCCGCAGGACCCGCGCCACAGTCTGCGCCAGTGCCGGTGGATGCTGCGCCAGCAGGGCAGCCCGCCGACAGCGGATCGGGCAGCTGGTTCAGTCGCATGAAGCAGGGCCTGACCAAATCCAGCAAAAATCTGGCTGACGGCATGGTCAGCATCCTGATCGGTGGCAAGGAAATCGACGACGAACTGCTGGAAGAGGTCGAAACCCAGTTGCTGGTCGCTGACATCGGCGTGGACGCCACCCGCACCATCATCCACAACCTGACTGAACGCACCGCCCGCCGTGAGCTGATCTATTCCAATGCGCTGTACAAGGCGCTGCAGGAAGAACTGGTGCGCCTGCTGGCCCCCCGGGTGCAGCCGCTGGTGATTGATGCCAGCAAAACACCCTTTGTGATCCTGGTGGTGGGCGTCAACGGCGTGGGCAAGACCACCACCATCGGCAAGCTGGCCAAACGCCTGCAACTGGAGGGCAAAAAGGTCCTGCTGGCCGCGGGCGACACCTTCCGGGCTGCGGCCACCGAACAGCTGCAGATCTGGGGCGAGCGCAACCAGATCGACGTGGTCGCGCAGGGCCATGGCGCCGACAGCGCCTCGGTGATTTTTGACGCCTTCGAGCGGGCACGGGCGCGCGGCGTGGATGTGGTGATTGCCGACACTGCAGGCCGTCTGAACAACAAGAGCAACCTCATGGAGGAGCTCAAGAAGGTCAAGCGGGTCATGCAAAAAATCGACGGCAGTGCCCCCCACGAAATCATGCTGGTGGTCGATGCCGGCAACGGCCAGAACGCCATCAATCAGGTGCAGGACTTTGATGCCGCCGTGGGCCTCACCGGCCTGACCATCACCAAGCTGGATGGCACCGCCAAGGGGGGCGTGCTGTTCAACATTGCCAGCCGCAGTCAGGTGCCGATCCGCTTCATCGGGGTCGGTGAAAAAATCGACGACCTGCAGCCGTTTTCGGCCAAATCCTTCGTGGCCGCGCTGTTTGACACCGACCGCTGAGCCGGTGGTTGCACCAAAAAAAACCTGCCGGAGCAGGTTTTTTTGTTTTGGGCCGGGCTCAGCCGGTCACGGCACTGATCAGGCCGCGCAGGCCACGTTTTTTGCCGGTGCCGCTGGGTTTGCTGGATTTGATGAACTCCAGCTCGGGCACCTCAAAGTTGACCTTGGCGTACAGGGCCTTGTCTTTGAAATAATCGTTGTTGACCACCCATGGGCCCTTGCTGCCCTGCTTGGGCAGGGTGTGCTGGGCGCGCTGGATGTAGCCCGAGGACATGGCCTTGCCGAGGATGGTGTCTTCGGTGATGCAGTCGTCGCGGTCGCGCGGAATCACCACACTGTAGCCGTGGCGGTCCATGTGGTTGAGCAGCTGGCAGACATAGTGGCTGACCATGTCGGCCTTCAGGGTCCACGACGAGTTGGTGTAGCCAAACACCATGGCCGCGTTGGGGATGTCCTCCAGCATAACGCTCTGATAGGCCATCACCTGACCGGGGTCCACGGCCTGGCCATCCACATACACCTGCGCGCCGCCAAGGATCTGGATCGACAGGCCGGTGGCGGTGATGATCAGGTCGGCGTCCAGGTGCTGGCCAGACTTCAGCACGATGCCAGTTTCGTCAAAACGATCAATCTGGTCGGTGACCACCGAGGCCTTGCCGGCGCGGATGGCCTTGAACATGTCGCCACTGGGGACGGCACACAGGCGCTGGTCCCAGGGGTTGTAGCTCGGGGTGAA
>JBPOIS010000200.1:0-8747 GCA_052034295.1 Pseudomonadota bacterium
CGTGCCGCTGGGCGTGGTGGGGATGATTTATGAATCCCGTCCGAACGTCACCCTGGAAGCGGCTGCGCTGGCACTGAAATCCGGCAACGCCATCATCCTGCGCGGCGGCTCAGAGGCGCGCCACTCCAATCAGGCCATCGCCCGGGCCATTGCGGCGGGCCTGGCCACCACAGGGCTGCCCGCCACGGCCGTACAGGTGATCGAAACCACCGACCGGGCCGCGGTCGGCGAGCTGATCACCCTGACCGAGTTTGTCGATGTGATCGTGCCACGCGGCGGCAAGGGCCTGATCGAGCGCATCAGCCGCGAGGCGCGAGTGCCGGTGATCAAGCACCTGGATGGCAACTGCCACACCTTCGTGGACCGCGATGCCGACCTGAATCAGGCCTACACGGTGTGCCTGAATGCCAAGACCCACCGCTACGGCACCTGCAACACCATGGAAACCCTGCTGGTGGATGCGCCGGTGGCGGCGGCTTTTCTCCCGCACATGGCCACGCTGCTGCAGGAAAAAGGCGTCGAGCTGCGCGGCTGCCCGCAGACCTGTGCCCTGCTGCCTGCGGCGATCCCCGCCACGGAGCAGGACTGGTACGAGGAGTATCTGGCACCCGTGCTGGCGGTCCGCATCGTGGACGGGCTGGAGGCAGCGATTGAGCACATCAACCAGTATGGCTCCCACCACACCGACGCCATCCTGACCGAAAACTACAGCAAGGCCCGGCGTTTTCTGCGCGAGGTGGACTCCAGCAGCGTGATGGTGAATGCTTCGACCCGCTTTGCCGATGGCTTCGAGTATGGGCTGGGCGCCGAAATCGGCATCAGCACCGACAAGATCCATGCCCGTGGTCCGGTCGGACTGGAGGGGCTGACCTCACAAAAATGGGTGGTGCTCGGCGCGGGCCAGATCCGCCAGTAAGTCCCCCACGGGGCCTGTGTCGGGGGATGCAGGCACGGCCCTTTTTTTGGCCAGAATTCTCCTGGCACAGATACACAAACTGCTCAGAATCAGGGCCTGAACCGGTGTTTTTTTATTTACACTCGCGGGGCGGCCGCGTTTTGGCAACGCGCTGTTTTGATTATTTTTTATGCAGATTTTTTCAGAAGCAGGATCAGGTATGCAGCCAACGCCCGGTGTGCTGGTGGTCAATTGTGGCTCCTCGTCGATCAAATATGCGCTGATTCCGCGTGGCACCCAGCCACGGGCCCAGCGTCTGGAAGGTCTGGCCGAACAACTGGGCACCCCGTTTGCACGGGTGCGGGGCCGCGATGCGCAGGGGCAGGATTTTGAGGTGCGCTGTGCCGGGGCCGACCACACCGCTGCCCTGCAGGTGATTCTGGAAAAACTCGCTGGCCTGCCGCTGGAGGCCATCGGCCACCGGGTGGTGCATGGCGGGGTGCATTTCACCCAGGCCAGCCGCATTAACGCCGAGGTACTGGCCAACATTGACCGGGTGTCGCCGCTGGCGCCACTGCACAACCCCGCCAATGCCAAGGGCATCCGCGCCACGCTGGCGCTGTTTGCCGACCTGCCGCAGGTGGCGGTGTTTGACACCGCGTTTCACCAGACGCTGCCCGAAGTGGCCTACCGCTATGCCATCCCCGAGGCGCTGTACCGTGAGCAGGCGATCCGCCGCTATGGCTTTCATGGCACCAGCCACGCCTACGTCAGTGACCGTGCCCGGCAACTGACCCCCGGTGCAGGTCCACAGGGCTGGCTGTCGGCCCACCTCGGCAATGGCTGCTCGGCCTGTGCGATCTGGGACGGACGCAGCGTGGACACCAGCATGGGCCTGACCCCGCTGGAGGGTCTGGTGATGGGCACGCGCAGCGGCGATGTCGATCCGGGCCTGCATGCGCACCTGCAGCGGGTGCTGGGCTGGTCGCTGGATGAGATTGACCGCATGCTCAACCGCGACAGTGGCCTGCTCGGCCTGTCCGCAGGGCTGTCCAATGACATGCGCAGCCTGACCGAAGCCGCTGCACAGGGCCATGCCGGGGCGGTGCTGGCGATTGAGGTGTTTTGCTACCGTCTGGCCAAGACCCTGTCGGCGCTGTCCGTGGCCCTGCCGGAGCTGACCGGGCTGATCTTCACCGGCGGCATCGGCGAAAACGCCGCCCTGATCCGTGAAAAAACCGTGGCCCGGCTGCACCATCTTGGCCTGCATCTGGACCCACAGCGCAACCAGCACGCCGCGCGCGGTCAGGAGGCCTGTCTGGAGCGGGCCGACAGCCGCACCATCTGGGTGATCCCCACCGACGAAGAAAGCCGCATCGCCCAGGAAACCCGGCAGGTGCTGGGTCTGGATGACTGAACCACAGGAACCACGCACATGAAAACCTTTTTGATGGTGGCCACCGGCAGCAGCATCGGCCTGACCTCGGCTTGTCTGGGCATGATCCGGGCGCTCGACTGTGTGGGGGTCCGCGCCAGCTTCATGAAGCCCTTCAACCAGATGGACCGCGCCGGGCACAGTCTGGACCAGTCCAGCCCGCTGGTGGCCAGCACGTTTGACCTGAAGCCGCCTGCGGCGCTCGACGTGCACCAGCTGGAACGCCTGATTGGCAACGGCCAGGAGGATGAGCTGCTGGAGCAGGTGGTGGCGCAGTACCATCAGGTCCTGCAGGGCCATGATGCCGTGGTGGTGGAAGGACTGGTGCCCAGTGCCGAGGCCAGCTACGCCAGTCGGCTGAATGTGGCGCTGGCCCAGGCGCTGGATGCCACGGTGATTCTGGTCAGTCCCGCCAGCCTGTCCGAACCAGAGGCGCTGGCCGACCGGCTGGAGGTACACGCGCAGCCCTTCGGCGGGCTGCTGCACCCCAGGGTGGCCGGGGCGATCCTGATGCGGGTCAAGGGCCTGCCGGCCAGTCCGCCGCAGGCCGGCACCCTGCCCTATGCACAGCAGCTGGCGCAATTGTTTGAACAGATGCAGCCCTACCTGCCCCAGCTGGACACGGCGCATTTCCGCCTGCTCGGGCTGGTGCCGTTCAGCAACGAGCTGAGCGTGCCGCGCATCAAGGACGTTGCAGCGGCGATCGGGGCGCAGTTCCTCAGCGAAGGCGACAGCAACCGCCGGGTGGTGCGCACCACCCTGTGCGCCCGCACCGTGGCCAATGTGCTGGATTCCTTTCGCCCCGGCAACCTGATCGTTACCCCTGGCGACCGTGATGACATTCTGGTGGCGATTGCGCTGGCGTGCATGAATGGGGTACCGATGTCCGGCCTGCTGCTGACGGGCGGTTTTTTGCCAGAGGAACGGCTGATCGAGCTGTGCCGCCCGGCCCTGCGCACCGGCTTGCCGGTGATGTCGGTGGACACCGATTCGTTTGATGCAGTGAACCGCTTGCTGCACATGAGCGGGGAAATTCCCGCCGACGACACCGAACGCGCCGAACAGGTCACCCGCTATGTGTCCAGCCACATTGATCTGGACTGGCTGCGCCAGCAGGTCAGCCAGCCGCAGCGCCACCGCCTGTCTCCGGCGGCATTTCGCCACAGTCTGGTGCAAAAGGCCCAGCAGGTGCGCTGCCGGATCGTGCTGCCCGAGGGCAGTGAGCCACGCACGGTGGAAGCAGCGATTGCCTGCCAGAACCGCGGCATTGCCGACTGTATTTTGCTGGCGCGCCGTGAGGACGTGCAGCAGGTGGCCGATTCCCGCCACCTGACCCTGCCCGAGGGCCTGCAGATCGTTGACCCGGACAGCATCCGCCACCGCTATGTGGATGCCATGGTGATCCGGCGCAAGGGCAAACTCACTGCCCCACAGGCTGAAGAGCAGCTCACCGACACGGTGGTGCTGGGCACCATGATGCTCTATCTGGGCGAAGTGGACGGGCTGGTGTCCGGGGCGGTCCACACCACCGCCAACACCGTGCGCCCGGCCTTCCAGCTGATCAAGACCGCACCGGGCTTTTCGCTGGTGTCCTCGGTGTTTTTCATGCTGTTGCCGGAGCAGGTGGTGGTGTATGGCGACTGTGCCATCAACCCCGACCCCAACGCCGTGGAACTGGCCGAAATCGCCATCCAGAGCGCCGATTCGGCCGCAGCGTTTGGCATCGAGCCCCGGGTGGCGATGATCAGCTATTCCACTGGGGAATCCGGCACGGGTTCAGATGTGGACAAGGTGCGCGAGGCCACACGGATCGCCCGTGAACGCCGCCCCGACCTGCTGATCGATGGTCCGCTCCAGTATGACGCGGCGGCCATTCCCAGCGTGGGCCGGCAAAAAGCCCCGGATTCGCCCGTGGCTGGACAGGCCACGGTGTATGTGTTTCCGGACCTGAACACCGGCAACACCACCTACAAGGCGGTGCAGCGCAGTGCTGGCGTGGTGTCGGTCGGGCCGATGCTGCAGGGCCTGAACAAGCCTGTGAACGACCTGTCCCGTGGCGCACTGGTGGATGACATCATTTACACCATCGCCCTGACGGCCATTCAGGCCGCCAACCGGCCGATCAGCGCCACGCCGACGGACTGAACTGGCCCCGGCTGTGCCTGCACGGGCAGGGCAGCCGGATCAAACCCGCCCAACCGGCCAAAACTCGGCTAAACTAGCGCCATGCCGTTTTTTTCTGACTGACCATGTCCAAGCCCGCTGCCTCCGCCTATCCCTACACCCTGCAACCGATTCCCTTTGAACTGAGTGTCGAAGACCAGCGCACCGCCCAGCTGAGCCTGATGCAGGCCCAGGCAGACCTGCAGATCAATGCGGTCCAGCAACAAAAAGCCAGCCTGAAAAGCTGGCTGATCGTCGCCGCCGTGCTGGCTGCCGCCATCGCGGGTCTGGCGCTGGTGCGGGGCGGCTCGACCGTGCTGTTCTGGTTCATGATTGGCGGTGTGGTGCTGTACCTGCTGGGCCGGTTTGTGCTGTTTCCCAAAGCCCAGCGCTACATGATGCACAAGCAGCTCAATGAAGCGCGGGAAAAAATCCTCCAGCAGCCATTGCAGCCGGTGACTGGCCTGCGCCTCGGTGTGCAGCCCAGCGGGCTGGTGATGATGCAGGGCATGGGCCGCGGTGAGATCCGCTGGCGCGACATCCGCGAATGGCGTGAAACCGATCAATACCTGTTTTTGGTGGCCACCACCCAGGGCCAGACCAGCAGCCTGATCATCCCCAAACGGCTGGCGGCCCAGAAGCTGCCGATTGACACCATCAAAAAGCACCTGACCGAAACGGTGGGCCCGGCCGCCGACCTGCTGGCCCCGCCCCCGGAAGGTCTGAACTGAGTCTGTCAAAAGCCGTAGCGCAAAAACTGCAGCAGGTCCGCCACCACCCGGTTGCGGTGCGACACCAGCAGCCCATGGGCTGCGCCTTCATAGCGGCGCAGCCGCGCCTGCGGCAACTGGGCCAGCACGGCTCCGGCAGTCCACGCCAGCGGCACGGTCCGGTCGGCGCTGCCATGGATCAGCAACACCGGCTGCTGTAGACGCAACAGGTCAGCCCGCAGGTCTGTGGCCACCCAGGTGTCCAGGGTCTCCAGGGCAGCACGCGGACTGGCCTGCAGGGCCTGCAGCAGGCTCCAGTGCAACAGGCTCTCCAGCGTCGAGCGCTGTCGCCAGCGGCCAGCATGGACCGTGCGCAAATACTGCTCCACAAAGCCCAGCCGGTTCAGACGCAACTGATCGCGCATCTGTTCCCACTCGGCCAGCCGGAACCCCCAGGGCTGGCCATCGTCCTGCAGCAGACAGGGCACAGCCCCAGCCACCAGCACCACCTGCTGCACCCGTGGCACCGCACTCAGGCTGTCGTGGCGGCTCAGGTAACGCAGCACCTCGCCAGCCCCCATGCCCTGCCCCACCAGCACGGCCTGCTGCAGGTCCTTCTGGGTCATCAGGGCTGCCAGGTCATCGCTGAGGGTGCTGTAGTCATAGCCGGTCCAGGGCTGCTCAGAGCGGCCATGGCCTCGACGGTCCACACTCAGGGTACGAAAGCCGTTTTCGGCCAGGGCCATCGCCACTTCATCCCAGCTGTCGGCCGACTGCAGCCAGCCGTGCAACAGCAGCACCGGCCGCCCCTGCCCCCAGTCCTTGTAGTGCAGCTGTACCCCATCCGGGGTGGTGAAATACGGCATGGCTGTTGTTTCCCTTCACCGCCCCTCAGGGCACGGACGGTGCATTCAGGTGCCGCATCAGCACGCTGCCCCCGCCCCACACCGCCCCGGATCAATTGCGCGAGCGTACCGCCCAGCCCGCCTGCGTGCTGCTCATGACCCGCCGCCCAGTGACCCCGGTGGCCGCATCCAGCGTCCAGGCCCCCAGCTCGGTGTTTACCCCATCACTGCTGAAGGCCCCGGCCACCGGCGTACTGCTCCACAGGGCACCCAGCGTGGCCGGCACCGGAAAAATCCGCTGGTTCAGGGCCAGATCCATGCACTGCTCTTCCACCAGGCTTTGCAATTCCTTGATGTTGGCCAGACGCCAGCTGATGTTGCTGGTGTAGGCATGGGCCTGCTTCAGGGCTTCCACCCAGGTCATCTGGGTGGGGGTGCCCGTACAGGTGCTGCCGTTCCAGCTCTGGCCGATCGGACAGCGCTGCCAGACCAGCTGGGTGCGGGTGTCGCGGATTTCGGCCCCGTTGCTGCCCGCCACCACCTCGAACCGGCTGTCCGGTGCCGTCGGGCTCAGCGCCGGGTTGCAGGTCTGGGCACCGGCCACGGGTCCCAGCAGGCCCAGGCCCAGGCCCAGCACGGTCCGGATCAGGGTGTATTTGTTCATGCGGCTCTCCTGCTGGGGTTATTGGTCACTGACGGCACGGATCGAGGCATTGCTGTTTTTGGGCAACCGGCCAGTGTCGCCCAGACCAAAGTGCACGGCCCACGCCAGCCCGGCCTGTGCCGTGGTGGACTGGGTCCACACCCAGCTGGTCATCTGGTCGGCAAACAGGCTGTCCGTCCCCTGTCCGAAGTACTGCGGGGTACCAATCTGCTGGGCAAAATCCACCAGACTGAACAGCTCCTGCCGGGTGGGCAGGCGCCAGTTGCTGCGTCCACAGAACTGCTCGGCATTGAGCCGGGCCAGGTAGGCCTGGGTGTTGCAGGTGCTGCCCAGTGTGCCCGCACAGGCATCACCCACCGGCACATTGGGATAGCTGACGCTGTAATCGGTCGTGCCAGGGTTGCCGCCATTGGCGCTGGTGGCATACCAGGTGTAGCCATGGGCAGGGTCACGCCAGTAGCTGGCCCCAGACGGTGAGCCTGCCGTGGATTTGATTTCCCACACCAGTCCGCTGCGGTTGTCCTTGATGCAGCGGTTCTGGTCCGTGCCGATCGGGGTGAACTGCGGGGTGACACCGGCCTGTACTTCACCATCCTGCCCCAGACCATACAGGGTTTTCAGGCTGTCCTGGCTGCAGATCAGCGGCAGGGCTTCGGTGCTGGCGCACCAGGTGACTCCGGTGGCGGCCAGGGTGGAGAGGTCATGCAGGCTGGCATCCACACTGTTGCGCACCTTGAAGGTCAGCAGCAGCTGGCTGCCATCCGGGGTGCGCACCGAACCCACCTTGTAGCCCTCGGTGATCCACGGGTCACTGGCCGTGGCCTTGAAGGTGCAGCGAAAAATCCGCGCCGTGCTGCCGCCGCCCAGCTCCTGCACATCGGTGCACTGGCTGATGGCGAACTGCAGACCGGGGGTCAGGTTGCTGCCCCGGACCGTGAAGCCCACCGGGATGTTGTACGGCGCAGCAGGGTTGCTGTTGCTGCTGTTGGTGTCTTCACGGGTGCTGTCCCCGGTGGTCAGCCAGGTGACTTTGCTGATGTTGGAGGTGACATTGAGGCTGGCACTGTACACCACTTGCGGCGTGGCCTGGGTGGTGTCCTGAACCAGCATCAGGTGCTGGCCGAGTTTTTCGAAGGTACAGGCGCTCTTGAAGGTGGTGGCGGACAGGCGCTGCACCGGGCCACAGCTGCCTGCAGCCTGGTCGGCAATCAGCACCGCCAGCTGGGCCGGCAGGGTCGTGCCGGTAAACGTCACCTCGGTCGGGGTCAGCCGGGTGATGTTGGTGGGCTCAAACTTGGAGATGGTCGGCACATCCTTGAAGCTGACGCTGACGGTACAGTCACTCTGCAGCGGTGCCGTGATGTAGGTGAGTTTGTCGTTGCTCAGGGAACCGCCACAGCCCTCGGCCTTGTCCACGCCCTTGCCGGTGGCCGGACTGAGGCTAAAGGTGACGGTGCGGTTTTCTTCCACTTGCTGGCTGGCCGGGCTGATCGAGCCGGTGCCGACATTGCTGGTCAGTGTGGCCGTGGCGGTGTATTTTTTGGTGGTGTTGCCCGAATCTGTGCCGCTGCCGGTCCCCGAATCGCTGGCGGGGGCCTTTTTGGGCAGGTCGCTGCCACAGCCCACCAGCAGCAATGCAGAAACAGCGGCCAGCGGCCATGCTTTCAAAAGGTGTGATGCGGCGCTCATGACCACCGTGCCTTTCCCTGGGTGTCTTAAACCCGTCTTATATCACAGCCACCTGTGTGGGCTGTGTTTTTATATTGCTTTTCCATTTTTTCACCGCACAAAAAAAGCCAGCGCGGGGCTGGCTTTTTGCGTGCGGAGGACCAGGCTTACATCAGGCCATGCGGTACGGTGATCTGCCCCCACGAGGCCAGCTGGATCAGCGGGGTCGGCCACACGCCGAGCAGCAGCACCAGCAGGGCCACCAGCAGCACCATCACGCCCCCGGCGCGGGTGCCCCAGTGCCCCTGGGCATCGCGGCGCGGGGTGTCCGGCGGGGTCATGTACATCACCACCATGACGCGCAGGT
>JBPOIS010000076.1:0-4681 GCA_052034295.1 Pseudomonadota bacterium
CGTGAGCCGGTCCATGGGGTGGAGGCCCTGCCGCAACAGCTGCGCGACTGGCAGGGCTCACTGCGTGCACCGGACTGAAGGCCGGGTGGACGGTTTTTTGCCACAAAGCCGCCGGAAGCCCGGGGGCTTTTTTGCTACACTGCCGGGTGTATGCCCTGACATTTGAGTTTATGAGCCGCGCCACGCCTGTTTTTGCTGCGTCCGACCTGCCGCAGTCCCTTGCGCCCCTGTGCCCGATCCCGCCTGCTGGCCCCTTGCAGCCCCACCAGCTGACCCGAGCCCCGGATCTGGAGGCGCTGCCGGAAAGCACCCGCAAGGTTGAGCCGCTGAATGACTTTCTCGGCCAGACCCGTGCCCGCGCCGCCATCGAAACCGCGCTGTCGCTGCCCTATGGCGGCTACAACGTGTTTGCGGCTGGCACCAGTGGACTGGGCAAGCGCACCCTGATCCGCCGCTTGCTGACCCAGCATGCCGCACAGATGCCCACCCCGGACGACTGGGTGTATGTGAACCAGTTCGGCGACCCGCGCCGCCCACTGGCCCTGCGCCTGTCCAGTGGCGAAGCCCCGCGGTTCAAAAAAGCCATGCACCAGCTCTGGCTGTCGCTGTTCCGGGCGCTGGAGCGGGTGTTCAGTGCCGACAGCTACCAGCGCCGGCTGGACTCGATCCGCCAGGAGGCTGGACAGGCGCAGCAGCAGGCCCTGCAGGCCCTGACCCGCGAAGGCGAAAGCCTGAACCTGATGCTGGTACAGCGCAACGAAGAACACCACTTTGTACCGGTGAAAAAAGAACAGGCCGCCGACCGGCTGATTGAGCGTTCACTGGATGAATTTGCCCCGGATGAACGCCTCACCGTCAGTGCGCAGATGCGCCAGATGGACAAAAAACTGGAGCGGCTGGCGCACAAGCTGGCCCGGCTGGAGGAACAGTCGCGCGATCAGGTCGCCCGCCTGAATGTCGAGCTGGCCGGGGATGTGGTGCTGCCCAAGGTGGCTGCACTGGGTGAGCGCTTCGAGCACATCGCCGGGCTGGCCAAGTACCTGAAGGCCTACGCCTCGGACATTCTGGAAAACATCGAAAGCATCCTGGCCCAGGAGGACGATGATTTTTTGCCGGGTCTGTTTGACCGGGTGCCGCCGCGCTACCAGGTCAACATCATGGTCAGTCACAAGCCCGGCAGCGGCGCGCCCGTGGTGTTTGAGGACCTGCCCACCCACTACAACCTGCTCGGCCACGTCGAACAGCTCACCCAGATGGGCACCATCACCACTGACTTCACCCTGATCCGTCCCGGTGCCCTGCACCGCGCCAACGGGGGCTTCCTGATGCTGGAAGCCGACCAGCTGCTGGAACAGCCCTACGCCTGGCAAGGCCTCAAGCGCGCGCTGCGCTCCAAGCAACTGCGGCTGTCCTCACTGGAACAGATGCTGACCCTGACCGGCAGCATCTCGCTGGAGCCGGACAGCATCCCACTGGAAGTCAAAGTGGTCCTGCTCGGCGAACCGTACCTGTACTATGAGCTGCTGGAGTTTGAGCCCGAGCTGAACAGCCTGTTCAAGATCCGCGCCGATTTTTCGGACACACTGCCCCGCACCGCTGCGCATGAACAGGCCTATGTGCGGCTGATTGCCGACTATGTGCATCAGGAAAAAATGCTGCCGTTTGACCGCTCAGCGCTGGCGGCGCTGCTCAGCGACTCCAGCCGTCAGGCCGAAGACCAGCAGCAGCTGTCCCTGCACGCGGCCACACTGGGCGACCTGCTGCTGGAGGCCAATGTCCATGCCCGCCAGCGCAATGCCCGCATGGTGCAGGCCAGCGACATCGATGCCGTACTGGCCGAGCGCCGCTACCGGCTGGGCTACCTGCGCGAGCTGTACTGGCACGACCTGCAGCGTGGCACACAGTTGATCGAGACTCAGGGCCGCCGGATTGGCCAGATCAATGCGCTGACCGTGGTGCACTATGCCGACAGTGAATTTGGCCTGCCAGCGCGCCTGACCGCAGCCGTGTATCAGGGCGGCGGCGACATCCTCGACATCGAGCGCAGTGTCGATCTGGGCGGCAACCTGCACGCCAAGGGCATGCTGATCATGTCGAGTTTTTTGCGGGCACACTTCGGACGTACCCAGCCACTGCACTTTTCAGCCTCGATGGCCTTTGAGCAGAGCTATGGCGAAATCGACGGCGACAGTGCCACACTGGCCGAACTGTGTGCGCTGATCTCCGCCATCAGCCAGATTCCGATCCAGCAGAACTGGGCCATCACCGGCTCCATGAACCAGCTGGGGCAGGCCCAGCCGATTGGCGGCGTGAACGCCAAGGTGGAAGGTTTTTTTGATGCCTGCAAACTGCAGGGCCTGACCGGCGATCAGGGCGTGATCCTGCCGGCCCAGAATGTCCAGCACCTGATGCTGCGGCAGGACGTGATTGACGCGGTGGCTGCCGGACAATTCCACCTGTACGCCGTACAGACGGTTGAGGATGCCCTGTCGCTGCTGATGGGCCGCCCGGCGGGCCAGCCCAGCCCTGAAGGCAAGTACCCGGCCGGCAGCCTCTATGCCGAGGTGATGCGTCAGCTGCGCAACTGGCAAAAACTTGAAGACGGTGAAAAACCCAAAAAAGCCGACCGCAAAAAAGCCGCCAAAAAAACCAAGGCCCCGGCTGAAGCCCCGACCGCGGACACCCGCAGCCGCTGAAGCGTGGGGCTGACTGCAGGCTAGTGCGCCGTGGCCAGCAGCTTGGCGTCGGTTTCGCGCACCCAGCCCTGGCTGCGGCCCAGCATGCTGGCCACCTTGAAGCCGCGCAGGTTCAGGCGGCGGCCATCGTCGCTGAGTTTCATCTTGCAATTGTACAGCGTACCAGTCAGCGGATCGAGGATCTTGCCACGGGTGTACTGGTAGCCATCGCCATCGGCCTGTTGCACCAGCCCCTGCAGGTTGGTCATGCCGAGGATCTTCTGGCTGGTGTACGGGGCCGGGCAATTCACACACACTTCCTTGGGCACATAGCCGGGCCGGGGCAGAATCTTGGCCACCGTGCCGCTGTAGGTGGCATCCGGCAGGCGGTCTATGCGCACGATCGCCCGGGCAAACCCGGTGCGGTCATCAATCGCCCGCCAGAACCCAGTGATGTCCTGTGCCGCCTGCGCGGACCAGGCTGCCGAACCCAGCACCACGGCCACCATGGCCCGACGAAAACCGCTGTATTGATGTTTTGGCGTGTCCATACCCCATCCTCCTGAAAATAAACCAACGCACCGTAATCCCCGGCCTGCGCCTACCCCTTTGGTTTTAGCCAAAACTCCGGCCGCTGTCATGCGCAGAAAATGAGACTGGTTTGTCACTTTTAGACTGAATTGGTAAAAAAACTTCAGGTCGTGTCAGCATGGCCAATTCCACGGCGAACACCCAGAAAAAAACCGCCCCGAAAGGCGGTTTTCACCAGCAGACCAGCGCCTGTTTACTGTGCCGGGCTGGCCTCTTCCACCAGCGGACGCAGCTCACCGTTCTGGTACATCTGCATCATGATGTCGCTGCCACCGATCAGCTCGCCCTGAATCCACAGCTGCGGAAAGGTCGGCCAGTTGGCAATCCTGGGCAGGGTGGCGCGGATTTCGGGGTTTTCCAGAATGTTCACATACGCAAACGGACGGCCAATCTGGCTCAGGACATCCACCGCACGGGCCGAGAAGCCACACTGGGGAAATTGTGGCGTGCCCTTCATGTACAGCAGTACGGCATGCTTGGCGATCTGATCACGGATCAGGCTCTCGGTTGCGTTCTGGTCAGTCATGGCAGCACCTGTGCAGCATTGGGGTGAAAATGAGGCGGCAGTATAGCGTTTTTTTTGGCAAATCCCTATGCAGGCGGGACGGGAATGGTCTACCACAGCGGTCTGAGCCCGCTCAGCATCCGCAAAAAGCACAGCCCCCGCGCCAGCCCGACCGCCGAAAAGAGCCCAGCAGCCCGCGAGTTTTGCTGGGACAGTTGGTTTTGACCCCTTTTGCCATAACAAAAGGGGGTCGCTGAAGGCAGGGCACGGCACCCTGAACACAACCAAAAAACATTTCGCCAAGCCCGCTTTTGCTTTTGACAGCATTTCAGTCCCAAACCCAGCCCACTACAGGGAAAGTCCCCGCAACTGTTCGAGCAGGACCACAGCTGATCCGTCTGAAAAGCCGCCCCAGCCAAACATCCCCACCGGGCACGGCTGTTCGCGAGTTTTGCGGGGACAGATGGTTTTGCCCCCTTTTGCCGTAACAAAAGGGGGGCGCCGAAGGCCGGGCACGGCACCCTGCGCACAACCAAAAAGCATTTCGCCAAGCCCGCTTTTGCTTTTGACAGTATTTCCGTCCCAAACCCAGCCCACGCCAGCCTGTTCCCTAAGCGCAGTCGAAGGGCAGGCTTCAACGCAACTCAGCCAGCGACTGGCCACTTTTGACCAAACAAAAGGGGGCGCCGAAGGCCAAACGCAGCCTCCCTGGATTTTTTCAGAACTTTCAACCTTGGATTCACGCCCACTCGCGTTAAGATAGCCCCGATTCATTTTTTGCCTGAGGTTGTCATGTCGCAGACCCTGCCCGATTTTGCCCACGCGTTTGAGCTGGGCCAGCCCAGTGCGCTGATGCCCACCTACGCGCGCCAGCCGATCGCCTTCAGCCGCGGACAGGGGGCCTGGCTGT
>JBPOIS010000019.1:0-41714 GCA_052034295.1 Pseudomonadota bacterium
CTTTTTGCTTTTCTTTTCGCTAGAATAGTTGCCCTTGGTGAGGTGTCCGAGTGGTTGAAGGAGCACGCCTGGAAAGTGTGTATACGTTCATAGCGTATCGAGGGTTCGAATCCCTCTCTCACCGCCATCTATCCCCACGGCACACGCCGTAAACCCCCAGAAAACCCCCACAGCACAAGGCTTTGGGGGTTTTTTGTTGTCCGGGGTACGCCCCTGCAGACCGGGGGATACCCCCTTTGTGTGGGGGTATATTTGGGGGTCTAAGCTTTGGGGTACAGATTTATTACCTCCAAGAGGCCATGCCCCCATGTTGACCGATGCCCAGATCAAGCGCCTGCCCATGCCACCAAAGACCCAGAAGCGCCCCGACACATACACCGACTACGACGCGCTGCAACTACACGTGTTCAACACAGGCCGCCGTACATGGGTGTACGCTTTTCGCTGGCCAAGCCCACTGTGTCAGTGAGCGCCGCAAGCCCCAGATCAAACACGCCATCACAAACAAGGAGGTGGAGTTTCATGGCAACAATGATATCAATGTTGTCATTCTTGCCTATAGAGATGTCTGTCATGAAGACTTAGACTGCAGTCTCGTCGATCCCTTCACCTAACCCATTTACCCAAAGGAATACAGCATGACCAAGCTCGCCCTGTTTGTTCGCCTCGAAGCCAAACCCGGCCAGGAGGCTGCGCTTGCCGACTTCCTGGCCAGCGCATTGCCGCTCGCCAACGCCGAGTCCGGCACCACGGCCTGGTTCGCATTGAAGTTTGGCCCTTCGACGTTCGGTGTGTTCGATGCCTTTGCTGATGAGGCAGGTCGCCAGGCACATCTGAACGGCCAGATCGCCGCGGCCTTGATGGCCAACGCCTCAACCTTGCTCAGTTCTCCGCCCAATATCGAGAAGGTCGACCTGCTTGCAGCCAAACTGCCTGCATGAAAACCCGGCCTTGACCCAATCAGGTCATCCAGCTGGATGGGTGTCACACGGCCCTGCGCGGCGCTACCCCTCGACTGACCGGTGGGGATCAAGGCATCTGCCCAGGCTGCTCGTGGCGACTGACTCAGTTAAGCGTTATTGGTGATTAAGAGCCGCCAACAAAACCATGCCAACGTCAAACACCTGATCGGCGTGTGACGTTGCATGGCTCAAAACAAGAATAAAGCGATCAGCGCCGCGCGGCTCAAGAAGATTGCGCTGGGGTTGCCGGTGCCATGCCCTCAAATCACTTGAGATGCTGTGCTGATGTCTTCATCCTGCCGGGATGAACAAGCGCCATGCCCTTCGCGATGACCAGTGGAATCGCATCAAAGACCCTTTGCCTGGGCGGGCAGGCACCGTTGGCGCCACTGTGTGGCGGCGAGTCGGTGATTCCGTCGCGCCAGCATCGTTTGAAGCCAGGGGATCAGGACCGCTGCCCGTACCACGCCCGGCATCTGGTTGAGAACTTCTTGGCCCGACTCAAGCCGCA
Organism: Pseudomonadota bacterium; assembly: GCA_052034295.1. Lineage (GTDB taxonomy): Bacteria > Pseudomonadota > Gammaproteobacteria > Pseudomonadales > Moraxellaceae > JBPOIS01. The sequence goes on from JBPOIS010000019.1 coordinate 1,474, forward strand.
TCGGGCCATTGCCACGCGGTACGACCAGACCGCATGCAATTTCCTGGGGGCCATCCACCTGGCCGCCAGCGTCATCTGGCTCAATTGATGACAGGCCCTAGCCCCTGCCCTTCCCGGCAAACCCATGCTGGGCCAAAAACTCCAAGGTCATCCCGCCGTCTTGATGCGGTCCATCGTGATCAGCGGCGCGATCGCCCAGCAGCAGCCGCTCCAGATAGCGGGCCAGCACATCCACCTCCAGATTGACCTGGGTGCCGACTTTCCAATCGCCGATGTTGGTTTTGGTGGCGGTGTGCGGCACCAGATTCAGGCTCAGGGTGGCGCCCTTCAGCACATTGATGGTGAGGCTGATGCCATCGACGGTGATCGAGCCTTTTTCAGCCAGATAGCGGGCCAGCTCACGCGGGGCTTCGACCTCAAAATACAGCGAACGCGCATCCTGCCGGCTCACGGTGATGGTGCCCAGTCCATCGACGTGGCCACTGACCAGATGCCCGCCCAGCCGGGTGGTGGGCAGCAGGGCTTTTTCCAGATTCACCCGGGTGCCGGAGCGCCACTGTCCCAGCGTGGTGCGGCGCAGGGTTTCTGCCGAGACATCAGCCACAAAGTACCCCGGACCAAACTCGATCACGGTCAGGCAGATGCCATTGGTGGCGATGGAGTCGCCCAGCTGCACATCGGCCATGTCCAGGCCGGGACAGTGGACGCGCAGTTCCACGTCGCCTGATTTTGGGGTGATGCGGTCGATCTGGCCGACGGCTTCAATGATTCCGGTGAACATGGTTGTTTTCCCACATAAAAGGGTTGGGTTGGCCACTCAGCAGTGCCGCCATCAGCGCATCCACGCTGCAGTCAGCCGGCTGGCGGGTGTCGGTCAGCACCAGGAATTCCCGCACGGTGGGCTGCGGGGTGGGCCGCTGTCGGCTGACCCGGTAGCGCGGCATGTCCTGCACCATCAGCCGCACCCGCCCGCGTGCCAGGTTGGCCTGCAGGACGGTTTCGGCGGGAATGTTGCCATCCAGGCTGTAGCTGGTCAGCAACAGCCGTGCATCCAGCTGGCCCAGCAGCTGCTGATAGGCCTGCGCCGCGCGCCGGGCTGAATTATAGGCACTGGCCCGCTCGCGCCGCCAGCTCGGGTCAATGCCGCTTTTGGCCCGTGGCGCACTCGGGGGCGGCAGGGGCTGTTCCTGCCACTGGGTCAGGGCATTGAGCACATGGTAATTGCTGGCGTAGGCGTGCTGGTTGTACGGCGGGTCCAGATAAGCCACCGTCAGCTGACGGCCGCGCAGCCGCTGGGCCAGCAGCGCCGCATCCACGCACCAGACTTCGGCGGGCTGTCCAGACGCACAGAACCGGCTGGGGCTGAGCTGGATGGGCCGGAAAATCCGCTCCAGCGCCGTGCCGGTCTGTCCTCCCCAGCCCTGATGGAAGGCTTTGAACACCCCACTGGTGTTGCTGGCGGCACTGGCGGCATACAGCAGCGGGGCCAGCAGGGCACTCATTTCCACTGCACTGATCTGCCCGTCCTGCTGCCAGCGTTCGATCTGGCGGCGCATGGCATCGAGCTGGCGGCCATTGTGGCGGCAAAAAAACAGCCGGTCGTGTGCCGGTTCGTAATGGTCATCTTGACGTGGACAAAAATGCGCACTCACCCAGCCCGCCTCGGGCGGCAGGGCATTGAGCCGGGCCACGGCAGCGGCATAGCCCCCCAGTACGGCAAATGCCGGAGGCTGGTCACAGGTCAGCAGCGCATGGTTCAGGGCAAAGCTGTACGGTTCCCAGTCGTTGGCCATCACCTGATAGCCGAGCTGCCGGGCCATCCGCGCCACCACACCGCTGCCGGCAAACAGGTCCAGAAACACCCCGGCCTCGCCGGTCTGGCTGGGCAGGGTGCCACTGCGCCGCAGGGCCTCGTGCAAAAACCCCAGCAAGCGGCGCTTGTTGCCCAGATAGGGCACCAGCTGGTGGTACACATAATCCTCGGTGTGCGCCGCAGCATGGCGGCGCTTGTGGTAGGCAAACGCAGAGGTCATCAGCCGTTTGAACCCTGATCCTGCATGGGACGCAGGCGCAGGCGCAGGTCAGCGCCCACCGGCTGCACGTCCAGCCACGCCAGCTGGACCCGCTCGGACAGCTGGGGCACCGACAGCGCCAGCATGGCCCGCCCCTCCGGCCCCAGCAGGCACGGGGCCAGATAGACAATCAGCTCATCGACCAGACCGGCCTGTACAAAGGCCCCGGCCAGTTCGCTGCCACACTCCACCAGCACATCACGCACCTGATGCTGGTCACGCAGCTGCTGCAACACCCCGGCCAGACCGGCCTCGGGCCAGTGCATCTGCTGGACGGCGGGCGGCAACGCCTCCCCTGGCCCCGGCCCCACCAGCAGCGTCGGCCCGCCATCCTGCATCACCCGGGCCTGCGCGGGCACGCGCCCGCGCCGGTCCAGCACCACCCGCAGCGGTGCCGGGATGTCTGCAGGCGCAGCCCCACTGGGCAACTGCCGCACCGTCAGCGCCGGATCATCGGCCAGCACCGTGCCACTGCCGGTGATGATTGCACCGCTCAGCGCCCGCCAGTGCTGCACATCCAGCCGCGCCGCCGTGCCGGTGATCCATTTGGATTCACCTGACGCCATCGCCGTGCGGCCATCCAGACTGGCGGCGATTTTCAGGCGCACATAGGGCAGCCCACCGGCCATCACCTTGAGAAATCCGGCATTGAGCGCACGGGCCTCGGCCTCACACACCCCGACCGTGGTCGGAATGCCCGCCGCCTCCAGGCGCGCGCGCCCCTGCCCGGCCACCAGCGGGTTGGCATCCAGGGTGGCCATCACCACCCGCCCTACCCCGGCCGCAATCAGTGCATCGGCACAGGGCGGCGTGCGGCCAAAGTGCGCACACGGCTCCAGCGTCACATACGCGGTGGCCCCACGTGCCTGCACCCCGGCTTCACGCAGGGCGAACACCTCGGCATGCGGCTGGCCCGCCTGCGGGTGGAAGCCCTGCCCCACACACAGGCCCTCGCGCACCAGCACACAGCCCACCGCCGGATTGGGCCGGGTGCTGTACTGCCCCTGACGGGCCAGCGCCAGCGCCTGCTGCATCCAGTGCACATCCAGCGCATCCAGCACCGGCGTTCCCCCCGGCGGGCTCATGGTTTGGCCTCCGCTGCCGCCGGGCTGGACTGGCTGCGCTGGTCACTGTCCAGCCGGTCGATTTCGGCCTTGAAGGCGGCCACATCCTGAAAATCCCGGTACACCGAGGCGAAGCGCACATACGCCACCGTGTCCAGCTCATGCAGCACCCGCATCACCGCCTCACCGATCAGCCGGGCCGGGATTTCCCGCTCGCCCAGACTGCGCAGCGACTGGCTGATCCGCGCCAGCGCCGTGTCGATCTGGTCGCTGGTGACCGGGCGCTTCTGCAGCGGCAGGGTCAGCGAGCGCTTCAGTTTGGCCTCGTCAAAGGGCTCGATCTGCCCATCGGACTTGATCACCCGGGGCATCACCAGCTCAATCACCTCAAACGTGGTGAAGCGCTCCCCACAGCTCACGCACTCCCGGCGGCGGCGGATCTGCCGGCCCTCGGCAGCCAGCCGGCTGTCGATCACCTTGCTGTCTGGGGCATTACAAAAAGGACAATGCATGGCGCGGACCTGACTGCCAGAAACTCCCGCAGAGTTTAGCCGGTCCGTGCCCAGCGGGGAAAAAAAAAGCAGGCCTTGGCCTGCTTTTTGTACCGGAAGGATTATTCGATTCTTTCGCCGTGCTGCGACAGGTCCAGACCTTCGTACTCGGCTTCTTCACTGACCCGCAGGCCGATCAGCACATCCACCACCTTGAGCAGGATGAAGGTCACCACACCGCTGTAGATCAGGGTGGCCAGCACGCCTTCCAGCTGCACCAGCAGTTGCTTGCCCAGCGGCATCACCACCGGCACCCCGCCAGTGATGAACTCGGTGGCAAATACCCCGGTCAGCAGGGCACCCACGATGCCGCCCACACCATGCAGGCCAAAGGCATCCAGCGAATCATCGGCTTTCAGCAGACGCTTGAGGCCCGTGGTGCCCCAGAAACAGAAAGCACCGCCAATCAGGCCCATCAGCACCGCACTGCCTGCCGTCACCATCCCGGCCGCCGGGGTGATCACCACCAGACCGGCAATCGCACCCGACGCACCGCCCAGCAGCGAGGCACGGCCCCGGCTGATGCGCTCGACCGCCAGCCAGCCCAGCGCACCGGCTGCAGCCGCCACTTGAGTGACCAGCATCGCCATGGCGGCACGGCCATCAGCCCCCAGCCAGCTGCCGGCGTTGAAGCCAAACCAGCCCACCCACAGCATCCCGGCACCGACCAGGGTCAGGGTCAGGTTGTGCGGGGCCATCGGCTCACGGCCCCAGCCCATGCGGCGGCCAATCAGGTAGGCAGCGACCAGACCAGCGATCCCGGAGTTGATGTGCACCACCGTGCCGCCGGCAAAATCCAGCGCACCGGCACCAAACAGCCAGCCCTTGGCATGCCAGACCCAGTGGGCAATCGGCGCATACACGGCCACCACCCAGAGGGCAATGAACACCAGAAACGCGCTGTATTTCATCCGCTCGGCAAAGGCGCCGCTCATGATCGCCACAGTGATGATGGCAAACGTCATCTGAAAGACCATGAACAGCGATTCAGGGATGGTGTAGGCCGTGCCCCCGGCATCGGTCCACAGCTGGTCCACGCCGACGTTGTTCATCAGGATGCGGTCAAAGCCACCGATGTACGGGGCCAGCGCATCACCCGCCCCGTTGCCAAAAGCCAGTGAGTAGCCAATCAGCACCCACACGACGGTGACCACGGCGGCGGCACTCAGGCTGTGCATCATGGTGCCCAGCACGTTTTTACGGCGGACCATGCCGCTATAGAACAGCGCCAGACCGGGAATGGTCATCAGCAGCACCAGCGCCGTCGCGGTCAGCATCCACGCGGTGTCGCCATGGTCTGGTTTGGGTGGCTCCGCCTTGGCTGCGGGTTCAGCGGGCGCTGCTGCAGCCTCGGGTGTGGCCGGGGCCACCATGGCCTCCGGTGCAGCACTGGCCGCTGTGGCTGTGCTGGCATCCACAGCTGGTGTGGCTGCAATGCCTGCAGGTGCCTCTGCCGTGGCAGTTGGGTCTGCCCATGCAGCCCCGGTCAGCAGTGCACTGCTCAGGGCCATCGCCCCCAATAGGTGTTTCATCGTCGTCCCCCAGCATGGTGTGGTGTTGCTGTAGGATTAGCAATGCGCGTGCCAAAACTGTTTTTCAATTCAAAAACAATGGTTTTTAAAAAAATCGCCCGTGCACAGGCCCCGTTTCTGTCTGGTACGGCGGCCGCACGCCACGGGTCTTGCACCCGCACAGGTCAGTTGCACCAACCCAGCGCAACAGCACCCGTCCCGGTCCATCCATGCCTTTCCCTGGTGCATTTCGGCACAGCCATGGCGCCGCCTACGCCCAGAACGGGCAAAAAAAAGCCTGCCACAACGGGCAGGCCGGGGGCAGCGCGGACCTCAGACGGCGTCCGGGCCACTTTCGCCGGTGCGGATGCGGATCACCTGCTCCAGGTTGGTGACAAAAATCTTGCCGTCACCGATCTTGCCGGTGCTGGCCACCTTGGTGATCACCTCGATGACCTGATCGACCATTTCATCACGGATGGCAATGTCGATTTTGACCTTGGGCAAAAAATCCACCACGTATTCGGCGCCCCGGTACAGTTCGGTGTGGCCTTTCTGGCGGCCAAACCCCTTCACTTCAGTGACGGTGACACCCTGAACGCCGATTTCGGACAGGGCTTCACGCACGTCATCCAGCTTGAACGGCTTGACAATGGCGGTGACAAGTTTCATGGATTCTTCCTCGGGATCAACAAGCGGAACTCACACGGTTCCATTCAAAAAACAGGCCAAGCCGGTACAGGGGCATACAGTCGCCTGACAAAAAATGGGGCCGCAGCGGCGACCCCATGATATACCGGATTGCTGGCCTGCGCTTAAAAGCTCTTGGTCACCGTCAGCACCGCACGGCCTTCACACAGCTTGCCGCCGCAGTCGTCCTTGCTGATGTTGCTGCCGATCCAGGCCAGCTCGGCGGTGGTGCCCAGCACACCAAACGTGGTGCCCAGCTTGTAGTCCACATAATTGTCGCCCGCCGCCAGCGCAGTGCCCAGCGCCTTGCTCATGTCGGCGTCGCTGTTGAATTTGTTGTAGCCCACGTGCGCCACCAGACCCAGCGGCAGGCTGCCCAGCGGGGCGCTGTAATCGCTGTAGACGTACCAGAACTGGTCGGCGCTGTTGAAATAATCATTCGAGTAGGCAAAGCCCCCTTTGAGTGCATCGCCTTCCAGACCCACGCCTTCCACCTTCAGCGAACCATACAGCTCGTTGTAGTCGGGCGAACCGCCACCGTTGTTGTCCTTGTTCCAGCCCGGATAGTTGTAGCGCATCACGCCCACATCCACGGTGGATTTCAGGCTGCCCAGGGTCAGCGGCGCGCTGTAGCCCAGCAGGGTGTCCAGTTCCAGACCCCCAAAACCGCTGGCAATGCTGGAGCCCCACAGGCTGAAATACACCCCGCTCTTGTGGGCAAAGGTCATACCGGCCTGGGCGGCGGCATTGTTGCTGGTTTGCGACACGCCACGGAACAGGTAATCCGACGCCAGTGCAGCACTGCCACTGGTGGTGACATCCGGCAGGCTGACCAGATCCGCCGCCAGCACCGAACCACTGGCCATCAGGCCCAGACCCAGCAAAAACACATGTTTCATCGCAACGCTCCTCAGCGGTGGGTGCCTGTCCGGACACCCTCAGAAAAAACCCCGGAACGGCAGGGGGCAGCCCCGGGGCACTCGCTGAAGAATTAGCAACATGCGTGCCAATCGTTCAAAAACAGTCTCAGAACACTTTTTTCAGGGTCAGGATGCCCGCGCCCTTGCAGCGCTGGTCTGGGCAGAATGCCTCACGCACCGCCGCCCCGGCATAGACCAGCTCCAGATCCACCCCGGAGATGCGGGTCTGCAGCCCCAGCCGGTAATTGACGGTCAGGTCGCGGCTGTCGCCCTGGGCATTGCGCCATTGCGCCTCACTGGTGCGCAGCACGCCCAGCTCCGCCAGCCCGCTGAACTCGGTGGACTGGATTGGCTGGGTGTAACCGGCATAGCCATACACCGAGGTCCCGGCATCACCCAGATAATCATTGCTGATCGCCAGCCCCCAGTAGCCGACACTGCGCGGCCGCCAGACGTTGTTGGCGGACAGCTGCGCGCCCAGTTCAAAAAAATCCTGCGGCGAGCCGGTGTAAATGTAATCGGTCAGGTGCACATCCAGGGTGGCATCCAGCCCGGCAATCACATCCAGCCGGGTGGCATAGCCCAGCCGCAGCCGGTACTCCGAGCCATTGGCGGTGTCGCCGTTGCTGGACGCCCACAGTGTGCCGTAGCCGCCGCCGGACCGCGCCGCCGTCAGCGCCCCGAAAATCGCTGCTTCGCCGGTGCCAGTGTCCACGCCACGGAATTTGTAGTCGCTGGCCAGACCCATCACCCCGCTGATGGTGGTGTCGCTCAGGGTGAGCAGGTCCTCTGCCCGTACCGCACCATTTTGGATCAGCATGCCCCAAACCAGCGCAAGCAGAAGCGGTTTTGCCCGCCGTGTTTCAGGTTTTTGCATCATCAGTGCCTGCCGTTGTGCAATAAAAAGGGCCGCAGCAGGGGCAACGGCCCCAGCCGATCCGGGCAGTATATAAGAGCGCGCGACGCGACACAGCCCGTCCCACGGCTGCAGTGCGGGGATTGCTTTTTTGGCCGTGCCTGTCTGATCATGGGGCTTCCATGCCCCACCCCGAGGACCTTCACCATGTGGCAGGAACTGATTCACGCCATGGCCCAGCAGTTTGAGCAGCCGCGTGCCGATCTGGAAAAAAACCTGCACGCCCTGCTGTCCGAATGGATCAGCCGTCAGGATCTGGTCACCCGGGCCGAACTGGAGCGCCAGCAGGTGCGGCTGGCCCAGGCCCAGCAGGCGCTGCGCCAGCTGGAACAGCGTCTGGCCCGGCTGGAGGGCTGAGCCACGCCCGGCCTTGGTTTATTTTTTAATCCAAACACACGAACAAGACCATGTCATTTGCCACGATTTACACCCGAACCGCCCTCGGCCTGTCCGCCCCTGAAGTGCTGGTCGAGGTCCACCTCAGTCAGGGGCTGCCGGCCGTCACCATGGTGGGCCTGCCCGAAGCCGCCGTGCGCGAAAGCAAGGACCGGGTGCGCTCGGCGATCCTCAACAGCGGCCATCAGTTTCCCAACCGCCGCCTGACCATCAATCTGGCCCCGGCGGACCTGCCCAAGGATGGCTCACGGCTGGATTTGCCCATCGCGCTGGGGATTCTGGTCGCCAGTGGCCAGTTGCCGGCGGAGGCCACCAGCCAGCTGGAGTGTGTGGGCGAACTGGCCCTGAACGGGGAGCTGCGGCCGATTCAGGGGGCGCTGTCGGTGTCGCGGGCTGCCGCCCAGTCCGGACGACTGCTGTGCGTGCCTGCGGCCAACGCGGCCGAGGCAGCGCGGATTCCGCAGGCGCGGGTGATCGGTGCCGCCACCTTGGCCGAGCTGTGTGAGCACCTGTGCGGCACCCGGCCCCTGCCACTGACCCCGGCGCCCGCGCTGCCCACCGTCTGGGCGGGGGGACCGGATCTGGCCGATGTGCGCGGCCAGTACCGTGCGCGACGCGCCCTGGAGATTGCCGCAGCCGGCAATCATTCGCTGCTGCTGTGCGGTCCACCGGGCACTGGCAAGACCCTGCTGGCCTCGCGCCTGCCGGGCATCCTGCCCGCCCTGACCGATGATGAAAGCCTCGAAGTGGCCAGCATCCACTCGATTGCCCAGCAGGTGCTGCCGTTTGGCCAGCGGCCCTTCCGCGCCCCGCACCACACCGCTTCGGCGGCGGCGCTGGTGGGGGGTGGCTCGCAGCCGCGTCCGGGCGAAATCACCCTCGCCCACCATGGCGTGCTGTTCCTCGATGAGCTGCCGGAGTTTGACCGCAAAGTGCTGGAGGTGCTGCGCCAGCCGCTGGAATCGCAGGAGGTGGTGATTTCCCGCGCCGCGCGGCAGGTGACCTTTCCGGCACGCTTCCAGCTGGTGGCGGCCATGAACCCGTGTCCGTGTGGCTATGCCGGGGATGGCTCCTCGCGCTGCCATTGCAGTGCCGAACAGATCAACCGCTACCGCGGTCGCCTGTCTGGGCCCCTGCTGGACCGTATCGACCTGCACCTGGAAGTCCCTGCCCTGCCCGCCAGCGAGCTGCAGTCGGCCCAGCCCGCCGAAACTTCAGCCACGGTGCGCCAGCGGGTGGTGGCCGCCCGGCAGCGCCAGATGCAGCGACAGGGCCAGCCCAATCAGGCCCTGACCCCGCAGGGACTGGACCAGCACGCAGCGCTGGGGGCTGCCGAACAGCAACTGATGCAGACCGCCCAGCAGCGTCTGGGCCTGTCCGCGCGCGCCTATCACCGGGTGCTGCGGGTGGCGCGCACCATTGCCGATCTGGCGGACGTGGAGCACATTCAGGCGGCCCACCTGAGTGAAGCGCTGGGATACCGGGCGCCGGGGCCAGTGCGTTAGGGCTTAGCGGTTTTTTGGCTATACAAAGGCAAAAGGATTATTTTTTAAAATCTGCGGGGTTTTTTATAGTCTGCGCCATTTGACCAGACCCTGAAGCCGTCATGAAGATCCGTCAGCGCAGCGATGCCGTGGAAGCCGACCAGAGTGCCGTCGGCCTGCCGCCCTCCGAACTCAAGTGGCTGGACAGCGACTGGGGTCAGGCCTGCAAGACCCTGCTGCTGATGATGGCCGTGATCGGGGCGGGAGTGCTGTTGCTCAACAGCCTGTGGGCGGGCAGCACGGTCACCACGGCCCTGAATCAGGCGCTGGCGTCCCCGCAGCTGTGGGGCTTTGTGGCGGTCGGACTGGCCGCGCAGGCCATTGATGGCTCGCTGGGCATGGCCTATGGCGTCACCGCCAACAGCCTGCTGATGGCGCAGGGGGTCCCGCCTGCGGCAGCCACCACGGCGGTGCATTTGTCCGAGGTGTTCACCACCGGGTTTTCGGGTGCAGCGCACTACCGGCTGGGCAACTTCAACCGCAGGCTGTTTTTGAGCCTGCTGATCCCCGGCACGGTGGGGGCCCTGTCCGGCGCCTGGGTGGTCAGCCAGGTGGATGGCAAACTGCTGAAGCCGTGGGTGTCTGGCTACCTGCTGCTGATGGGCCTGTACATCCTCTACAAGGCCTATCGCGCCTATCGGCACCGTCAGGCGGTGCAGGCACGTGCGGCCACGGCCGGGCAGATTGCCCCGCTGGCGGTGCTGGGGGGCTTTGTGGATTCAGTGGGCGGCGGCGGCTGGGGCCCGGTGGTCACCACCACCCTGCTGGGCCGCGGCCATGCCCCCCGCGAAACCATTGGCTCGGTGAATGCGGCGGAGTTCTTTTTGACCCTCGCCAGTGGGGCGGCGTTTGCGCTGCTGGTCGGGTTTGGCCACTGGCCAGCGATTGTCGGGCTGGTGCTGGGCGGCATGCTGGCGGCACCCTTTGCCGCACTGCTGACCCACCGGCTGCAACCGCGTCAGCTGCTGGTGATGGTGGGGCTGCTGATCAGCGGCCTGAGCCTGTACAACCTGCTCAGGGCACTGGGCTAGGCGAGGACGCCGGACGCCGGTAGCCTTCGACGTACTGCTCCAGAAGGGCCAGCAGGCCCGGCAGGTCCGCCTCGGTCGCACACTGCTGCAGTCGCTTGACCAGCTGGCGGATCTCGTCCGGGCTGTAGCTTTTTTCAAAAGCCTTCATGATCAGCGGGTGCTGGGTGGTGCGGATGTTGTCGCCCCCGATCAGCAGCTCTTCGTAGAGTTTTTCACCAGGGCGCAGGCCGGAATAGCGGATTTCGATGTCGCCTTTTTGTTCCGGGGTGTCGATGCTCAGACCACTGAGCAGGATCATTTTTTTGGCCAGTTCGACGATCCGCACCGGCTCGCCCATGTCCAGCACAAACACATCGCCCCCGTCGGCCATGGCCCCGGCCTGGATCACCAGCTGGGCGGCTTCGGGGATGGTCATGAAGTAGCGGGTCATTTCTGGATCGGTGACGGTCACCGGTCCGCCCTGGCGGATCTGCTCGCGAAACAGCGGCACCACCGAGCCCGATGAGCCCAGCACATTGCCGAAGCGTACCATGCTGAACACAGTGCGGCTTTCCGGCTGTTGGGCCAGGGCCTGACACACCAGTTCACAGATGCGTTTGGACGCGCCCATCACATTGGTGGGGCGGACGGCCTTGTCTGTGGAAATCAGCACAAAGGCTTCCACGCCGGCTGCCTGGGCCGCCTGGGCACAGTGGTAGGTGCCCAGCACGTTGTTCAGCACCCCCTCAAAGGGGTTGGCCTCCACCAGCGGCACATGTTTATAGGCGGCTGCATGATAGATGGTCTGTACGGGGTGTTCTGACAGGATGCGCTGTAGCTGATCGGACTGGCGCACCGAGGCCAGAATGGGCAGCAACGGCACCGGGGCCAGGGTGCGCAGCTCCTGCTCGATGGCATACAGCGCATATTCAGAATGCTCCAGCAGGATCAGCTGGGCCGGTTGCTGGCGGATGATCTGGCGGCACAGCTCACTGCCGATCGACCCCCCGGCACCGGTCACCATCACCCGCTTGCCCTGGACATTCCGGGCCAGGAGTTCTGTCACTGGCGGCACCGGATCACGGCCCAGCAGGTCAGCGATTTCGACGGCGCGCAGGTCAGAAAAGGCAATCTTGCCATCCACGATGCGGTGCAGGTTGGGGATGGACAGCACCCGCACATGCAACAGCTGTAGCTGGTCCAGGATCTGCTTGCGACGCTGGCGGGTGGCCGAAGGCATGGCCAGCAGTACGGTGTCGATGTGGTGTTTCTGGATCAGTGTGGCCACCTGCGGTGCCGGATACACCCGGTACTCGGCCAGCTGTCCATGCCACAGCACCGGGTCATCATCCAGCAGCCCCACCACCTGCATGTCTGGCTTGGCCTGAAGCAGGTTCAGGACCTGCCGTCCGGCATTGCCGGCCCCATAGATCAGTACGCGATGCTTGTTGCGCTGGTCACGGACCTGATTGAGCAGCAGGCGGGCAAAATAGCGGCTGAACCACAGCCAGCTCAGCAGCAGAAAGCCATACACCCACGGCACGGTGCGCGGCATGTGCTGCAGGACATTCAGCTTGATCAGCAGGCTGCAGAACAGCAGCAGCCCCACCAGCCCGAACACCACTCCCCGCATCTGCGTGTCGTTGAAAGCCCGCAGGATGACCCGGTAAAACCCCACCGCAAACAGCACCAGGGCAGAAAAGAAGTACACGATCACCTGCGCTGGTACTTCAATGGCCTCAAAGCTGCCGGTGCGCAGGGCCAGCGCCAGGTGCAGCGCCACCACCATGGCACACAGGTCCGCCACGATCAAAAAAGCCTGTTTTTGCCAGCGTGGGGCGCCCAGCAGGTTTTTTTTCAGCTGTCGCCACATCATGAAATCAATTCTCTAGGGTCAGCATCATCTTCATTGTTTTCAGAAACTGTAAGCTGCTTCAGCGGATCAGGACCGGGTGGCCAGCGCCTGCAGTTGGGCAATGGCCCACAGGGTGCGGTCCAGATCGGCCTCGGTCAGGGTGGGATGCACCAAAAACATCAGGCTGGTTTCGCCCAGCTGACGGGCCACCGGCAGCCGCTCCACTGGACGCCAGCCGGTGTGGTCAAAGGCTTTTTCCAGATAGACCTCGGAGCAGGAGCCGCTGTAGCAGGGCACGCCCAGCGCCACCATCTGGTTCATGATGCGGTCACGGTTCCAGCCCTCTGGCAGGCGCTCTGGCCGCACGAAGGCATAGGCCCGGTACCAGGCATGCACGTATTCGGCAGCGGGCCGGGGCACGTCGAACCAGCCGGTGGCGTCCAGCGCATCGAGGATGCGGGTGGCGTTTTCGGTGCGCTTGTGTTGCCAGTCCGGCATGCGGCGCAACTGAATGCGGCCAATCACCGCCTGCATTTCAATCATGCGCCAGTTGGTGCCAAAGGACTCATGCAGCCAGCGGAATCCTGGGGCATGCTGCCGGTGATACACCGCGTCATGACTTTTGCCATGGTCCTTGTAGGACCACATTCTGGACCACAGCGCCGGGTCGTTGGTGGTGACCATCCCCCCTTCGCCACCAGTGGACATGATCTTGTCCTGACAGAAGGACCAGGCACCAATGTGGCCAATCGAACCCGCCGCGCGTCCCTTGTAGCGTGCCCCATGGGCCTGTGCGCAGTCTTCGATGACTGCCAGTCCATGCTGTTCGGCCAGCGCCATGATCGGGTCCATGTCACACATCCAGCCGGCCAGATGCACACAGATGATCGCCCGGGTGCGCGGGGTGAGCACAGCCCGAATGGTGTCGGCGCTGATGTTTTGTGACTGGGCATCCACATCGGCAAACACCGGCACAGCGCCAGCCGTGACGATGCAGCTGGCCGAGGCCAAGAAGGTGCGCGAGGTGACGATGACTTCATCACCGGGACCGATGTTCAGCGCCTTCAGGGCCACATCCAGCGCCACCGTGCCATTGGTCAGGGCCACGGCGTACTGGGTGCCGCTCCACGCGGCAAACTCTTTTTCAAACTCGCGGCACTCGGTGCCGGTCCAGTAGTTGACCTTGTTGGACAGCAGCACGCGGCTGACGGCATCGGCTTCTTCCTGGGTGAAACTGGGCCAGGGGGCAAACGGGGTATTCAGCATGGTTTCTGTCCTTGGTTCTCGTTCAAGTGTTGGCTGCGGCTGAAGGCCCACCAGCCCAGCCAGCCTCCGGCCACCAGTCCCAGCGCATCAGCACCGGCATCGGCCAGACTGGGGCTGCGGCCCGGTACCCAGGCCTGCAGGATTTCGGTGGCGATGGCCAGACCGAGCAAGCCCCAGCCGAGGCGCTGACGTTCACTGCGGGAGCGCCACGCCGCCATGGCCAGTCCGCCCAAGGTGGTGAACAGCAGCGCATGGATCCATTGGTCGGCATGGGCGGTGAGCTCGGCTTCGTCCAGCCATCGCGCCCCGGGCAGCCAGCTGGCCAGCCAGATTTTGGCGGCCAGGATCTGTGTGGCCGACAGCAGCAGCAGCATCAGGGTCAGGCACAGCACCGCCAGAAAAATCCCCCGGAGCAGCAGCAACATCATCCCGTCTCAGTGGTCCGGCTTGACCAGGGGCCGCGCCTGACCCCCGCCACCGTTACACCGGCCTCAGGCCGGCCCACCCACGGGCCGCACCGCCTCCTTGCGCACCCACCACAACCCCAGCGAGGTGCCGGCCACATCGGTGGCCAGGTCAAACACGCTGGCGCCACGGCCCGGCACGTATTGCTGCAGCCACTCGGTGAGGCAGCCCAGCAGGAACAGGCCCAGCCAGGCCGACCAGCGCCCGGTGGCATGCGGCCAGCTGCGGGCCGCCAGGGCCCCCAGCAACAGGAACAGACTGAAATGCACGAGTTTGTCGGACTGCGAGCCCAGGTCCATGCGGTCCATCGCCCCCGCCCAGGGCAGCCACGAGGCCGCCCATACCTTCACCGCCAGCACCGTGCTAGCGGGCACCAGCAGGGCCACCAGCGTGAACAGCAGGGCCAGCAGGAAGAGGCGGCGGAACAGCGCCAAGCGCCGGGGATTCCAGTACGGCTCTGCCGCCGGGCCTGCCGACATCAGGACGACTTGACCAAGGGCCTGGCCGGATTGCCCACCACGGTCACGCCGGGCGGCACATCCTTGGTGACGACGGCGCCCATGCCCACGATGGCGCCTTTGCCAATAACCAGCGGCTTGTCCGGCGTGCCCTGCTTGATGATGGCGCCCGTGCCGATATAGGCGTGATCTTCGATGTGCACATTGCCGTTGCAGCTCACGCGCGGCGCAAACGTCACGTAGTCACCGATGACACAATCGTGCCCAACGTAGCTATAGTTATTGGCATGGAAGCAGCGGCCAATGCGCATCGCGGTAATGTCGACGTAGGCACTCAGAATGCTGCCCTCTGCCAGCGTAGCGCCACGAACAAAGCTGTAGTCCCCGCACACCGGAATCTGGCGAATGCCGTCCCGCTGCAGCTTCTGGTCCAGCTTTTCGCGCACCACGCTATTGGCAATGGCGATCGTGGCAAACTTTTCCGCCTCAGGCTGCGCCAGGAAAGCGTCGTACTTCAGGACCTCAAATCCATCCACTTTCGCTTTGTCGCTACCGTCATCGATATAGACGACGCGGCTCTTGTCGCCGGCACGCTCCAACTGACGCGCAAACCAATACATGATTTCCTGACCAAAGCCACTGGCCCCGTACAACCCATACAGCTTGTTCGACATGATTACCGCTCCTTGTTCACGGAACCCGTAAACCGGGTCATGGTGGCCTCGCCTTCGGCCGAAATGCCGTCGCGCACCAGCACCTTCTTGATGGTGAGGAAAATGATTTTGATATCCAGCCATAGCGACTGGTTATCCACATACCACACATCCAGTTTGAACTTGTCGTCCCAGCTGATGGCATTGCGACCATTCACCTGCGCCCAGCCCGTTACCCCGGGACGAGCTTCATGCCGACGCGCCTGCTCCGTCGAATACAGCGGCAGATACTCCATGAGCAGCGGACGCGGGCCAACAAGACTCATGTCACCTTTCAGCACATTCCACAACTCGGGCAACTCATCCAGACTGGTAGAGCGCAGAAAGCGCCCGAAGGGCGTGAGGCGCACATCGTCCGGCAACACATTGCCCTGCGCATCCACCGCATCGAGCATGGTGCGAAACTTGATCATCTCGAAAGGCTTGCCGTGCATGCCGGGGCGCACCTGGCGGAACAGGACCGGGGAGCCAAGATTCTTTCGCACCAAGTAAGCCACGCCGAGCAGCACGGGCGACAACACCAGCAGCGCAGACCCAGCCGCCATTACGTCAAAGAGCCTCTTGAGCATGTCACATCACTAACCGGTGATTAAAAGAAAAAATCAGATACGTTTAACCGACTCGAACACACGAACAAAGCGAGCAACGCCCACATCAATAGCCAATTCGCGCCTGTAAAATGCAGCACCACGCTGCCCCATACCAGCAAGTTCAGCAGGTGGAAGGGACGCAAGGCGCAACACGGCTTCAGCAATCTCACGGGAGTCTTCAGGCGTTACCACCTCGCCACACTCCGCCGCTCTCACCAGATCAGCTGCATCGCCTCTCACGGCCATCAGCAAGGGCTTTCCTACTGCCATGTAAGCCTGGGTCTTGGAAGGCACGGTAATGGCAAACAGCGGATCATCCCGCAAATGCACCAACAAGACGTCTGCGCCATTCAATACATTGCCCACCTCATTCATGGGCATGCGTGGAAGAAAAACCACATTTGACGGTGATTTTTGCTGGGCCAATGACTTAAGACGATCAACGTCAACACCACCACCCACAAATACAAACTGAACTGCCGGATTACGCGTGGCCACCAATGCAGCAGCATCGATCACGGCATCCAGTGCCTGTGCCTTACCCATGGTGCCTGCGAAAACTACATTAAAGCGGCCCTGCATTGCTGCAGGCGTTTGGTGTGATTGCGGGTTAGTCAGTGCAGCAGCATCGCACCAGTTGTAAATCACACTGACTTTTTCTTTCGCAACACCGCGCTCCAGCAATAACTGCTTGAAGCCAGGTGACAACACTACCAATGCACTGGCGCGGCGATATACCCACTGGCAAATGCGCCCGATCAAGGAAAGCGCGCGCGGGTTATTCAGCATACCTGTGGCTTTAAGCGTATCGGGCCACATATCCTGAATGTCATACACCACGGGCGTGCGACGGAACCACCCGATCAAGGCGGCAGCCATGCCAACTGTTAAAGGCGGGTGGTAGGCATAAATGACATCTGCCTTGCGTACAGCAAAGATGCCAAACAGGGACGAAGCGGCAGCAAAACTGATGTAATTGAGTGCCCGTCCAAGGCCCGATCCGTCGTGACTCGGGTAAAGCGGAACACGACAGACCTGCACCCCATCGATCAGCTCACGCTGCAACCACTTTATCCGGTACCCAGGGTACACATTACCCCCAGGGTAATTCGGAAAACCGGTAATCACCTGTACTTCGTGCCCCTGCTCTCGCAATGCACGAGCAAAGGCCAGCCCCTTGAAAGCCGGTTCAGGATCAAACCACTGGGTGAGTAACAGAATTTTCAAAACTGCTTCCACACCACACGTTTCACATAGTCGGTGTAGCTGTGAATGATGCGTACCACCTTCTCGCTCACATTGGGCATGCTGTAATCCGCCACCAGGCGCAAGGTACGCTCATCGCCACGGGACTGGCCTTCCAGCACCTGCAGTGCCTGCAACACCCGCTCTTTTTCCAGGCCGGTCATCATCACAGCCGCCTCTTCCATACCTTCCGGGCGCTCGTGCACCTGGCGCAAATTAAGCGCCGGGAAGTTCATGATGGAGGACTCTTCATTGATGGTGCCGCTATCCGACAATACCGCCTTGGCCGACAGTTGCAGCTTGTTGTAATCCGTAAACCCCAGTGGTTTCAGCAACTGCACCAGCGGGTTAAACGTCACTTTCAGTGCATCCACGCGCTTCTGGGTGCGCGGATGCGTGGAGACGATCACCGGATAACCAAAGTTTTCCGCCACGGCATTCAGGGTGTCCACCAGCGCCAGAAAGTTCTTGTCCGAGTCCACGTTTTCTTCACGGTGGGCGCTGACCACAAAGAACTTGCCCGCCTGCAGGCCAAGTCGGCTCAACACATCGGACTGCTCAATCCCTTCACGGTAGTGATTAAGCACCTCGAACATCGGGCTACCGGTCTTGATCACCATGTCCGGCGGCAAGCCCTCGCGCAGCAGGTAGTCACGCGCAATGGTGCTGTAGGTCAGGTTGATGTCGGCGGTGTGGTCCACAATGCGACGGTTGATTTCCTCAGGCACCCGCATGTCAAAGCAGCGGTTACCGGCCTCCATATGAAAAGTAGGAATCTTGCGACGCTTGGCCGGGATGACTGCCATGCAACTGTTGGTATCGCCCAGCACCAGCAAGGCCTCTGGCTGTACCTCGGCCAGCACCTTGTCCACCGCGATGATCACGTTGCCAATGGTTTCGGCCCCGGTCGCACTGGCGGCATTCAGAAAGTGATCCGGCTTGCGAATACCCAGATCGTCAAAGAAAATCTGGTTCAGCTCGTAATCATAGTTCTGGCCGGTATGGATCAGGATGTGATCGCAGTACTGGTCCAGCGCTGCCATTACGCGCGACAGCCGGATGATTTCCGGCCGTGTGCCAACCACTGTGGCCACTCGCATTTTCTTCATGTGTGCTTGTCTCAATCAGGGTGCCGTGCCGACCGGCCGGGCATAGGTATCCGGGTGCTCGCGGTCAAATATCTCGTTTGCCCAGAGCATTACAATCATTTCGTCATCACCGACGTTGGTGATGTCATGCGTCCAGCCCGGCACTGTTTCCACCACCTGTGGGGTTTCACCTGTGGTGAACAACTCGTGGAACTCCCCGGACACAATGTGGCGGAAGCGGAAGCAGGCCTTGCCCTTGATGACCAGGAACTTCTCGGTCTTGGAGTGATGATAGTGGCCCCCACGGGTAATGCCGGGATGCGCTGTAAAGAAAGAAAACTGCCCCGAATCACGGGTTTTCAGCATTTCCACAAACACGCCCCGGGGGTCGCCGTACTTCGGCACTTCATAGGCAAAGCGCTCCGGCGGCAGGTAGCTGACATAGGTGGAATACAGGGCACGGGTAAGCCCTGTCCCTACAGGCTCAGTAACCAGGGTGCTGCGACTCTCACGGAAGGTGCGCAACAGGTCGGCCAACTCGCCAACCGAAATGGCATACTGCGGCTCTACCTGAACAAAGGGGGTACCCGCCACACGGCCTTCCATGACCGCCACAAAGCTGGCCACCACATCATCGATATAAACAAGACTGATGCGGGCCGCCGGATCGTTGATCTGAATGGGCAGGTCTCGCGCAATATTGTGGCAAAACGTGGCTACGGCAGAGTTGTAATTGGGCTTGGCCCACTTGCCAAACACGTTGGGCAGGCGGAACAGGTGCACTGGGTTGCCCTGTTCGGCTGCCAAGCGAATCAGCGCCTCCTCGGCGCCACGCTTGCTGGCCCCATAGGGGTTGGCCAGATCCGCCTGAATGGAGGACGTGTATATTATGGGAATCGTGCGGCCGCTGGCCTCGATGGCCTCACACAGCGCCTGAGTCAGGTCGACATTGCCGGTGGTGAACTCGGACGGGTCTTGCGGCCGGTTGATGCCCGCCAGGTGAAAAACAAAGTCCACATCCTGCAGCAAGGCCGGCAAGTCGCCAGCGCTGTTATCCCGTGTAAAGCACACCACTTCGTCCGACTTGCGCTCGGCAAAGTGCGCCACCAGATTGCGCCCGACAAAGCCGTTCGCACCGGTAATCAATACCTTCATGAACTATCCCCTGCGCCGCACGTTATTCTTCGGGCGTGGCGTACTCGCCACGCTGAAGGGCACGAATGAAGTCCAGCTTAAGCAACAGTTGTTGCATGCCGGCGACATCCAGGCGCTGGGTGTTGTGGGAATTGTAGTCTTCGCTACGGGAGATCCTTTCCTCGCCCTGCTCCACAAACTTGGCATAGTTCAGGTCGCGCAAGTCTGGCGGCACCCGGAAGTATTCCCCCCGGTCTTCGGCGCAGGCCATTTCTTCGCGGCTGAGCAGCGCCTCAAAGGCCTTCTCACCATGGCGCGTGCCGATCACCTGAATGGGATGATCGGGCTTGCCCAGCATACTGGTGAGCGCCTTGGCCAGCGTTTCCACCGTCGCAGCAGGCGCCTTCTGCACAAACATGTCGCCATTGTTGCCATGCTCAAAGGCATAGAGCACCAGATCCACCGCATCTGCCAGGGTCATCATGAAACGGGTCATGTCGGGATCGGTAATGGTCAGTGGCTTACCTGCCCGCATCTGGTCAATGAACAGAGGAATGACCGATCCGCGAGATGCCATGACGTTGCCATAGCGCGTGCCGCAGATCACGGTACTGGTACCTTCCAGGTTACGCGACTTGGCCACCATCACCTTTTCCATCATGGCCTTGGAGATCCCCATGGCATTGATGGGATAGACCGCCTTGTCGGTGCTCAGGCACACCACGCGCTTCACACCGTTCTGGATGGCCGCTTCCAGCACATTCTCGGTCCCCAGGATATTGGTCTTGACCGCTTCCATGGGGTGAAACTCACAGGACGGCACCTGCTTGAGCGCTGCCGCATGGAAGATGTAGTCCACGCCACGGGTGGCATTGAGCACACTCTGGTAGTCACGAACATCACCAATGTAGAACTTGAGTTTCGGACTGACATAGCGCTTGCGCATGTCATCCTGCTTCTTCTCGTCACGGCTGAAGATGCGAATTTCAGCAATATCCGTGTCAAGAAAGCGTTTAAGAACCGCATTACCGAATGAGCCGGTACCACCTGTAATGAGCAACGTCTTTCCAACGAAATTCATTTCACTGACTCCATGTTATCAATGCATTCAAAGAGGCGTTTACTATCATCCACAGCAGTCATCACCAAATTAAGGTCGTGGTATGACCTAATAACCTCCATTTTCTTTAATAATCTGTATTCGGCACCAGGAATCTGAAACCCTTTGATCACATTGGCATACTCATCGAAAGCATCGAGAGACAAATCCCAACCCAATCCTTTTGCTGTCAAGTCACGCCATGGGGTCCGGTCACTAGTTAAAACCGGAGTCCCTACGCTTAAAGACTCAGCAATTACGTGGCAGAAGTTTTCGCCCCTACTAGGCAGAAAGAGCAAATCGTACTTGCTCAACACATTCAATACATCATTCTGATGTACCAAACCCTGATATTTCACTTGAATGTTGCTCGGCAGCACAGAAATCAACTCTAAACAGGAAGACCAGTACAGCTGATCCTCGACTGGACCGTAAATATCAAAGGTCACCTGGCGCTCAATTTTGTAAAGAATCGACAAGGCAAACTCAAGATTCTTCATCGGTGAAATTCTGGAGAGAAATACGATTTTAATTGTCGCTCGATCCTCGCATGGAGCGGCCGCAACCACCTGCGGGCTAACGGCAGGTAAATCCATGGCGATCAAAACATTCGCAGCGCACGAAAAGTTACTGAGAATATCGTTCTTCTCAAACTGAGTAGATGCATGAAAGTTTACATTGCGATAAAGACCCACAATCTTTGACAGCAAAATATAAATATTCTTCTTAACCGCCTTTAAATCCAATGCTGCATCAGCGAACTCGCCACGTGGTGCAACAATGATTTTGCTTGCCCCTACACGCATCAAGCGCAAGTAACACAATATGCGTATACTGAATCTAAAGTCAAAAAAACTATTCAAGTAAAAATAGTCAGGCCTCACTTGTTCGACGACTTTTTTAAAGCCGGAAAAACTCAGTCCTTTTTTTAAGTACAGAACTCTTGCATTGGCCACATCAACCCATTCACCATCATTCACCACTTCTGGATAAGGAGAGTCATCACCTAGATCGCGATCACTAGTAACGATGTAAAATTGAACATCATCAACCAAATGAGCAACCATATTTGCCATCGACCGAACAGGCCCCCCACTTTTAAAGCCGGGCAGATAATATCCGATGCAAACCAATACTTTTCTCTTAGACATACATACAGTTACTCAAAAAAAGTGGCAATTTACGACGAAATTCATTATCCAACCTGTTTAGCTCGCCAGCACAATCAACATCCTCGTCAATATTCACGCTCATGATCGACTTCGCAATTTCTTCAGGGCTGTCTGAATAGTAATAACTGACTAAATGATCGATTTCCGATCTAGTAACACAATCAATATGGGGCGATACGACTTTAATCCCATATGCGAGATAGGTAAGAATTTTGCTCGGAAAAGAGACTGCATTGCCAAAAGAACCTGTTCCATCCGTAATAAGCAAAGTAGTACCATCAAACATTTATCGCCTTCCCTCAGCGCCTAGCTGTAATAATCGAACCATTAACCGCACAAATAAACAAGTCCCTATTTGCCGCCAAAGTTACATCATCAGCAGCTTTCTTTGTTGCGAAATCCGCGCAAGCCAACTTAATTTCTTGGCGCTCCTTTCGACTAATTTGAGCAAACCTATCGATTGCAGCCACAAACTCCTTCATCGCATCCAATGAGATATCCCAACCAATATTCTTCTCAGCAAGCCCGCGCCAAGGCGTTCTATCGCTTACCAAAATAGGAACGCCAGCAGAGAGCGACTCCATAAATACATGACCAAAATTTTCCCCTTTGCTGGGAACAAAAAACAGATCATGTGCAGCAATTGTCTGTCGGACCTTGGAATGCTCAATTAAACCTAGATATGAAACTTGCACATGCGGAGGCAGTTTTCCGATTAGATCACTACATTCATTCCAATACGGCATCGACTCTTTTGGCCCAAAAATATTGAATTGCACGTTGACTTTGACTTGCGCTAGCACCTCCACCTCCAGTGCAAACGCCAAATTTTTTATTGGCACAATGCGTGATAAGAAGCATATTCTTAAGGTCGAATCCTTAAGATACTCCCCGCGCTCATCATCAGCATATAGCTCAACGATTGGAAAAGCAGCTGTCGGCGAAGCGATATTTTCTGCGACACGAATATCATCGTATCCAAACCTTTGCACCACTCTCTCAACATCAACGCGCTCATAGTCACTCGAAGCCTGCCAAATAACACGCCTGAATAAGCCTATATACATTGCCATATAAAGGTAAGGCAGCTTCTTCCATTTCTTTATAGCAAGCGCACTTTTAGAAAATTCACCACGAGGTGCCAAAATCACAGGCTTTGGTGGAAAAAGTCCAAGCCAACTCACCAACAGAGGCATCAAGGAAAATTTCACATTAAAAAAACTATTTAGATACAGGACATCATGAGGCGTTTCAGAAAGAAGATCTGCTATGCGCTGCAGCGAAATATATTCAGGAGATGCATAAAATACTTCTGCCTTACCAACCGTATTCCATGAATCGACATCAATATTAGAGTATGGCAACTTATTATTCAGATCCCTATCTGATGTAACAATGCGAAAATCAAATTCATCACCCAAAGCTTCAACTAAATTAGATATAGTTCGAATTGGTCCGCCACCTTCAAGCCCAGGCAAATAGCAACCACTAAATATCAAGACTACAGGCTTCATTTTGTGTCCAATGAGTTTGACGATAAATCAAAAAATCGCTTTACTACAACGCCTAGCGCCGAACTCCATGAGCCCTCCTCCAAGACAGCTTGGCGGCGCAGCAGTGACTCTGCCATGACTTCGTCGTTGCTGAGTCTTAACAACTGTTCGACACCATCCAAGTCATTAACCAGCCCTCTTTTTCCAAGCATAAAGCTCGGAATATTCATAAAATTGTTAACAATCAACAAGCCTGGGCAACAGCAAGCATTAAAAAACTTAGACGGAAAAAAATACTCCTCCTCCAATCCTTCGCTGTACCTTAAGCAAAAATTGAACTTTGCTGATCTTTGCCATTTTGAAACATCTTCGTGCGGGATGAACCCGTGATATTTTATGTGAGGATTTAGACGGGAATAATGTGACACCATATCAGCGAGGCGGCCTCGCCCAAATACGTGCAGGTCAACTTCAACTTTGCGATCAACCCATAACTGCACAATTCTGTCAATACCGTTATGAGATTCTAGTGCACCTGCAAAAACAGCATAATCCCCCAAGGGTTCATTGCACTGCAACAGCTCGTATCCTTGGCCAGTTATCCCCCCCTTAAAAATATGAAATTGCCCATCCTTCAATTGAAGCTCTTCAGCCATTCTTCGACTAATTGGCATAACAAAATCAAAAAAGCCAACTAGCATGTTCGCGAATTTATCGTATATCCTAGCGGCAAGAGAAAACTGGTGCCCTATACGTATATCCTGCAAAATCAGGCAGGATCTAATTCGCAAAAACATCGCAGCCACTAATATAGCTGCATTTTCAAAAAGATAACTGTTGTATTGCATTACCAATGCCGGTCTAAGCCGAAAGCACTCCAACAATATGGCCGCCGCATAGCAAATATTTTTTATAATCGGCAGATTAATATATGACACAAATCTACCGTTATCAGACCCACTCCCTCTGATATAAAGCGAGCCAGCTGGCCATATCCGCTGGGGCTCCATCGACAAAAAGCGAAGTTGCTCTTTAGGCAAGAGATGAGATGCCTCTTTAATTATTTGATTTTGAACAACATCTCCAGCTGCTGATGCAAACGGATTTCTATGAGCGCCAGATCTTGAAAAATGCCCAATAAAAAGCACAGAATTTTCGCCTCGCATAACGATCCTACTCCTCTACGCTGCCTTTAGCACTGGTGAGCGAAACCAATTCATGAAAACCACGGTCATTATTATCAATATTCCTTGCAGCAAATAAATTCCTTTCAAATCCAGAATTGATGCGAATATCAATCCAACAAACATTAATTTAATGCCAATCGCAGCAAGAATAGGCTTAACAAACCCCAGTTTGCCTTGAAAATACAACCTTGTTGTCTCCACCCTATAGAGGGTCAGCGATATAGCAAAAACACAAACTCCAGCTGATAACTGAGGGTCGACAATTCTATTACCTAACCACAATTGAATTATAATGCTTGAAAAAAACCATGCGCACACATACGAAGCAACCACAAGCAGCCTAATTATCCAGTTGCGCCTTTCATCATCTATTTTTGCAAATGCAACAGCGAGAACGCCCAATGTTGAATCCCATAGCCCGCGCAAAGCATCATAATATTTCTTAAGTATGATAACCGATGCAACAACAGCCAGCGGAACGCCTAGGGCCGCCATGACAAATGCATCGATTAAGAATAATAAAAAATAAGATGCATTAAGAGAAACGACTTCCAGACTCCCTGTGAATTGATTCGGCAAACTGATGCGCAGCCCAACACCTAAGACAAAATTCTGCAATCCATATTGAAGAAACGATCTAATCAAAGTCGCAATAGCGAGCCTTTCAACCACATCAACTACAATACTTAAGTGCAAGAAAATCATGAATATTAAATTTGAAAAAATATTTATTAAGTAAATATTTAAAAATTTATTTCGTAGCCGTAAAGCAGCCGTATCTGCATACCCTACCAATGTAAAGACAATTGACAGCGAAAGATAAAAATATGATGAAACTCCCACGTTCGCAGGCTCACCAACTTTATAGGCACATATACAGACTACTACCGCAGCAATCATTGCCACCAAAAATAATGCCCCCCTTAACGCGGGCAGCTCTCGAATGACTTCACACCAATCTGAATCAATATTCTTTTTTATGAAAGAATGCGTGAATCCAATATCCAGCAATAATAAAAACTGAGCCAACTCATAAACCGAAAGCCATGCGGCAAACGCCCCCCTATCCGCATGAACCCATAGAAATCTGTAAGAATAAAAGCTAATTAAAATAGAAAAAAGAAACGCCAGTGCTGCAACAGCTGCTCCTAAGCTAATCGCCCTATTGAAGCTCATTTTTTTTCGTCATCCCCTACGAATTAGCTTTCTTTTCACTAAAAATGGAATTAACAAAGACAAGAAACCAATCGCCATCTCGCCTGACTGAAATACTTGGTTATTCGCAGAAAGATAGAAAAGCAAAATCAAAATGTACGAATATAATATCATTGCTGACAAGTCTCCCTGAACACTCAAGGTATTTTCTACACACCTAAACAACATTCCAAGCATTAGCATCAAAAATGCAACGCCATAGAAACTTAGATCAGATGCCCACCAAACATAAAAAGTCGACCAGTTAATATATCTATCCCATCCATCCTCTTCTATTTTTGCGGGATAGGCGTTATCGGCGATATTCGTGCCTAATAGTCTATCGACTTGTCTAGTCAAAAAGGTTGAGTGCCCAACACCCCACGTAAACTCAAATTGCTTATCTAATGCCAAATCAAATGCGCGATAACCCTGTGACAAATAACCCGTTAACGATGAGTACAAAACTTTAAGTTTACCGTCCTCTATACTGTATTCGGAGTAAGCTCCTATTCTGGGGTTTTCTCCGCTTATTGCACTTGATCCATATCTAGTTATTTGCCCTTCTACAAAAAATGCTGCAGCCGCAACAACACAGCAACCCGTAAATATTGCTGCAATAACTCCTCTCCTAGAGAAAAGATCCGAAGCTTTAGATTTATATAGAATTAGACATACCGCAATAATTATGTAGTCAAATAAAACCTTATTAACGCCTGTTAGTATCGTAATAATCAAGTTTGATACAACCGCAGCACAGCCCAGAACAAACAAATGCTTTGGTAAGCTTTTCCTATACCAAATAAGCACAGGAAATAATCCAAATAGAAAATACCCTAGGAAAATTCGAATATAATCAAACCAACTCTCACCTTCAGCCTTTCTCGCCCCGGACATACCATACAAATCGCCCAGACTGGCCGTCGAAGAGAGATCACCAACCTTACCCAAAAGCGCAAATGGAAAGATCAATAAAGTTACGCTTGCAGAGAATTTTACAAAAAAAATATGGTTTGAGGGCCCACTTATCCCCTTAAAATAATATCGCTTTGCCAGAAAATACCCCAAGTTCAGCATAGCTAAATATACGATCACATATACAGCTACACTTGGTGACATATCTCCCCATCCGTATTTAATTGGCCCATAATAGTATAGGCCAAGCGTAAATACCTGAAATATACTTATAATCAGCAGCAACGGATGTTTCACTTTTACACCAGATCAGATATGAAGTGAAAAAGATCTTTGAATACGCATTAAAGTCGCCACACGGTAAAGCCGGCCTTTCCGAGTACCACTCGATCAAATACAGACTTTACATCCATAAAAGGGGTATTGGGGCCAGCCTTCTTTCCCAGCGCAGCAACGTCAATCTCCTTAATATCTTCATGTGCTACAGCGGCAATCACAGCATCAGCCTGTTTCACATCCTCCAGCCGCGTCAGTTTAATCCCGTACTCTTCTTCAGCTTCATGCGGCTCGGCCACACTATCACAGACCACCACATGAAGCCCATATTCTTTCAACTCTGTGATGATGTCGATCACCTTGGTGTTGCGGATGTCGGCACAGTTTTCCTTGAAGGTAAGGCCCAACACCAGTACGGTGGCACCGGGCTTCATGCGGCCGGTCTTGATCATCAGCTTGACGGTTTGCTGGGCAATGTAGCTGCCCATGCGGTCGTTGATGCGGCGGCCGGCCAGGATGATCTCGGGGTTGTAGCCGAGTGTGCTCACTTTGTGGGTGAGGTAGTAAGGGTCTACCCCGATGCAATGGCCACCGACCAGGCCCGGGCGGAACGGCAGGAAGTTCCACTTGGTGCCGGCGGCTTCGAGCACTTCCAGCGTATCAATGCCCATCAGGTTGAAAATGACGGCCAGTTCGTTCATCAGGGCGATATTCACGTCGCGCTGGGTGTTTTCGATCACCTTGGCGGCTTCGGCCACGCGGATGCTGCTGGCGCGATACACGCCCGCCTCCACCACGGTTTCATACAGGGCGGCCACCTGGTCCAGCGAGTCGGCATCTTCGGCAGAAACGATCTTGGTGATGGTTTCCAGGCGGTGCACTTTGTCGCCGGGCACGATGCGCTCGGGCGAGTAACCGAGCTTGAAGCCCTTGCCGCGCTGCTTGCCGCTCAGGCGTTCGATGATGGGGCTGCACACGTCTTCGGTCACGCCGGGGTATACCGTGCTTTCATAAATCACGATGGCGCCGTCTTTCAGGTGCGGGGCCAGGGTTTCGGTGGCCTTCACCACGGGGGTAAGGTCGGGCTGCTTGGCGTTGTCGATGGGGGTGGGCACGGCCACGACCACGTAGTCGGCGGCGGCAAGGTCTTTGCCGTTACTGGTATAGCTCAGGCGGCTGGCGGCCGTGAAGGCTTCCGGGGCCATTTCGCCAGTGGGGTCGAACCCCTCGCGGTAGGCCTTGAGCTTGGGCTCGCTGATATCAAAACCGATGGTGTTGATCTTGCGACCAAAGGCCAGCGCCAGGGGCAGGCCGACATAGCCCAGGCCAACGACCGCCACGGTTTTCTTGCTGACATCGGTCATGATTCTGTACACCTTCTCTAAAAAAACACGCTACCGCCCCAGGATTCAGCGTGATGATCCTGAACACGCAAAAAACAACGCAATGACCCAGCGTCAGGCCAGACGCACCTGCTCCAGGGCCACGGACACCCGATGCTGCTGCTGCAACAGCCCCAGCAGCACCAGCGCCCGGCGCTCCCCATCAAACGCCTGAAACACCGCCGTACACCAGTGGGCCTCACCCAGCTGCACCTGTACCGGGGTGCCCGGCTGCCAGTCACTGTACGGTAACCGCACGGCACCGGCCTGCTGCAGCGCCTCCACCGCTCCCGGCGGCATCGGCACCGGCTGGCCCCCAAAGCCCACCACCCGCAGCACCCCCCGGGTGGAGCGAATCGGGCTCCAGTCATCGCGCTGCGGATCCAGGGCCACAAACAGATAGCCCGGGAACAGCGGCTCATTCACACAGACCCGCTGGCCCTGCCGCACCTGCTCCACCGCCAGCAGCGGCAAAAAACACCCATAACCCTGGCGCTGCAGATGCGCCAGCGCCCGTGACTCCTGTCTGGCCCGGCACTGCACCACATACCAGGGCCGGGCTCCGGACTCACTGGTCGCGGGAGCGGTACTGGTAGCCATACTGATAGGCATCATAGCGGTGCCCTTCACGCTGCACATCGTTGAACACCACACCCAGCACATTCACCCCGGCCTGCTTCAGGCGGTTGTGGGCCAGCGCCAGCTCATTCAGGTTGGTCTTGCCATAGCGGGCCACCATCAGGGTCAGACCCGCCTGACGACCAATGATCACCCCATCGGTGGCGGCCAGCAGCGGCGGCGAATCCAGCAGCACAAAATCATAATGCTGCTGCAGGGTCTCCAGCAACTGGCTGAAACGCTCATGGAGCAGCAGCTCGGCCGGATTGGGGGGAATCGCCCCGGTGGCAATAAAGTCCATGTTGTCCAGACTGGTCTTGCGGCAGATCTGGTCCAGGTCGGTGACCTTGCCCTGCAAAAACTCCGACAGGCCCTGATCGCGCGAGCCGCCAAAATAATCGTGCAGATGCCCCCGGCGCATGTCGGCATCCACCAGCACCACCGAACGGCCTGTCTGGCTCAGCACGGCAGCAAAATTGGCGGTCAGGAACGATTTGCCGATCATTGGGGCCGGACCGGCCACCAAAAACACCCGGTCACCCGGATTGGCAAAGTGCACCAGGGTGCGCAGGCTGCGCAGCGCCTCCACCGACATGTCTTCGCCATCCTCTGCGGCCAGCAGCGGCGACTGTCCCTTGCGGCGGCTGAGCCGCCACTGCCGGAGTGAGCGCGGCACGGTGGCCAGCACCGACACCCCGAGCTGTTGCTCGATGTCCTGGCTGCTCTTGATGCCCCGGAACAGCAGGTTATTGAGCAGCACCAGCATCACCCCCAGCATGCCCCCCAGCAGCAGGGACAACATCAGCACCAGTGCAGGCTTGGGCTTGACCGGGCGCAGGGGTTTCTGCGACCAGTCCACCACCCGCACATTGCCCATCTGGCTGGCCCGCACCACCTTCAGCTGCTCATAGCTGTTGAGCAGCTTGGTGTACAGCTCGGTGTTGACCTGCACATCCCGGTACAGCTGCAGGTACTGGCGCTGGATCTCGGGCAGCTGATTGAGGCGTTGCTCGACCTTGAGGTTTTCCTGGCCAATGGCATCCAGTTGCTTTTTGACCTCGGCCATCAGCGGGTAGTCGCTGGTGTAGCGGGCCTGCAGCTCGGCCAGTTTTTGCTCCAGCTCGATGCGCTTGGTCTTCAGGTCGATGTTCTGGGTCAGCAGCAGTTCGGACTCCTTGCTGACGTCGATGGTGTTGTTGCTGCGCCGGTAGATGTTGAAGCGGCGCTCGGCCTCTTCGAGCTGTTTTTTCAGATCAGGCAGCTGCTGTTCCAGGAAGGCCAGGGTTTTTTTGGTTTCAACCGACTTCAGCTCAAAATTCTGCTGCGTGTAGACGCGCATGATCTCATTCAGGGTCTGCTGGATCAGCAGCGGATTGGTGCCCTGATAGGTCAGGCCCAGAATGCCGGTCAGCTTGCCTTTTTCGGCCACAGCCAGGCTGGCTTGCACATCCTGCACAGCGGTCTGCAGGCTCTTTTTGCGGATCAGGAACTGCTGGCCGGCCGTGGCCTGGTTAATCCGGATGCGCACCAGCCCATAGGGGGAAATCTGGCCCTGCAGGCTGTGCAGTGTACCGCTGAGCAGGTCCTGATCCTGCCATTGCAGCCGATAACGCTGCCCTTCGACGATCAGTAACAGATCCTGATCCAGCAGCGCCTCGGGCACCTCCAGGCTGGCCAGCTCCAGATAACTGTCATTCCAGCGGTAAAACACCCCATGGTCACTGTGCACCAGGGCCTGGGTGGGCCGGTGCTGCAGGCGGTTGCCCAGCCGGTCCTCACGGTTACGCACCGCCAGATCCAGCTTCAGGTTCTGGATCGCCTGTCCCAGCACGAAGGTGGACTTGAGCAGCTCGATTTCGGTGTTGGCCGGGGACTGTACCGCCACCAGATCAGCCAGCTCGCCCCCCAGCAGGGCGGCGGAGGTGTTTTTGCTGTCCTGGACCTGGATCATGCCTGTGGTGGAGTAGACGGGCAGGGTCACCCGCAGGTAGGCCCAGCCCAGCAATACGGCCAGCAGTGCACTGCCCACAATCCAGTACCAGTGCTGGACCAGCGTGTTGAGCAGCACCCGCAAATCAATGACGTCATCGGCGTCGCTGCTGGATTCTGTGGTCATTGCCCCATCTCAAAAAAACTTGTTGTTGTCAAAATCTTCCCCAGGTTGCATTCGCTGATCACAACAGCCGGGCCTCCCACTCGCTGGCGGCCTGCACGATCAGGTCCCGCGCCAGCACAAAGGCGGCCCTGGGCTGGCGGTAGGGGTCCGGCACGTCCTGCTGACTCCAGTGGCCCAGCCGGAACACCTTGCCCTTGGCAAAGGGCCATTGCCGCTCAATCGCCTGCACCTGCTCCACGCTCATCACCAGCACCAGATCAGCCTCCCGCAGCAGGGCCTGATCCAGCTGCCGCGCCACATGCGCCTGCAGCGACACATCCAGCTCCTGCATACAGGCCACCGCCAGCGGATCGGCGGGCTGCCCCACCAGTGCCACCAGCCCGGCCGAATGAATCTTCTTGCTTGGCCAGGTTTTTTGCAGCAGTCCAGCCGCCATGGGGCTGCGGCAGATGCTGCCGGCACAGACCACCAGGATCGTGTTGAACTGCATGTGGTCAGTTTCCGTTGCCGATGGTCTGGGCGGTGCTCAGTCCCGATGCCGACGGCAGCAACAGGTTGACCACCCGACTCCAGCGCACCAGCCCGGTGGCATCGACATACACGATGTCATTGGGCTCGACCATAAACCGGCTGGCCAGGGTCATGTTGGCCAGATTGGACAGGTCCAGGTGATAGAGCGTGGCCTGTTCCTGCTGCGGGTTACGCAGCACATACACCCGGGCACTGTGGGCGGTCAGGGTATTCAATCCCTCACTTTCGGTGATCAGCTGGGTCAGCGACAGCTGCTGCTCAGGGATCGGCACCGAGGTGGTTTTGCCGACCTCACCCATCACATAGGCTTTTTTGTCTTCCCGGGACAGCACCTGCACGGTGTCGCCCTGGCGCAGCAGCAGCCGGTGCAGGGAATAGCCCTGTTTTTCCAGCTGCGGCACATTCAGGTCATAGGCGCGCTGATTGCGGATCAGTCGCACCCGCTGCCGGTCGGCCTGTACGGTCAGCCCCCCAGCCAGCCCAATCGCCTGATACAGGCTGGTGGCCCGATCTGCCAGCGGGTATTCACCCTGCTTGTTGACCTCTCCACCGACAAAAATCGAGCGGCCCTGGTACTTGAGCACCTGCACCTGCACATCGGGCTCGCGCAGGTAACGGCTCAGTGCCTGCTCCAGGTCACGGTGAAACTCGGCCAGGGTCTTGTTGGCAGCGCGGATCGCCCCCACCAGCGGAAACTTGATCCGGCCATCGGAGTAGACGGTGTAGGACGTGGTGGCCGTGGCCGGAGTAATCTCCGGGTACGCCCAGAGCTGGATCTGCACCTGATCGCCCACAGCCAACCGGTATTCTGAGTCTGCTGACTGGAACAGCTGTGCCACTTCCGGGGCCACTGTAGACTCAATGCTCGCCGGCAGGGTCTGCGCCGACACTTCGACCAACTGAACCTGCACCCCCGGTGCGGCGGGCACCCAGCCCTCCACTGGCGCCGGGACCGGACGGACACCGCCATTCCACATGCAGCCCGACAGCAGTGCCAAGCCACTCACCCCCAACACTGCCAGCAGCCTGTTGCCTTGCATGCAGCCATCCTTAAGATTTTTTTTGAAAGGTGGTTCTATAGGCACGAGTCCTGACCTCACCCACTTTGTACTTTTCAGCTGGACCAGTGTAGTCAGTTCTCAACCAAACTTCAACCAGACGAGCCTCCACGCCAGCCCGGCGGCGCAGTTCAGGACTGTGGCTTGGCCTTGCCCTGATGGATCTGCTGTTCAATCAGGTCATAGCTGGTGTGGCGCACGTCCGAGCCCTTGACCATGTAGATCACCTGCTCGGAGATGTTGCGGGCATGGTCGCCCATGCGCTCCAGCGCCCGCAGCACCCACATCACGTTGATCACCCGGCTGATGTGGCGGGGGTCTTCCATCATGTAGGTCATCAGCGCGCGGGTGGCCGACTGGTACTCGCGGTCGATGTCGGCATCGGCCTGCATCACATTCAGGGCCTGCTCGGCATCCAGCCGGGCAAACGCATCCAGGGCGTCGTGCAGCATCAGCCGCACCTGATTGCCGATGTGGCGGGTTTCGGTGTAGCCGCGTGGAGACTCGCCTTCGGCACTCAGGTCTTCGGCAATCCGGCCAATCTTGACCGCTTCATCGCCAATGCGCTCCAGGTCGGTGTTGGCCTTGCTGATGGCAATCACCATGCGCAGGTCACTGGCGGCGGGTTGGCGGCGGGCCAGAATGCGCACCAGCGATTCGTCGATCTGGGTTTCAAAGCCGTTCACCTGCCGGTCCATCTGCTGCACCGACTGGCCCAGTTTGGCATCGGTGTCCAGCAGGGCGTGGATGGCATCGCTGACCTGCTGCTCGACCAGTCCGCCCATCGACAGAAACAGCGTCCGTGCCTCTTCGAGATCCAGGTCAAACTGCTGGGAAATGTGGTGTCCGTGTTCATGCGGCATGGTGGTCAATCCTGTGCTGTCTGGTTCCGTGCAACGGTCCTGCCAGTGCCCTTGCGGCAGGGGCCCTAAAAAAAACCGTGCGCCCCCGGGGACACACGGCTTCTGTGGACTTTACACCCCTGTGGCCTCAGCCATACCGACCGGTGATGTAATCTTCGGTCTGCTTCTGGTGTGGGTTGGTAAAGATGGTGTTGGTGTCGGTGTGCTCGATCAGCTTGCCCAGGTACATGAACGCGGTGTAGTCCGACACCCGCGCCGCCTGCTGCATGTTGTGGGTCACGATCAGGATGGTGTACTGCTCCTTGAGCTCGTGGATCAGCTCTTCCACTTTCAGGGTGGAGATCGGGTCCAGGGCCGAACACGGCTCATCCAGCAGCAGCACCTCCGGCTCGATGGCAATCGCCCGGGCAATCACCAGACGCTGTTGCTGGCCACCGGACATGCCCAGCGCCGACTCATGCAGGCGGTCCTTCACCTCATCCCACAGCGCCGCACCGCGCAGCGAACGCTCGACGGCTTCGTCGAGGGTGGCCTTGTTCTTGATGCCCTGCAGGCGCAGGCCATAACAGACGTTTTCGTAGATGGACTTGGGAAACGGGTTCGGCTTCTGGAACACCATGCCGACGCGGCGGCGCAGGCTGGTGATGTCCATCTTGGGGTCAAAAATGTTGTCGCCTTCCAGCAGGATCTGGCCGTTGACCTGACAGCCATCCACCAGGTCATTCATGCGGTTGAAGGTGCGCAGCAGGGTGGACTTGCCGCAGCCGGACGGGCCGATGAACGCGGTGACCTTGCGCTGCGGGATTTCCATGTTGATGTCAAACAGCGCCTGTTTCTGGCCATAGAACAGGTTGACGTTGCGGGTTTCCAGACAGATGGTTTCGTTTTGCATGGTGGGTCCCGTTGCGGCCTGCCCAGCCGGCACCAGCGCAGGCGGGGCCAGAGGGGCGGTCGGTGTGGTGTTCGCGGCAGCGGGTTTTTTGGCCACCGGCGTTTGCGTCGTCATCATGGCATCAATTCTCTCAAAATCAAAGTCACTCAGCTTTCCAGCGCCTTGAACCGCTCACGCAGGCGGTTGCGCAGGCCAATCGCCGACAGGTTCAGGACGGCCACCACCAGCACCAGCAGCAGGGCGGTGGCATACACCAGCGGTCGGGCCGCTTCGACGTTGGGACTCTGGAAACCGACGTCATAGATGTGGAAGCCCAAGTGCATGAACTTGCGGTCCAGGTGCAGGAAGGGCGCGTTGAAATCCAGCGGCAGCTCAGGGGCCAGCTTGACCACCCCGACCAGCATCAGCGGGGCCACCTCACCGGCGGCCCGGGCAATCGCCAGAATCATCCCGGTCATGATCGACGGTGCAGCCATCGGCAGCACCACCCGCCACAGGGTTTCGGCCTTGGTGGAGCCCAGCGCCAGCGAGCCTTCCTTGAGCGCGCGCGGGATGCGCGACAGGCCCTCTTCGGTGGCAACAATCACCACCGGCAGGGTCAGCAGCGCCAGGGTGATCGCCGACCAGAGCAGGCCCGGTGTACCAAACACTGGCTGCGGCGCGGCTTCGGGATAAAACAGTTTGTCGATGCTGCCGCCGACCACGTAGACAAAGAAGCCCAGGCCAAACACGCCGTACACGATCGACGGCACTCCGGCCAGGTTGTTCACGGCAATGCGCACAATCTGGGTCAGCGTGCCCTGTTTGGCGTATTCGCGCATGTACACCGCAGCCACCACCCCCAGCGGGGTGACGATCACGGTCATCATCATCACCATCAGGATGGTGCCAAAAATCGCCGGGAACACGCCGCCTTCGGTGTTGGCCTCGCGGGGGTCATCGGCCAGGAAGTGCCAAAGGCTGCTGAAATACTCGCCCAGCTTGGCGAACACGCCCATGGCGTTGGGCTGGGTGGCGTGCAGGATCTGCCCGACCGGGATGGTTTTTTCAGTGCCGTCGGCGGTGACAAAGGTGGCCTGATCGCGCTCCAGACCAGCATGCAGCTGGTCCATGGTGGATTTCTGGGCCTCAAACTGCTGCTGCAACCGGGCGCGCTCGGCACTCAGCTGCTGTTTGGCCGGTTCGGAATACTGGCCCTTCAGTTGCAGTTTGCGCTCTTCCAGGCGCAGTTGCTCCAGGTCATAGTTGATGGCGCCGATTTTGCCACGCTCAAGGTCACGGATCCTGCCGTGCAGGTCGTTGCTGCGGTCGATGGCCTGCTCCAGCACCGCGAAGGCTTCTGCCCCGCTGTGGGTCTGGCCATTGAAGGTGACCGATTTCAGGCGGCCATAAAAATTGCCGTACTCCAGCCGCTCCAGCTTCACCAGCGCTTCCGGGTACTGGATGTCCTGCAGGAACGGACGGATCACCCAGACAAAATCCTGTCCGGTCACGTCCTTGTTGCCCTGCTTGATCGACCAGCGGTCCACCTCGGTGGTGGGTGCCGTGCCTGCCGGGACGGGCAGCCCGGCTTCGGTCAGCCGTGAGGCCGGGTCGGATTTTTCATCATACAGCTCACCGACCACCACACTGCGGGTGCCATCCGGGGTCTGGTACACCGCCTGCATCACATCGGCGGGCCAGAAATGGCTCAGCCCGCGCACGGCGATCAGGCCCATGATGCCGACGATCATCAGCAGACACAGGGTCACCGCGCCGGCATTCAGCCAGACGTAGGCTTCCCCAGTACGAAAATAAGTCTTGATGTTCATGGCAACCTGCTCACAGTGAACCGTATTTTTTGCGCAGACGCGCCCGCACCACTTCGGCTGCGGTGTTGAGGACAAACGTCATCACAAACAGCACCAGCGCCGACAGGAACAGCACCCGGAAGTGGGTGGAGCCCACTTCGGCCTCGCCCATTTCCACCGCGACGTTGGCCGACAGGGTACGCATGCCGTCAAACAGGCTGAAATCCATGATCGGCGTGTTGCCGGTGGCCATCAGCACAATCATGGTTTCACCCACTGCGCGGCCAAAGCCAATCATCAGCGCTGAAAAAATCCCCGGCGATGCGGTCGGCAGCACCACCCGGGTCAGGGTCTGCCACGGGGTTGCACCCAGCGCCAGCGAGCCGTTGACCAGATGACGCGGCACCGCAAACAGGGCGTCTTCGGAGATGGAAAAAATCGGCGCAATCACGGCAAAGCCCATGATCAGGCCAACAATCAGTGCGTTCTGGGCCTGGTAGTCAATGCCCTCACTGCGCAGCCAGGCCACCAGCGAACCGCCGTGCTCGGCAAACAGCGCCTGCTCCAGCGGCTGCGACAGCACGAAGGCCAGGGTCACCGCCAGCACGATCGGCGCAATCAGCACGATCGGTGCGATGCCGGCCGGAATGCGGTTGCGCCGCTCCAGCGGCATCTGCATCCACAGGAACCCGACCGCCAGAATCACCAGCGGCACGATCACCAGCAGGCTGAAAATGGCCGGCAGGTATTTGCCCACCAGCGGGGCCAGCCACAGGCCAGCCAGGAAGCCGAGGATCACCGTGGGCAGTGCCTGCATCAATTCAATGGCCGGCTTGATCTTGGTGCGCAGGGCGGGTGACATGAAGGCGGCGGTGTACATGGCACCGGCCACCGCCAGTGGTGCAGCCAGCAGCATGGCCCAGAATGCGGCCTTGATGGTGCCGAAGGTCAGCGGCACCAGCGACATTTTGGATTCAAAATCGGCATTGCCCGAGGTGGACTGCCAGACGTATTGCGGCGTGTCATAGGATTCGTACCAGACCTTGCCCCACAGCGACGACAGCGACACGTCCGGGTGGTGGGCATCGACCTGATAGAACACCAGGCCTTTTGGCCCCTGTGCCAGCATGCCCTCACTGTGCGAGGACAGGGTCAGCGCGGTCACCGGGCCGTCCAGGGCTTTTTCACGGTCGATGGTGCGGTTCGAGGTGGTGTAGAAATACCCCACCTGTCCGGACTGGTCACCGGCCAGGAAGCCCTTGCGGCGGGTCTCCGGCTGCACCACGGTGATCGGTGCAGTGCCCAGCTCAAAGCTGCGGATGGCCTGCAGGCGCTGGCGTTCCGGCTGGTCCGGGTTGCGCACCATGAACCACTGGGTGATTCGGCCCTTTTCGTCGCCCAGCAACAGGGAAATCTCGCCCTGTAGCATGGCGGCAGCGGTGATCTTGCCATGGTCATCGACCTTGAACTGATCGTAATAGGTCCAGCCCTGCTCACCACGCTGCAACACCGCCACGTGGCCGGTGCGGGTCAGCACATACAGCCAGCGGCTGCCCTGCCCGATGAACAGATTGTCCACCACCGCACCCTCCAGCGGCAGCACCTGACCACTCTGGCGGCCCATCTGGATGCTGGAGGCCTGCACCAACTGATAATCCGGATTGTCGCGCAGGGCCGCGTCGAGGTTGATCCCTTCGGCAAAGCCGGGCGGCATGGCAATGCCTGCCGCAGGGTCGCTGATTTCCTCGGTCAGGATGTCCGGACTGGGGGCGGCAGCCGCCTGCGCTGTCGGCGCAGCAGCCTCTGCTGAATCATTGCTGGCCAGAATGCCCTCCAGACCCAGCCCACCGGCACTGGGGGCTGCGGGGGCGGCTTCCGGGGAAGCCACCGGCTCAGCCGCTGCAGGGGACGCTGCATTGCCGCCCAGCACGCTGTCCAGATTCAGGCCACCCCCGGCACTGTCGGGGGCCTGCACGTCGGGGCTGGTGCTGACCGGAACCGAGGCGACCCCAGCAGCAAAGGTCTGCCACTGCAACTGGCCATTCTGGACCGTCACCACATTCAGGCGGTCGCCATCATTGACAAAATCAAAGAATTTCAGCTGCTCGCCACTGTCGTTGACGGTGATCGGCTGGGCACCAAACGGATAATCCAGACTGCCCTGCACCACCCGGTCCTTGCCCACACCCGTGGCACTGAACTGCGGCTTGAACACGAGCAGCTGGCCATTGGACAGCCCGAGGGCCACCAGCCCTTCCAGCGCCTGCCCCTGCTTGACCTGTACCACCTGCGCCCCTGCGGGGATGGCCAGTGGGGCCATGGACAGGGTCTGACCCGTGGCGGTGGCAAAAAATTCAACCCGCGTACCCTGCGTGTCCTGCACCAGACGCAGACCCTGCTGGTGGTATTCCTCCAGCAGCACCAGACTGCTGTGCTCCTGCCCACCCAGCTGGCTGTACTGGCCTGCCTGGGTGACGTGGGCCGGCTTGAACAGCGGCCAGCTCTCCGACAGCAGATAGACAAAAATGGCCAGAATGGCCAGCAGGACAAAAATGCCCCCTCCGGCGATCAGGTTGTTGGCCAGTCGGTCCTTGAAGCGGCGCTTCTGGTCCAGTCTGGCCATGGCGGCCGCATCTGGACGCTGACGCACCTTCGGCGTCATCGATACATCCGGTGCAGGATTGCTTGACATGTTTTCCCCCGATCCCCGCTCAGCCAGTCAGGGTGTCTGAGCTGGCGCGTGGCGTATTCTAAACGTAAAAACAGGGGCATTGGCCCCTGTTGTGCTGGCCAGGTGGCGATTACAGCCCCAGACTGGCGCGGATTTTCTTGACCTGATCGGCGGGCAGGGCCACGAAGCCGTCTTTTTCCACGATGGTCTGGCCTTCTTTGGACAGGACCATTTTCAGGAATTCAGCCTGTGCCGGGGGCAGCGGCTGGCCGGGTTTCTTGTTCACATAGATGAACAGGTAGCGGGCCAGCGGGTAGCTGCCATCGAGGGCGCTGTTGTGGCTGGGCATCACATACTGGCCACTGCTGTTTTTCAGCGGTACTGCACGGGCACCCGAAACACTGTAGCCCAGACCCGAGTAGCCGATGCCGTTCAGGTTGGTGGAAATCGCCTGCACCACGGCGGCCGAACCCGGCTGCTCTTTCACGCCCGGCCGGAAGTCACCCTTGCACAGGGCATGCTCCTTGAAGTAGCCATAGGTGCCCGACACCGAGTTGCGGCCATACAGGTCGATCTTGCGGCCGGCCCAGGCACCGGACAGTCCGGCATCACCCCAGGTGCTGACAGGCTTCGGATAGCCACATTTCAGGGTGCTGGAAAAAATCGCATCGACCAGCGGCAGCGACAGACCCTTGACGGGGTTGTCCTTGTGGACAAACACGGCCAGCGCATCGACGGCGACCGGCACAGCAGTCGGCTTGTAGCCGTATTTCTTTTCAAAGGCCTGGATTTCTTCGGACTTCATGTTGCGGGACATGGGGCCGAAGTTGGAGGTGCCCTGGGTCAGTGCCGGGGGCGCAGTCGAGGAACCCGCCGCCTGAATCTGGATGTTGACGTTGGGGTATTGTTTTTTGAACCCTTCCGCCCAGAAGGTCATCAGGTTGGCCAGGGTGTCCGAGCCGACGCTGGACAGGTTGCCGGCCACACCATTGGTCTTGGTGTAGCTGGGCAGGTTGGGATCGACATTGGCGGCGTGGGCCACCAGCGCGGTGCTGGTCAGGCCAACGGCGAGGGCCAGAGCCCGTACGGCGGTGTTCAACATGGATGACTCCTTGGGCGCAGTCTTTTTTGCGTTGCAGTCACCTTATTTTTTTCATGTGACAGCTTGATGACAGCGCCAGGACCGTCATCCAGTTTTCATTGGAAAAACAGATATTTTAAGGTTCATTTTCAGCGACTTGGCTTTCCGTCACCAAACCAGCGGTTGATGTCCTGCAGCACGGTGCGGTTCAGGCTGCCCTGCGCGGCATGGGCATTCAGATAGTCACGCACATACTGATGGCGGGCGTCGCTGAGCTGCTGGCGGGCGGCCAGGGCGTTGCGCCGGGCCTGCAGCAGGTCCAGCTGGGTGCGCATGCCCAGGTTATAACCGGCTTCGGTGGCACGGCTGACCTCGTCACTGCTGGCCACGGCCTGTTCGCGGGCGCGGATCAGGG
>JBPOIS010000151.1:0-10539 GCA_052034295.1 Pseudomonadota bacterium
ACGGCATTGACCTGATACAGCTCCAGCACCGCACCAGAACGCGCCACTTCCTCGATGGCGCGGAAGGTGGCGTCCACCGGGCCTGAACCACTGGCACTGACCGGCCGGGCCTGACCCTCCACCTGCAGCACCAGATGCGCCCGCGGGGTCTGGCCGGTCTTGCTGGTCACCTCCAGCTCGGACAGCTGGTAGCGCTCATGAACCTCGGGGCCATGGTGCCCGGACACCAGCGCGTGCAGGTCTTCATCAAAGATCTCGCTCTTGCGGTCGGCCAGATCCTTGAAGCGGGCAAACAGTGCATTGAGCTGCTCATCGGACTCCACCCCGATGCCCAGCTCATCCAGCCGGGCCCGGAACGCCGCCCGGCCCGACAGCTTGCCCAGGGTCAGCCGGTTGGTTTTCCAGCCCACATCCTCGGCGCGCATGATTTCATAGGTTTCCCGGTGCTTGAGCACGCCATCCTGATGAATGCCGGATTCATGGGCAAAGGCATTGGCCCCGACAATGGCCTTATTGGGCTGCACCACATAGCCGGTGATGGCCGACACCAGCCGCGACGACGGCACGATTTCCTCGGTGTGGATGCCGGTGCTGACCCCATAGATGTCGCGGCGCACCCGGGTGGCCATGACGATTTCTTCCAGCGAGGCATTGCCAGCCCGCTCGCCCAGTCCGTTGATGGTGCACTCGACCTGCCGCGCCCCGCCCTGCACTGCGGCCAGCGAGTTGGCCACAGCCATGCCGAGGTCATTGTGGCAGTGACAGGACCAGACCACCCGGTCACTGCCCGGCGTGCGGCGGATCAGCTCGGCAAAACGCTCGCGGATCAGTTCCGGGGTCGAATAGCCCACGGTGTCCGGCACATTGATGGTGGTGGCCCCCGCTTCAATCACGGCCGCGAAGATGCGCACCAGAAAATCCACCTCGGAGCGGATCGCATCTTCGGCCGAAAACTCCACATCGTCGGTGTATTCACGGGCAATCCTGACGGCCTTCACCGCGGCTTCCACCACCTGATCCTCGTTCATGCGCAGCTTGTGCGCCATGTGGATCGGGCTGGTGGCGATGAAGGTGTGAACCCGGCCGCGTGCCGCATGGCGGATCGCTTCACCGGCACGGCGCACGTCCTTTTCATTGGCACGGGCCAGGCTGCAGACGGTGGAGGTCTTGATCTGCCGGGCAATCTCGCTGATCGCCTCAAAGTCTCCCGGACTGGCGGCGGCAAATCCGGCCTCGATCACGTCCACGCCGAGTTTTTCCAGCTGTTTGGCCACCCGCAGCTTTTCTTCCTGGGTCATGGCTGCACCGGGACTTTGTTCACCGTCACGCAGGGTGGTGTCAAAAATCACCAGACGGTTGGGGTCACGGGTCGGGGCTGTGTTCATGTGCGCTACACCAATGCAAAAAAATATCCAAAAGCCCTGCCGGGCCTCACCGGCCCTCAGGGCCACAGGCGGCGGCACAGGCCAGAAACCCCAGGGCAGCCACCGGCCTGACGCGCAGGACCGCCCTGTGCAGACCGGCAGAACATCAGGCAGGGCGTCGTTCCTGGCCCTGACTATTGCACAGGGCCCCCAGGGCTGCAAGCCAACCCACTCAAGAGACTGAGCGATTATTGCCGTTTTTTGAATCGAAAAAAACGATCAAAAATCCCCGCCTGCCGGGGGATGGCTCAGGCCTTGACCCCAGTCATGTCCACCGGCGTGTTGGCCACCACCTCAACCCCGCCCTGTTTGGCTGATTTGGCGCTGTCGTTGCGGCGGCGCTCCAGACGCTCCAGGTAAGCCGCATCAATGTCGCCGGTGACGTAATTGCCATCAAACACCGCGCAGTCAAACTGCTGGATGTCCGGATTGCCTTCGCGTGCCGCTTCAATCAGATCATCCAGGTCCTGATAGATCAGCCGGTCTGCCCCGATGCGCTGGCGCACTTCTTCCACGGTGTGTCCTGACGCGATCAGCTCGCTCTTGGCGGGCATGTCGATGCCGTACACATTGGGGAATTTTACCGGCGGGGCGGCCGAAGCAAAAAACACCTGACGCGCCCCGGCATCCCGGGCCATCTGGATGATTTCCTGACAGGTGGTGCCGCGCACAATCGAGTCGTCCACCAGCAGCACGGTCTTGCCACGGAACTCCAGCTCGACCGGGTTCAGCTTCTGGCGCACCGATTTTTTGCGCTGCTGCTGGCCGGGCATGATGAAGGTGCGGCCAATGTAGCGGTTTTTCATGAAGCCTTCGCGGTACTTCACGCCCAGCAGGTTGGCGAGCTCCATCGCCGACGTGCGCGAGGTGTCCGGAATCGGGATCACCACGTCGATGCCATGGTCCGCGCCCCACTCGCGGAGGATTTTTTCACCGAGTTTTTCACCCATGCGCAGCCGCGACTTGTACACCGAAATGCCGTCCATGGTAGAGTCTGGCCGGGCAAAATACACATATTCAAAAATGCACGGGGTGTACTGGGGTTGCTCGGCACACTGGCGGGTGTGCAGCTGGCCCTCGGCATCAATGAAAATCGCCTCACCCGGCAGCACATCACGCACCACGCGATAGCCCAGCGCAGTCAGGGCCACCGACTCCGAGGCAATCATGTACTCGGTTTTGCCATTGTCAGCCTCACGCTCGCCATACACCAGCGGACGGATGCCATGCGGATCGCGAAAGCCCAGCAGGCCATAGCCGGTGACCATCGCCACCACCGCATAGGCCCCCCGGCAACGCTGGTGCACTGCCGCCACCGCCGCAAAAAAATCATCCTCGTCCGGCACTTCCTTGCCACGCGCCTGCAGCTCATGGGCCAGCACGTTCAGCAGCACTTCGGAATCAGAATCGGTGTTGATGTGGCGCAGATCAGACTTGAACAGGCTGGCGCTGATCTCATCGGCATTGGTCAGGTTGCCGTTGTGCGCCAGGGTGATGCCATAGGGCGAATTGACATAAAACGGCTGCGCCTCAGCCGAGCTGGAACTGCCCGCCGTGGGATAGCGCACATGGCCAATGCCAAAATTGCCAATCAGGCGCAGCATGTGCTTGGTCTGGAACACATCGCGCACCATGCCGTTTTCCTTGCGCAAAAACAGCCGCCCGTCCTGACAGGTGACAATTCCGGCGGCATCCTGCCCCCGGTGCTGCAGCATGGTCAGGGCATCATAGAGCACCTGATTGACCGGAGACTGGCCTGCAACGCCTACAATTCCGCACATACGCTCTATTCCACTCTCAAAAAAACAGAAACCACCCACACCGGCCACATGGCCACGGGGTTCAGTCGTGCCACGGGGTCTGGCTGCTGGCCGGTGCGGAACTGACCCCTTGCCAGTGCCGCCAGGTCTGCCCCGCCAGCTGCCGGGTCTGTCCCAGCACCTCAGGGGCATACGGCCACAGGCCCTGAATCACTTGGGAATGCTGCCAGACCCGAGAATCGGCCAGCCAGGCCCCGGTCAGTCCGAGCAGCAGCAGCACCATCAGCACCCCTTTGGCCAGCCCAAAAGCCCCGCCCAGCAGGCGCTCTGCCGGGCCAAGCGCCAATGCTTGCACCAGCGTGCGCAGCATCAGCCCCACCCCGGCCAGCATGAACAGCACCAGCACCACGATGCACACAAACGCCGCCAGCCGCTGCCCCACCGGGTCCTGGACCCAGCCGGAAAACGCCACTGCAGCCGATCGGGCAAACTGGCTGCCCAGCCAAAGGGCCAGCACCCAGCCCACCAATTTGATCACACTCTGGATCAGGCCGAGCCGATAGCCCCGGAACCCCTGCCAACCCAGAAACACCAACAGACCCACGTCCAGTGCGGACATGCCGACTCAACCTTTCAAGCGCCCACCTGCAGGGCTTTGGCACACTCAGAGATGAGTCCTGGCCCCCGATAAATCAAGCCGCTGTACACTTGCACCAATTGTGCACCCGCCTGCTGTTTGGCCCGGGCATGGGCGCCTTCGGTGATGCCGCCCACCCCAATCAGCGGGATGCGCTGCGCCAGATGTTCCGCGAATTGCCGCAGCACGGCAGTACTGCGCTCAAACACCGGCGCCCCGGACAGGCCGCCCGCTTCTTCGGCATGGGCCAGTCCCTGTACGCCTTCCCGGCTCAGCGTGGTGTTGGTGGCAATCAGGCCATCGATTTCAAAGCGCAACAACTGCGCACTGATGAACGCCACCTGCTCCGGGTCCAGATCCGGAGCCACCTTCAGCACCAGCGGCACATAGCGGCCATGCTGGCTGGCCAGCTGCGACTGGCGGTTCTTCAGCTGCTCAAGCAGGTCACTCAGCGCATCGCCACTCTGCAGGCTGCGCAGGCCCTGGGTGTTGGGCGAGGAAATATTGACGGTCACATAGGACGCATGGGCATAGACCTTGTCGAGGCAGATCAGATAGTCCTCGGCCGCCCGTTCGACCGGAGTGTCAAAATTCTTGCCGATGTTGATGCCCAGCACGCCCT
The DNA here is from genome assembly GCA_052034295.1 of Pseudomonadota bacterium. Lineage (GTDB taxonomy): Bacteria > Pseudomonadota > Gammaproteobacteria > Pseudomonadales > Moraxellaceae > JBPOIS01. The sequence goes on from JBPOIS010000151.1 coordinate 4,444, forward strand.
GGACCCGCCGGCGCTCGACCTGGCGGACCAGGTGGTCCACGCCAAGGTTGTTGAAGCCCATGCGGTTGATGATGGCCTGCGCTTTGGGCAGGCGGAACAGGCGCGGCTTGGGATTGCCGGGCTGTGGCCTCGGCGTGATGGTGCCGATTTCAATAAAGCCAAACCCCAGCGCGGCCAGCGCATCAATGTGGTCGCCGTTTTTGTCCAGACCGGCGGCCAGTCCGACCGGATTGGCAAAGTTCAGGCCCATCAGCGTCACCGGCGCATCCACACGCGGGTACAGGCTGCCCAGCAGACCCTGGGTCATGGACAGGGACTTGAGGGTGAGTTCGTGGGCCTGCTCCGCAGACAGGGCAAACAGCACAGGACGCGCCAATTGATACAGCATACACAGACCCCTTCACCGGCGCAGCGCCAGCCATGGGGGCAAATTATAGCGAAGCGATCCGGCTTGCGGTATCTTGCATTTTTGCAAAATCCTGTTACGACCGGCTGGCCTCAGCGATTGCCAGCCTGATTCAGGGTGGCCTGCAGCTGCAGCTGGCCATCGGTCTGGGGCTGGATGCTCAGTTGCTTGATTTCCACCCCGCCCTCGGCCAGACGGCTCAGCCAGCTGGTCAGCACGGCAAAGTTTTCGTGGCGGGTGGTCACCTGCACCTGCTGATCGGTGCCGGTCTGGGTCAGCACCAGCCCCTGTGCGGCCGCAGTTTGCTGCACCTGCTCACCGAGCGGCAGGAGGGCCTGCTGGTTCACATCAATGCGTCCGGCGTTGGCCTGCATCCACAGCAGCAGGGCCTGCTGCTCACTGGCCGCCTGCCGGGCTTTGACCGCCTGGTGGTGCAGCAGCCACAGCCCCCCGCCCAGCAGCAGGAACGCCAGAAACAGCCCCAGCACCAGCAGCGCCCGGCGATCACGGGCCGGCAGCACCTCCAGACGCTGCAGGTAAGGGGCCCAGCGCTGTGCCAGCCAGTCGTTGAAGCGTGTCCATGCCATTTACAATTGCACCCTGATCATGCCAGTGACGTCGCTGCCTGCCGGGTTGACGGCACCCAGCTCGACTTTGAGGCCCTGTTGCCCCAGCAGGCCACGCAGGCTTTCCAGCTCGGCCGTGCTGCGCGCCCTGAGCTGGATTTCCATGCGGCCATCCTGATAGCGCAGCAACTGTGCGGGCAGGCCCGCCTGCTGCAGTGACGGTCCGACCCGGGCCATCAGGGCCAGTGCATCGGTGTCCTGATCCAGATTTTGCTGCAGGTGTGAGGACATTTGACCTTTGAGGTTGACGATGCGGGTTTCCTGGGGAAACCACTGGTGAAACAACTGCTCGGCCTGACTGCGACTGGCCTGAGCCACCTGCTGGTAGCGGTGCGCGCTCAGGGCATCATGGCCCATCTGGACCAGCACCGCCAGCACCAGCACCGCCGCCACCACCCGCCAGTAGGGGGTCAAACCAGCCGAACGCAGCCGTGGCAGCACATTGAAAGGGTGCCGACTGGCCTGCTCAGGCGGCAGCAGCGGCAGCGCAGCCGGGATGGCCTCAAGGCCAGCCGTCTGCAACAGCCCGGCCAGTGCAGCCGAAGGCTGTCCCAGCAGCGTCACGGCACGCTGCTCGGCCAGATGCGCCAGCGTGGCTGGCAGGTATTCGGCATTGATCGCCCAATACGGCCCCAGCCGCAGCAGGGCTGTGTCACCATCCACCAGCAGGGTGGGACGCTGCGCCACCAGCGGCAGCAGCAAAAAATCCGGCAGCAGCGCCACCAGCCGCCACGGCCCCAGCGCCATGGCATTCACGTACTGGCTGACCAGCTGTTGCGGCAGTGCCAGGATGGTGACCTCATCCTCAGCCGTCTGCACCGTACGCACATCCAGCTGATCCACCGGCGCCAGCGAAAACTCCTCCAGCGTGTAGCGCAGTCCGGCCTCACCGAGCTGCCGCACCTGCTGGCGGGTCAGGTTTTGCCGGACCAGCAGGGCACTGCTGCTGGGAAAAAACACACTGACCTCCTGCACCGGATGGGCAGACGTGGCCTGCAGCAGCTCGTCCCAGTTGCTGGCCGCCTGCCACGGCTGGCCGGTCAGACACCAGCGCCACGGGGCTTCACCCTCGGGCATCCACAGGTAAAGCATCCTTGTCTACTCCGTGTCACGCGGCCAGAAGCGCTGTTGTTCCACCGCCAGACCCGCGGCCACCACCGGCAGCTCCAGCACCCGCGCTTCCGCCAGCGCAAAGGCCTCCGGCCAGTCCTCCAGCAGCAGCGCAGCCAGACGGGCAATAAGGTCCATGTGGCACACCACCACAATGCATCCCCCCTGCAGTCCCATCAGGTCCAGCAGTGCGGTGGCCGCATCATCATCAGGCTTGATTGAATCCAGCTGCTGCACCGGCACCCCAGGGCACAGCGCCGCAAACGTCAGCAGGGTCTGCTGTGCGCGCACCAGCGGACTGCTGACCAGCAAATCAGGCTGGTGGCGTGCCAGTACCTGCTGTGCAGTGGAAACAGCCTGCTGCTGGCCACGCACGGTCAGGGTGCGCTGCTCATCCGTGGCCGCATCCCGGCCTGCCTCCCCATGCCGCACCAGGATCAGCTTCATGGGGCCACCTCCCCTGTCGTGGCCTCTGGCCCATCGTCCAGATCCAGACACGGCAAGGGCGGGGTGTAATCATGCGGCAGCACAAATTCCACATCGCTGCGGTGCCCGGTCTGCATCAGCGACAGGGCAATGCCCAGCGGGGGCTTGCCCTCAAAAATCACCTCATACAGGGCAGTGGTGATCGGCATGTACACCTGCAGCTGCTGGGCCTGCAGGGCGACCTGGCGAATGGTGTTGATGCCCTCCGCTGTCTGCCCCAGATCGGCCACCGCCTGCTCCAGGCTTTTGCCCTGTCCCAGCATCAGGCCGATCTGGTAGTTGCGACTCAGCGGGCTGGAACAGGTGGCGATCAGGTCACCCACCCCGGACAGCCCCAGAAAGGTCAGCGGATTGGCACCCAGACGCACCGCAAAGCGGCTCATCTCGGCCAGCGCCCGGGTCAGCACCATGCTGCGGGTGTTTTCGCCGATCTGGTAGGCCGCGCCCATGCCCATGGCCACGGCATAGATATTTTTCAGCGCCCCGCCGAGCTCCACCCCCTGCAGGTCGCTGCTGGAAAACACCCGGAACGCCGCCGTGGCCAGTGCCTCATGCACCACATGGCGCACCGCCTCGCTTTCACTGGCAATCACGGTCCCGGCGGGCATGCCGGCCATGATTTCCTTGGCCAGGTTGGGGCCCGACAGCACCCCGTAGGCCACCTCCGGCAACTCATCACGGATGATGCCGCTCATCAGGCTGAAGGTCCCGGCCTCAATGCCCTTGGTCAGGGACACCACCACCTGCCCGCTGATCATCGGGGCAATCTGGCGCAGCACCTTGCGGAAAGAATGGCTGGGAATCGCCACCAGAATCAGGTCACGGTCGCGCACCGCCCACGCCAGATCGCTGCCCACCGTCAGCCCCGGATCAATTTCAAAATCCGGCAAATAGCGCACATTGCGGCGACCCTGCTGGATCTGCGCCGCCATGGCTTCATCACGGATCCACATCCGGGTGTCACACCCCTTGCGGGCAGCAATGTTGGCCATGGTGGTGCCAAAACTGCCCCCGCCCAGCACGGTCACCCGCAGGGGTGCAACGTCTGGCTTTGCCTTGTTCATGTTGGTTCTTTCCTCAGTGGACCAGCCACGGGCCCATGCCACGCTTCCACAAAAGCCTCCAGCGCCACAGGCTCATGGGCGGGCAGCGGACTGGCCGCACGCCCCACATAAATGATGCCACAGATCTGCGCTGCGCCTGTCAGCCCAAACGCCTCTCGCACCACTGGCGTGTCCACCAGCAGGCCGGTACGCCACATGGCATGGTAGCCCTGCGCCTCGATCATCAGCAAAAAATTTTCAATGGCGGCGCCCATGCTGAGCACTTGCTCCACATGCGGCACCTTGTCATGCACCACTGGCTGCAGGATCGCCACTACCAGCACCGGCGCCCGCCACGGCTGCAGGCGGATTTTTTCCAGCTGGCTGGCACTGACGTCAGGGTCCTGTGCACGCTGGGCCGCCTCCAGCACGTTCGCCAGCTGTGCCCGTGCCTCCCCCTGAATCACCTGAAAGCGCCATGGCTGCAGCCGGCGATGGTCCGGGGCCCACAGTGCGGCCTGTAAGGCCTGTGCCAAAACCCCGGCCGGAACCGGCTCATCGGTCATGCGGCCATTGGAACGGCGGCCCGCCAGCCAGGCCAGCGCATTTGGATTGAAGGACACGGTGACTATCCCCGGAAAAAACGCAGCGACCACCAATCGGCAATCAGCGCCCACAGCACAGGGTTCTGTGCTGCCAGCACGGAATGGGTGGCCTCCAGACTGACATCATAGTTGCCCTGCACCACACGGCCCGCCAGCAGCGCAGGCCAGTCACGCCAGGGCGCAGACTCGGGCAGCAGCACCAGCAGGGGCATGGTCCAGGACTGCACCAGCCCTGGATGGATCAACCCCCGGGGCTGATCCGCCAGCCGGGTCTGTCCCACCAGCACCACCAGACCGGACAGGTAGCGCCAGCCCTCCGTCGGCAACTGGCTCAGAAACGCTTCGGCCACCACCAGCACAGGCCGCATCTGGTACACAAAGGCCAGCGGCAAGGGTCCAAGCTGCCCGGGTGGTGTACTGCCACGCGGCACACTGCGAAACACCCGGATGCCCTGCGCCAGCCACTCGGCCGCCATCTCATCCGCAGCAGGCCACTGGGTCTGGGGCAGAATCAGCCAGATGGGCCGTCCGGTGTACCCCTCGCGCCCGTCATGCCCCTGCGGGACCAGCTGCTCAACATCCTCCCAGTCGGTGGACTGCCACCACACCGCCTGCGGGCGACTGCCCAGGCGTGGAAACAACTGACGTGGAAACTGCATGGAACTCATATCCTTCAGGGTCATCAGGGAACGGACCACCCGTACACAGCACACTGACCCCGCCCCTGCAGGGTCCATGCTGTGACACACCGACCATCATCGCACCGGCAGGGTGCACGCACAGCCCGTCCGCTGCCCTACTGTAACGCAATCGCTGCGCAAACCTGCTTTTTTTTGCAAAAAGGCTTTCTAGACTTTTAAACACCCTGTCCCGGACACCCGTCTGTCCCGGAACCCCTTGCCGAGATGATCTGGAGCTTTCATGAAACCGCTTTTTTTATCCGGGCTGCTGGCCGCCCTGACCCTGACCGCCTGTGCCACCACCCCCAAAAATCCCCTGGTGCTGGCGCGCGCCGACAACAGCTACGAAACCATTGGCCAGGGCAAAACCCGCACCCAGGCCCTGAGCCAGGCCCTCGACAATGCCCGCAGCACCTGCCGCAGCCAGCAGCCGATCATCCAGAATGAACAAACCCGCTATCAGGGCGTCATCAGCGAACAGACCGGCCGGGTCATCGAGCAGGTCGGCACAGTGGTCGGGGCCATCACTGGACAGCGCGACCTGGGTGGCCGCCTGGCCCGTGACGACGATTATGAAGTCACCCTGAAATTCACCTGCCGCTGAAGGGCTGCTCCGCCCAATCGGCCTGCCTGCGTCTGGCCTCCCGGCCAGCAGGCCGCCGTCCTGTCAGCCTCCCCGGCTTTCAGTCAAAGCCCTCAATACGCTCCAGCGGAATGTTCTGGCGCAGTTTTTTCTGCAGGGTTTCAATCATGAACACATCGTCCTCACCGGCAAAGCTGATGCTCACCCCGGTGGCACCTGCCCGGCCAGTCCGGCCAATCCGGTGCACATAGTCATCGACCTGATCCGGCAGGGTGTAATTGATCACATGACTGACGCCCTCGACGTGAATGCCCCGTCCCGCGACATCCGTGGCCACCAGAACATTAAGCTTGCCCTGCTTGAACTGGTCCAGGGTTTTCAGGCGCTTGTCCTGCGGCAGCTCACCAGACAGCATGCCCACTGCCAGCCCGTCGGCCTTCAGTTTGTCAACAATGCGCCGCACCTGATCACGCCCCCTGCCAAACACCATGACTATCTCGACTTCTGGACGGTACAGAACGGATTTCAGCACGCGCAGCTTAGGCTGCTGGCAGACC
>JBPOIS010000088.1:0-16846 GCA_052034295.1 Pseudomonadota bacterium
GTCCAGATTCAGGTTGCGGGTGTGCTGGGCCAGGTCCGAGAGCAGGCAGATCATGCTGCCATCCTGTGCCGTGCCAAACGGCACAACCGAGGTCATCGGAAAACCGGGAATGCTGGCCGACTGTGTGGCCAGTACGGCCTGCCGGCAGGACAGCAGCGCTGCGGTGGCCAGAGCGTTGTAGTCCGGGGTGGGAGACTGAGGCAGGTCAGACAGGGACAAATCAGGCATGGGGCCTCCACAGCGGCAAGAAAACATCAGTCACAGTGGTCAAGTATGGCCCATTGCCGTTACGCTGTCTGTTTGGTGTCTGCTGGGACTGGGTCCGTCATGGTGCATCTGGAAAAAAAATCTCAATCGGTGTTTTCGGTGTTTGCGGATCGCCGGGCGGTGATCATGTTGTTTTTGGGGTTTTCGGCCGGGATTCCGATTCTGTTGATTTTTTCCAGTCTTTCGCTGTGGCTGGGCGAGGCCGGGGTTGAGCGCAAGGCGGTCACGTTTTTCAGTTGGGCCGCGCTGGGTTATTCCTTCAAGTTTGTGTGGGCGCCACTGGTCGATGAAATTCCGCTGCCCTGGTTCAGTCGAGTGTTGGGCAGGCGGCGCAGCTGGCTGTTGCTGGCCCAGCTTTTGATCATCACGGCGATTGGCATGATGGCCCTGACCGATCCTGCCCAGGGCGGCACTGCCTTGACCCAGATGGCATTGGCAGCGGTCCTGCTGGGGTTTGCCGCTGCAACGCAGGACATTGTGATTGATGCCTACCGGATTGAGCTGGCCCCAGTGGCTGCGCTGCAGGCGGCACTGTCCGCCACCTACAATGCAGGCTATCGGCTGGGCATGATCGTCGCAGGGGCTGGGGCCCTCTATCTGGCCAGCCTGCTAGGCTCTGAAAAGGGCCATTACCTGTACAGTGCCTGGCAGACCACCTATGCGATGATGGCTGCAGCCATGCTGGTCGGGGTGATCACCACGCTGGTGATCCGTGAGCCGTCCGTGGCCCGGACATCACAGGCCTGGAGTGCTGGCGACTATGCCCGGCTGGTGGGGGTGTTCGTGCTGATGGTGCTGGGTTTCGTGTCGGGGTTCGTGCAGCTGGGTCGGATGCTGCCGGAAACCGAATCAGCGTTGCTGGGGTTCTTGCAGGAAACCCTGCGTGTGGGGACAGGCGGGTTGATGGCAGCGGCCCTGGCCGTACTGGCCACCCGTCTGGGCATGGTCAATCGTGACATGGTGGTGCACACCTGGGTGGCCCCGGTGCGGGATTTTTTTGACCGCTATGGCGCCTCCACAGCGTTGTGGCTGCTGGCGCTGATTGGTTTTTACCGGGTGTCGGACATCGTGGCGGGAGTGATTTCCAATGTGTTTTATCAGGACATGGGCTTCAGCAAGGCCGAAATTGCCACTGCCGTCAAAACCTTTGGGGTGCTGGTGAGCATTGCGGGCGGATTCCTGGGGGGGCTGCTGGCACAGCGCTATGCGGTCCTGCGGGTGCTGATGCTGGGGGCAGTCCTGTCCAGTGCCACCAACCTGGTGTTTGTCCAGCTGGCACATGTGGGCCATGATCTGGTGTGGATGTATGTGGCCATTACTGCAGACAATCTGGCCTCGGGTCTGGCGGGGGCAGCGTTTGTGGCGTTTTTGTCCAGTCTGACCAATGTGTCCTTCACAGCGGTCCAGTATGCTATTTTCAGCTCTCTGATGACCCTGTTGCCCAAGGTGCTGGGCGGCTACTCAGGCACGATGGTTGATGCCCTGGGGTATCCAGAGTTTTTTGCATTGACGGCGGCAATGGGCATCCCTGTGCTGTACCTGATCCTGCGGGTACAGCGCCAGCTGGCTGCACTGCCAGCCCAAGGTCCAGACCACCCCCCTGGGCCAGATTGACCGTGGTCCTGTTCAACCGTTTCACTGCGCCCAAAATGGAGCCAAAACCATGCGATTGCTACACACCATGCTGCGGGTCGGGGACCTGGAAGCATCGATCCGTTTTTACACCGAAGTGCTGGGCATGCAGCTGCTGCGCCGTCAGGACTATCCAGACGGGCGCTTTACCCTGGCCTTCCTGGGCTATGGTCCTGAGGATCGCCACACCGTGCTGGAGCTGACCCACAACTGGGACACGGCGCACTATGAGCTGGGCAGCGGCTATGGGCACATCGCCGTGGCGGTGCCGGATGCCGCGGCCGCCTGTGCCGCCATCCGCCAGCGCGGCGGACGGGTGGTGCGTGAAGCCGGGCCGATGCAGCATGGTCACACGGTGATTGCCTTCGTCGAAGACCCGGATGGCTATAAAATCGAGCTGATCGAGCGCGACTGAGCTGGCACGCTCCCGTGGCCGGCCACAGCAGACCGGCCATTTTTTAGAGCAAAAACCCCAAAAAGAGCGCACTGGCCAATTCTTCCCTGCCGAAACAGGCGTATACTTCCGCTCCATCTTGGATGTGAGGATGGAGCAGATGTCGGGTATCCCATCGGCAGGTCGCCGGTTCCGTGAGGCCATTGCCGCCGAACACCCCCTGCAGATCATAGGCACCGTCAACGCCTACGCGGCCCTGATGGCGCGTGAAGTCGGCTACCGGGCCATTTACCTGTCCGGCGCTGGCGTGGCCAACTACAGCTATGGCCTGCCGGATCTGGCCATGACCAGCTTGGATGATGTGCTGACCGATGCCCGCCGCATCACCGCCCGGGTGGACACGCCACTGCTGGTGGACATTGACACCGGCTGGGGGGGCGCGTTCAACATCGCCCGCACCATCCGCGAAATGATCCGCGCCGGGGTGGCCGCCGTGCACATCGAGGATCAGGTGGCGCAGAAGCGCTGTGGTCACCGTCCCAACAAGGAAATCGTCAGCACCGCCGAGATGGTGGATCGGGTCAGGGCTGCCGTCGATGCCAAGACCGATCCCGATTTTGTGCTGATGGCGCGCACCGATGCCCTGCAAAAAGAAGGGCTGCAGGGCGTGATCGACCGTGCCTGTGCCTATGTTGAGGCCGGAGCCGATGCGATTTTTGCCGAAGCCATGACCGATCTGGCCATGTACAAACAGGTCTGTGATGCCGTCAAGGTACCCGTGCTGGCCAACATCACCGAGTTTGGCAGCACCCCGTACTACACGGCTGCAGAGCTGGGTGGGCAGGGCATCGCCATGGTGCTGTATCCGCTGTCGCCGACCCGCGCCATGCAGAAGGCCGCGCTGGCGGTGATGCGCGACATCCGCGAAAAAGGCACCCAGACCGGCGTGCTCGACCTGATGCAGGAACGCAGGGAGCTGTACCAGTTCCTCGACTATCAGCAGTTCGAAGACCAGCTGGACCGGCTGTTTGCCGAAAAAAAGGTCTGATCCTGACATGACTCTGCTTGCAGCAGCAATCCGGCTGATCCTGGGCAGGCAGAGCTGCAGGAGTGCCTGGGCGGTGCTTTGGATGCCCAGGCCTTTGACCTGAAAACCATCAATGACCGGCTGGCCGAGGGGTGTGCACCGCCGGCCCGCCGCAATTCCAGAACATGAACCCCATCCGCCGTACCGGTGCGCAAGGGGTCCCTGAGTGTTTTTTCATCAACCCGGCATCGCCAGCATCAGGAGTACACCATGGCAGAAGCAAAAGTATTGAGTGGCGCAGGACTGCGCGGGCAGGTGGCGGGCAAGACCGCGCTGTCCACCGTGGGCAAGGAAGGCGCGGGCCTGACCTATCGCGGCTATGACGTGCAGGATCTGGCCGAGCACTGCGAATTTGAAGAAGTCGCCTACCTGATTTTCTTTGGTGAACTGCCCAGCGCTGAGCAGCTGGCTGCCTACAAGGCCAAGCTGAAGGGTCTGCGCAGCCTGCCGCAGGCGCTCAAGGAGGTGCTGGAACGCATTCCGGCCGACAGTCACCCGATGGACGTGATGCGCACTGGCTGTTCGATGCTGGGCAATCTGGAAACCGAAAAATCCTTTGCCGAGCAACAGGACGTGGCCGACCGCCTGCTGGCGGCGTTTCCGTCGATCATCACCTATTGGTACCGCTACAGCCATGACGGCGTGCGCATTGATGAAAACACCGACGACGACAGCATTGGCGCGCATTTTCTGCACCTGCTCAAGGGTGAAAAGCCCAACGAGCTGCACGCCAAGGTCATGAACGTGTCGCTGATCCTGTACGCAGAGCATGAGTTCAACGCCTCGACCTTCACCGCCCGTGTCTGTGCCTCGACCCTGTCCGACATGCACTCCTGCGTGACCGGCGCGATTGGCTCGCTGCGCGGTCCGCTGCACGGCGGTGCCAACGAAGCCGCCATGGACATGATCGAAAAATTCACCAGCCCCGACCATGCCGAAGCCGAGATGCTGGCCATGCTGGCGCGCAAGGACAAGATCATGGGCTTTGGCCACGCGATCTACAAGGACAGCGACCCGCGCAACGCCATCATCAAGGTCTGGTCGGAAAAACTCGCCGCCGATGTGGGCGACACTGTGCTGTATCCGGTGTCGGTGCGCTGTGAAGAGGTCATGTGGCGTGAGAAAAAACTGTTCTGCAATGCGGACTTTTTCCATGCATCGGCCTATCACTTCATGGGCATCCCCACCAAGCTGTTCACGCCGATCTTCGTGATGAGCCGCCTGACTGGCTGGGCCGCCCATGTCATGGAGCAGCGCGCTGACAACCGCATCATCCGCCCCAGTGCCGAGTACACCGGTCCGGAACTGCGCCGGGTCACCCCGATCGCCCAGCGCGGCTGAGCTGCGGCCAGTCCGCCACAAAGCAGGCCACGGCCTGCTTTTTTTGTGCCCGGCAAAACCGCTATGCTGGAGCATCCAAGTCACGTGAGTGTGCTGTGATGCTGTGGCCCCACCGTCCCGGTGCTGCGTCCCGCCGCTCTTCTGCTGCAATCCGCAATGCGCCCCGTGCCGTACGGCTGCGGCTGATCCGCCAGCAGGTGGCCCGGCATGTGCAGCAGCAGCGCTCCCCGCGCGTGTTTATGCTTCTGTCGATGGCGCTGATTGGCCTGCTGATGCTGGTCAGTTCGGTGGCCCTGCACTGGGCCGGTGTGGCGCTGCTGTGGCTGCGCTATGCGCTGGTGTGGTGTCTGGGTTATGGGCTTTTTTTTGTACTGCTGCGCGCCTGGCTGTATCAGGAAAGTCTGGATTTGCCTGATGGGGGTGATGCCCTGGAGGCGCTGATGCCTGACGGCTCAGCGCCCCTGCAGGCCTATTCGGGTGGCGGTGGACAGACGGCGGGCGGCGGTGCGTCCGGACACTGGACCGCGGAGGGGCCGCAGGTGCACGGCGCGGTGCCGGACGCTGACTGGTCAGTGGGGGATCTGGGCGATGCCGGTGATGTGGGCGAGGGCCTGCCGCTGCTGCTGGTCCTGCTGGTCGGGCTGGTACTGGTGCTGGGGGTCGGTGGGCTGCTGTATGCGGTGGTGGGGCTGGTACAGGGGGCACCGTACCTGCTGACCGAGGTGCTGCTGGATGCACTGATTGCTGCGGGGTTCTATCGGCGCTACGCCGTGGCCCGTGATGCCGGCCAGCACTGGGCGCTGACCGCGTGGCAGCACACCTGGAAACTGTTTGTGGGTGGTCTGCTGACGATTGGCCTGCTGGGGCTGGTACTGGCCTGGCTGCCGGTGCCGGTCCACAGCCTTGGTGAGCTGCTGCATTTACTGATCAATAAATGATCTTTTTTGTCAGAAATATTAATCCGTATGGGGTTGAATGGTGCACGGGTCCTTGTGCGCCCTGGCCAGTCAGGCGATAAAAACGGCTGGAACCCGATGGGCGCAGCAGCGCAACCAGGATTCGTTTTGCTCAATCGATGGACAGGGATGACCAAACATGAAATCAACGCTTCAACGGGCCGGACTTCTGACGGCAGTTCTGACGCTAAGCCTTGCCAGTACAGTTTCTCAGGCCAGAACCGATGACACGTCAAAACCGGTTTTGCTGGTGCACGGCTACGATGTGGCCCAGACCGGACTGGACTGCAGCAGCTATTTTTCGGGCACCATCACCAAGCTGAAAGCCATGGGGTATACCAAGATCGTGACCGTGGGCTACTACAGCAGCGACCGCAACTGTTCTGTCAATTTGCGCAATTTTGACAACACCCTGAGCAACAACAGCACCTGGAAACAGATTGGCAAGGCATTCGCGGCTTATGTGAACCAGACCTACACCAGCACCGGCCAGGTGGTGGATGCGATTGGCCACTCGATGGGCGGACTGATCATCCGTGGTGCCATTCAGGGCGGTTATGAAGGGCTGGCGGGCTTTCAGACCATGATGATTGAGGATGCGGTGACCATTGCCACGCCGCATCAGGGCGCCACGCTGGCAGCAGTGTGCCTCAGCGCGCAGTGCCGTGCCATGCAGTCGGGTTCTGCGGATCTCAAGTGGCTGGCCACCAATGGCAATCCACAGTCGCTGATTCCCACCGACTGGACCGTCACGGGCTCCAGCATGGATGGGGTGGTGAGCCTGAGTTCCGCGATGGGCATGACGCTGGACACAGCGCACAAGGCCCAGTTTGCCGGGCTGACCCACATGGGCATCCTCAGCAATGACAGCGCCAACACGCGTGCGGGCAATGCTGCCCTGTATGGCAATCAATAAACCCCGGGCAGACTACACCGTCAGGCTTGCAGGCGTCTGGACCAAAAAAACCGCTGGCTTGCAGCGGTTTTTTTTGATTGCAGGGTTCAGGCGGCGCTGGCCGCGGCAGTCCGGATCAGCTGGTAGTCCTCCAGCCGGGCCTTGCGGGTGTCCAGCCAGTATTTCCAGGTGTAGGTTGGCCACAGGGCAAAGTTTTTGCCGCCCTCCTGCTGATACCAGCTCACGCAGCCGGACGACCAGACGGTGTTTTCCAGCTGTTTCTGCACTTTGGCATTGAAGCGCTGCTGCACGTCGGCGCGCACATCCACGGCCTGCACGCCCTTTTTGTCCATCTGTTTCAACAGGTCGAGAATGTAGTTCACCTGGGCTTCGATCATGAAGATGATCGAGTTGTGGCCCAGTGTGGTGTTGGGGCCGACCAGCTGGAACAGGTTGGGGTAGCCTGCGGTGCTGATGCCGTAATACGACTCGGCGCCGTCTTTCCAGTCCTGCGCCAGCTCGTGGCCGGGCAGGCCGGTGACGCGGAAGTTTTTCATGTAAATGCGCGGGTCGGTGATGAACCCGGTGCCATAGATGATCACGTCGGCGGGCAGCTCACGGCCATCGCGCAGCAGCACGCTGTGCGCACGCACTTCGGCGATGCCTTCGGTGACCAGCTCGACATTGGGACGGTTGAAGGTGGGGTAGTATTTGTTGGAAATCAGCACCCGCTTGCAGCCGATCACGTAGTCCGGGGTGAGTTTTTTCACCAGGGCCTTGTCCTTGACCTGATAGCGGATGAACAGCTCGACCAGCTTCTGGGCATGGCGGACGATTTCGGGGCGCAGGATCGGCACCACCCGCGATTCGTTCGACCAGTACAGCCGGGCACGGTGCAGCTGGCGCAGCAGCGGGAAGCGGCTGAACAGGGTCTGGTCCAGGGCACTGTATTGGCGTTCATCGCGTGGGATCACCCAGGCAGCGGTGCGTTGCAGCACATACAGCTGCTTGACCTGGGGGGCAATCTCGGGCACATACTGGATGGCGCTGCCGCCGGTGCCGATCGACACGACGTTTTTGCCGGTCAGGTCCAGGTCGTGGTTCCACTGGGCCGAGTGAAACACGCTGCCTTCGAACGACTCGATGCCCTTGAGCCGGGGAATCGACGGCACGTGCAGTGGACCGGAGGCCAGCACAAACACCCGGCAGTCCACCTGCGAGCCATCGCGCAGGGTCAGCAGCCAGCGGGCGGTCTGCGGCTGGTAGTCGGCGGAGACGACTTCAGCGTGGAAACGGGTGCGCGCATCCAGACTGAACTGGCGGGCGGTGTCGAGGATGTAGTCCTGGATTTCGTTCCAGGGGGCGTAGCGCTTGCTCCAGTTGGTCTTGGGGGCAAACGACAGCGAGTACATGTGCGACTGCACGTCACAGGCTGCGCCGGGGTAGGTGTTTTCCCGCCAGGTGCCGCCGTAGTTGTCGCCTTTTTCCAGCAGGACATAGTCCATGCGGCCCTCTTGCTGCAGGCGGATGGCCATGGCCAGTCCCCCAAAGCCAGCGCCGAGAATGGCGACGTCCACTTTTTGCAGGGCGGGAACAGCAGCGGTCTGGGTCATCAGCAGCACTCAACAAAAAAAAGCGCGGAATTATACTGTCTACCGGCCAGACACAGGAAAATTTTTGCCATAAATTGTTTTTTTCTACAAAAAACGTATGCTGGGCAGAGCAGAAGGTGTTTGCCCTGATTTGAGAACGGATTATGTTGATTCACATGCGCCCCAGTCTGGGGCTGATCACCATGTTGCGCGGATTCGAGGCCGAAGGTGGCCGCCCAGATGAGCTGCTGGGCCGGTTCGGGCTGTCGCTGGAACAGCTGGACCCGGCACGGATGGTGATGCGCACGCTGGAGTCTGCCGTGCACGATGAGATGGCCCGGCAGGTGTCGCTGGAGCAGCAGGGCATGCGCATCGGCAAGCACTTCAGCATGGCTGGCTATGGGCTGTATGTGATGCTGCTGATGAATTGCGCCACGGTCCGCCAGCTGCTGGAGATGGGCGTGGCCTATCAGAATCTGACCTTTTTGTTCAGCCGGCTGCGCCTGAAGCCGGGACCCACGGAAATCGGCCTGGTGCTGGAGCTGGAAGGGGTGGCTGAGGACACCTGGCGCTTTCGCATTGACGAAGAAATGTCCGGCACCTACAAGCTGATTTCTGACATGCGCAATGCGCTGGCCCTGCCTGCACAGACTTTCCGGGTCAGCCTGCCCTTTGCGGCCCCGGCCGATCCCGAGGTGCTGCAGGAGTATCTCCAGTACTACGGACAGACTGTGGAATTCAACAGCGAGAAGGCCTGCATCTGGATCGAAAACGAGGTGCTGGAGTGGCAGATTCCCAGCTCCGATCCGGCGGCACTGGAGGTACATCGCCTGCAGTGTGATCAGGTGCTGTCGCAGTATGAGCAGCAGGTCAGCCATGAAGGCGAGTGGACCCTGCAGGTGCGCATGCTGATGGAGCTGCTGCAGGGGGGGATTCCGGATGCCGCCACCGTGGCCAAGGCGCTGGGGGCCAGTGAGCGCACCCTGCGCTACCGGCTGTCGCTGGAAGGGCAAAACTACCGCCAGTTGCGTGATCAGGTGTTGTATCAAAAAGCCTGTCGGCTGCTGCGCGAGCGCCCATGGGGCATTGACCGGATTGCGTCTTTTCTCGGCTATGCCGATGCCGCCGCCTTCATTCATGCGTTCCGGCGCTGGAGTGGCCAGACCCCCTGCCAGCTGCGTGACCAGCTGCGCGGGATCGTCCGTTAGGTTCGGGGAGGCCGGGCATGACGGCAGTGTGGCAGGAGCAGCTGTTGCCGGGGCCGGCGGGCCTGCTGCAGGCGCGGGCGCTTTGGCGGTCCGGGGCCACCCGGCTGGCGGTGGTGTGTCATCCGCACCCGCAGATGGGCGGCAGCATGGACAACAAGGTGGTCACCACGCTGGGGCGCTATTTCCGTGACCGCCAGCCGCCGCAATCGGTGTTGCTGTTCAATTACCGTGGGGTGGGCCAGAGTACCGGGACCTATGCCGATGGCGTGGGTGAGCTGGCCGACCTGCAGGCGGTGATTGCTGCGGCGCAGGTGCAGCAGCCGACCCTGAGGGTGGTGGATCTGGCCGGGTTTTCCTTTGGCGGCGGGATTGCGGCACTGGGGGCGGCTGCGCTGGGCCAGTGGTTTCCGTCGTTGCAGCTGGGGGACGTGGTGCTGGCGGCCCCGGCCGTGACCCATTTTGACCTGTCGCAGGTGTCGCTGCCGGTCGGGACCCAGGTGCTGGTCGGTGAGGCGGATGAGGTGATTGACCCGGACGCGATGATCGACTGGGCCACACAGCGGCATCTGCACCTGCACACGCTGCCGGAAACGGGGCATTTTTTTCATGGCCGCCTGGCGGCATTGACGCAGATTCTGCGGGAGACATTGGGGTGAGTGAGCGTCATCAAAGCGAGCAGCAGGGCAGCGGTTCTCCGGCGGAGCGCTATGCGCAGGCGATCAGTTCCGGGCAGTTCCAGCCGGATGAGACCCAGGCCGAGGCGGTGCATGTGCTGGACACGATCTGGCAGGCGCTGGTGGTGCGCTATGAGGCGTCGCGCAAGCCGGTCTGGCTGCGCCGTCGTGGACCCGCCCCGAAGGGGGCCTATTTCTGGGGTGGGGTAGGCCGGGGCAAGACCTGGCTGATGGATCTGTTTTTTGAGAGCCTGCCGTTCCGGCGCAAGATGCGCCTGCATTTCCACCACTTCATGCAGCGGGTGCACCGTGACCTGAATGCCCTGAAGGGCCAGCGCGATCCCCTGGAAAAAGTCGCCGATGGCATCGTTCATGACGCGGTGGTGATCTGCTTCGATGAGTTTTTTGTCAGCAACGTCACCGATGCGATGATTCTGGGCGACCTGTTCCGCATGCTGTTTGAGCGCGGCATCACGCTGGTGGCCACCTCCAACATTGCCCCCGATGGCCTGTACAAAAACGGCATCCACCGCGACCGTTTTTTGCCGGCGATTGCGGCGCTGAAGCAGCACGTCACCGTGCTGAATGTCGATGCCGGCATTGATTACCGGCTGCGGGTGCTGAAGCAGGCTGACCTGTACCATGCACCGCTGTCCGACGATGCCCAGAACTGGATGGCGCGGCGCTTTGCGGCCCTGACCCAGCAACAGCAGGTCAGTGAGGAGCCGCTGACCGTCAATGACCGGCTGGTGGAGACGCAGGGCCACAGCGAAGACGTGCTCTGGTGTGATTTTTCCGAGCTGTGCATGAAGCCGCGCAGCCCAGCCGACTACATCGAACTGGCCGAGCGTTTCCAGACCATCCTGCTGGGACGGGTGCCGCTGCTGGATGACCGGCTGGCCGACCAGACCCGGCGGCTGATCTATCTGGTGGATGAGTTTTATGACCGCCGGGTGAAGCTGGTCGTCACCGCACAGCAGCCGATCCTGTCACTGTATCAGGGTGAAAAGCTGGCCTTTGAAATTGAGCGCACCCGCTCGCGGCTGCTGGAAATGCAGTCCGACGACTACCTGCAGAGCCCACACCGCAGCGGGGGCGTGGCCCCCGAGTGAGCACCGCACTGGGCTGGCGCTGGTGTGGCTGCAGCGGCAGGGTTATGCTCTGAACCAGAAGATTTGAGCCTGAATGCAGGAGTGCGCCATGAACATCCTCATCACCGGTGGAACCGGTTTTTTGGGCCGGGCGCTGGTGGACGCCCTGCAGGCGGCGGGCCACCAGATCACGCTGATCAGCCGCAATCCAAGCCAGGCCCAGTCCCCCGGCGTACAGGCCCAGCGGCTGGATGAGCTGCGCCCGGCGCAATGCTTTGAGGTGGTGATCAATCTGGCCGGGTCCGGCATTGCCGACCAGCGCTGGAGTGACGCCCGCAAGCAGGAACTGCTGCACAGCCGGGTGCACACCACGGCAGCGCTGGTGGACTGGATGCGCCAGACGCCGGTGCGCCCCCAGTTGCTGCTGAGTGGCTCGGCCATCGGCTGGTATGGGGCGCAGGGTGACACCGAACTGACCGAGCACAGCCCTGCCCATGCCGAGTTTGTCCACGAACTGTGCGAGCACTGGGAGCACACGGCCCGACAGGCTGAAGCCCTCGGCGTGCGCACCGTCCTGCTGCGCACCGGCATCGTCCTGAATCCCGGTGGCGGGGCACTGAAAAAAATGCTGCTGCCGTTTTTGATCGGTCTGGGTGGGCGGATCGGCGATGGCCAGCAGTGGATGAGCTGGATCAGCCGGGACGACTGGGTGGGGGCAGTGCTGTTCCTGTTGCGCGCGGAGCTGCAGGGGCCGGTGAACCTGACCGCCCCACAGCCGGTGCGCAATCAGCAGTTTGCCCGCCTGCTGGCGCAGGCCCTGCACCGTCCAGCGCTGTTTCCGCTGCCGGCCTGGCTGCTGCGGCTGATGATGGGGGAAATGTCCGGGCTACTGCTGGACAGCCAGCGGGTGCTGCCCGGACAGCTACAGGCCGCAGGTTTTGCCTTCAGACACCCCGACCTGGCCACTGCACTGGCGCACCTGCTGCGCAAGTAGCAGCCGGATGGGCCCTCCACAGGCCATTCAGCAAGAAAATGATGACCACAGCCCCGGTCCGGGACCTGAGTGCATTAACATTTTGCTGTGAATCGCGTACCATTTGCCCATCCAAAACAACCTGCACGGGATTTGCGTGATGCGCAGACCCTGAGCAGGGTCACTGTAGCCATCTCGAGGATCAGACCGTGCTCGAAGCCTATCGCCAACACGTCGCGGAACGTGCCGCACAGGGTGTCCCGCCCAAACCGCTGGACGAAAAACAGACTGCCCAACTGGTTGAGTTGCTGAAAAACCCGCCTGCTGGTGAAGAAAGCTTCCTCGTGGATCTGCTGGAAAACCGCATCCCTGCCGGTGTCGATCAGGCCGCCTACGTCAAGGCTGCCTTCCTGGCTGACGTGGCCAAGGGCAACACCAGCAGCCCGCTGGTCACCAAACAGCGCGCCGTCTACCTGCTCGGCACCATGCTGGGCGGCTACAACGTGGCCCCGCTGGTCGAGCTGCTGGACGATGCCGAGCTCGGCACCGAAGCCGCTGCCGCCCTCAAGCACACCCTGCTGATGTTTGATGCCTTCCACGACGTGGACGAAAAGGCCAGGGCCGGCAATGCCAACGCCAGGGCCGTCATGCAGAGCTGGGCCGATGCCGAATGGTTCACCAGCCGTCCGGCCGTGCCCGAGCAGATCACCGTCACCGTGTTCAAGGTCACCGGCGAAACCAACACCGACGACCTGTCGCCGGCACAGGACGCATGGAGCCGCCCGGACATCCCCCTGCATGCCAACGCCATGCTGAAAAACGTCCGCGACGGCATCGTGCCGGAACAGCCCGGTGTGGTTGGCCCGATCAAACAGCTCGAAGCCCTGAAAGCCAAAGGCAACATCGTCGCCTATGTGGGTGACGTGGTCGGTACCGGCTCCAGCCGCAAGTCCGCCACCAACAGCGTACTGTGGTTCACCGGCAACGACCTGCCGCACATCCCCAACAAAAAAGACGGCGGCGTGTGCATCGGCTCCAAGATCGCACCGATTTTCTTCAACACCATGGAAGACGCTGGCGCCCTGCCGATCGAGCTGGACGTGGGCAACATGAACATGGGCGACACCGTGGTGCTGCACATCAACCACGACACCGCTGAAGTCATCGCCACCAAGGACGGCGCCGAAATCGCCCGTTCGGCCCTGAAAACTCCGGTACTGCTGGACGAAGTCCGCGCCGGTGGCCGGATCAACCTGATCATTGGCCGTGGCCTGACCAACAAGGCCCGCGAAGCCCTCGGACTGGCCCCGAGCACCCTGTTCCGCCAGCCGCAGCAGCCCGCCGACACCGGCAAGGGCTACACCCAGGCCCAGAAGATGGTCGGCCGCGCCTGTGGCCTGCCGGAAGGCCAGGGCATCCGTCCGGGCACCTACTGCGAACCGAAGATGACCACCGTCGGCTCCCAGGACACCACTGGCCCGATGACCCGCGACGAGCTGAAAGACCTGGCCTGTCTGGGCTTCTCCGCCGATCTGGTCATGCAGTCGTTCTGCCACACCGCCGCCTATCCGAAGCCGGTCGATGTCGCCATGCAACACAGCCTGCCGGATTTCATCATGAACCGTGGAGGCGTGTCGCTGCGTCCCGGTGACGGCATCATCCACAGCTGGCTGAACCGCATGCTGCTGCCCGACACGGTCGGCACCGGCGGTGACTCGCACACCCGTTTCCCGATCGGCATCAGCTTCCCGGCCGGTTCCGGTCTGGTGGCCTTTGCGGCGGCCACCGGCGTCATGCCGCTGGACATGCCCGAGTCGGTTCTGGTCAAGTTCAAGGGCAAAATGCAGCCCGGCATCACCCTGCGTGATCTGGTCCATGCCATCCCTTATTACGCCATCCAGGCCGGTGACCTGACCGTCGAGAAAAAAGGCAAGAAGAACATCTTCAACGGCCGCATCCTCGAAATCGACCTGACCGAAATGGAAACCGACCTGACCGTCGAGCAGGCCTTTGAACTGTCGGATGCCTCGGCAGAACGCTCGGCCGCGGGCTGTTCGATCACCGTCTCGGAAAAATCGGTGGCCGAATACCTGCGCTCGAACATCACCATGCTCAAATGGATGATTGCCGAAGGCTATGGCGATGCCCGCACCATGGCCCGCCGCATCGAAGCCATGGAAAAATGGCTGGCCAACCCCAGCCTGATCAAGGCTGACGCCGATGCCGAATACGCCAAGGTCTATGAAATCGACCTGAACGACATCAAAGAACCCATCCTGTGCTGCCCGAACGATCCGGACGACGCCAGGTTGCTGTCCACCGTGGCCGGTGACAAGATTGACGAAGTGTTCATCGGTTCGTGCATGACCAACATCGGTCACTTCCGCGCCGCCGGCAAGCTGCTGGACAAAGTGGAGGGCGGCTCGCTGGCCACCCGCCTGTGGCTGGCCCCGCCGACCCGCATGGACGAGCACCAGCTCAT
Organism: Pseudomonadota bacterium; assembly: GCA_052034295.1. Classification (GTDB taxonomy): domain Bacteria; phylum Pseudomonadota; class Gammaproteobacteria; order Pseudomonadales; family Moraxellaceae; genus JBPOIS01. The sequence goes on from JBPOIS010000088.1 coordinate 14,593, forward strand.
GGAAGAAGGCTACTACAACGTGTATGGCCGTGCCGGTGCCCGCACCGAAATGCCGGGCTGCTCGCTGTGCATGGGCAACCAGGCCCGCGTCGCGCCGAACACCACCTGTGTGTCGACCTCGACCCGCAACTTCCCGAACCGTCTGGGTCAGGGCGCCAACGTGTACCTGGCTTCGGCTGAGCTGGCCTCGGTGGCAGCGGTCATCGGCAAGCTGCCGACCGTGGAGGAGTACATGCAGTACGCCCAGCAGATCGACAGCATGGCCGGTGACATCTATCGCTATCTGAGCTTTGACAAGATGGGCGAGTACACCGAAAAAGCCGACAAGATCAGCGTGGCCCAGTTGACCTGATGCGCAGGTCCGGGGCTGGATGAACCTGCCCTGGCCTGATCTGCAAGTCCCCCATGCCGTGCGCGGTGTGGGGGATTTTTTGTTATGCTCAAAACAGCCTTAAAGAACAGCACGCCAAATGGAATTTGAAAGGAACATTCAGCGTGATCGCCGGGGGATGGCTGTCCTGATGGTCCTGAGCCTGCTGGCTGTGGCTGCCTGGCAATGGCTGTGGCCCACACCGACGGCATTCTGGTGGACCTTTGCAGGGCTGAGCCTGCTGGTGGTCGGTGACTATGGTTTTAAGCGTCATTGCCTCAATGACCTGCACCGCAGCCAACCCGACACCCGCCGCAGCACCTGGCACAATGTGCAGGTTGGGCAGTATTTCTTGTACATCATGACCTTGACGTTTTTATTGGACAGGGTCCTGGGCCACAAAACAATTGACTACAATTTTTCGGTCTGGGCAACTGCGCTGGTTTTGCCTTGGGCCTATTGGAATTATCAGGTGTATCGTCTGGATGAGCGCGGCTTTTGGGCCAACCATTGGCTGTATTCGGAATTCACACCCTGGACTCACATCACCCGTGTTAATGCCGTGGGAGATGTGCTGCGCATCAACACCCGCACGCAGGGCCATGCGCTAAACCTCCGTCCACAAAAACACCGAGATGATCTTTTGGCCAATGCCCAATCGCTGGCTGCACAGCATGCCGTTACGTCAGCCATCAGCCCATGGCGCAGCCTGGACGATCGCTTCACCACCCTACAGGTCGCCCTTGGGAAGCACCAGCAGCACCTGCGTCATCTGGCTTGGACCATCGCGGTGATTTCGGTCCTTGCGGCCATTGCAGGCGTGATGGGGGGCGTATTGGTGTCGCAATTGCTGGCGGTGCTGGCCTTTACGGTGGGGCTCTTTGCCCACAAGAGCTGGGTGCAGGTCAAAGAGGCGCAGCTGGGGGTGGCCGTCCTTTCCAAAGGGCAGGCGATTTTTTTCACAAATCACCAGCAGGGCGATGTGCGCATCCTGATGCCGATACTGGTGTTGATGGGCATGACCACCTTTTGGGTGTACAGCCTGAGCGTGTGGTTGCAATACGCTATTTTATTCAGCGTGATGGCCCTGATCGGCGCGGCCTATGCCTGGACGGGCGGGCGTTGGTTGCGGGTAGATGATGAGGGCCTGGCGCTGGGGCGATTCGGGCGGGTGCAGCAGGCATTGCACTGGGGTCAGGTGACCACACATGACCTTAGTCTGGCGTCCAGCCAACAGGGTTATACCACGTTGTTTGTGGTGTATCGCGACACTGCGGGAGTCATGCAGCAATTCAATCTGAGTGTGCCGCCCCATCAGTGGCAGGATCAGGCCACCTTGCTGCATGAGCTGAATCGACAGATTCAGGGACACGTGATGAAAAATCAGAGATTAAAACCATGCCGATCACCCTGTCACAATTGATTCGTTTAAAAAACACCGTGGCGGTGTTGATGCCGGGCCTGATTGGCGGCTGGTATTTCTGGATGCCGACCTTCAGGATTTATCAGATTTTGTTGGGGTTGATGCTGGTGCTGATGGGGGTGTTTGTGGCCCTGACCCATCACGTCGCCAAACAGCTGCAACAACGCTATCCAGGATCATTGGTGCTGGTGCCGTCGAGTGCTTTGCTGGTGTGCATCGTTGGGCTGCAAGCCATGGTGCAGATTTTGGCCCCAGGCAGTCACACCCTTGAGTCCGGGGGTTCAGTGGGGCCATTGCTGACTGTCTGGTTTGTTTTTGTCTTTGGTTACCAGGTCAATCAATTGCTGAGGCTGGATGATTCCGGTCTCACCGTCCACGGCGCCCACGGCGAAGAAACCTGGTTCTGGCGCGACTGGGTGGACTGGACCCGTCACAACAACACGCCAGAAAATCCCGGTTAC
>JBPOIS010000114.1:0-4290 GCA_052034295.1 Pseudomonadota bacterium
ACAACAACACCCGGCGCAGGTCCCCCAGCAGTTCGCCCAGCCTGCGGGTGAACCGCGCGGCATCGGCGCCGTTGATGACGCGGTGGTCATAGGACAGCGACAGCGGCAGCAGCAGCCGGGGGCGGAATTCCTGGCCATTCCAGACCGGTTGCAGCGCCGCCGGGGAAATCCCCAGAATCGCCACTTCGGGCCAGCTCACCAGCGGGGTGAATGCCGTACCGCCCAGCGCGCCCAGACTGGTGATGGTCATGGTGGCCCCGGCCAGATCCGCCGGGCTGAGCCTGCGCGCGCGGGCCTTTTGGCTGAGTTCCTGGAGCTCGCGGGCGATCTGGGCGATGCCCTTCTGGTCGGGGTTGCGCAGCACCGGCACGATCAGGCCGTCGTCGGTGGCCACGGCAATGCCCAGATGCACCTCATGGCGCAGCAACAGGGTCTGACCGTCCTGCAAATGGCTGTTGAAACGCGGTTCCTCGCGCAGCAGGTGTGCCAGTACCCTGGCGATGAAGGCCAGCAGGGTCAGGCTGGTGCCGTCTTTTTTGTAGTCGTCTTTGAGGGACTGGCGCAGCGCCTCCAGCTCGGTGATGTCGGCCTGATCAAACTGGGTGACCTGCGGGATGAACTGGTTTTTGGCCAGATGCACGATCGCGGCCTGTTGCAGCCTGCTCAGGGTCTGCGGCTCACCCCCGCCCCAGCGACCAAAGTCCGGCAGCGGCGGCAGGCCACTGACGGGGGGCTCAGCGGGACCGGCAGCCGGGGGCCGGGCGGTTTGGGCGGCGTCCATCTGCCGCTTGACGTGCTGGTACAGGTCTTCCTTGAGCAGGCGGCCCGTGGGCAAACTGGGCTGTACCTCCCCCAGCGCGATGCCCATCTGCCGCGCCAGTTTGCGCACCGCCGGACCCGCATAGACCATGGGGCTGGCGGGATCGGGCGGCGGGGCCACGGGTGCAGACTGTGTCTGTACAGACGGGCGCACGGGTGCGGCAGGCCGATCCGGGCTGGGGGCTGCGGGGGCAGCCGGTGTGCGGGCTGGCGCAGGGGGCGGCGCTGAGGTGTGCACGTCCAGCAGGGCGTCGCCGGGGTGGATGGTCTGCCCGGCCTGCACGTGCAGGGCGGTCACGGTGCCACTGACCGGGCTGGGCACTTCCACGCTGGCCTTGCTGGATTCGGCCAGGAGCAGGCTTTGTCCAGCCGTCACGGTGTCGCCCACCTGCACCAGCCATTCGGACAGCTCGGCTTTTTCCACACCCAGATCGGGCACGCGGACGGTTTCAGTGGCCACAGGGGGGGCCGCAGGCTTTTCCACAGACTTGTCCACAGGTTTTTCCACAGGCGGGACCGCTGCCGGAGCGTCCGGGGTGATGTCGGTGCTGGCAGATGGATGTGCTTCGGGTGCAGGCGGCGGATCAGGCTCCAGCACCAGCAGCGGCACGCCTTCCTTGATGCTCGCGCCTTGCGGCAGCAGCAGGGCCTGGATGGTGCCTGCGGCGGGGCTGGGGACTTCCACACTGGCCTTGCTGGACTCGGCCAGCAACAGGCTTTGTCCAGCGCTGACGCGGTCGCCCACCTGCACCAGCCATTCGGACAGTTCGGCTTTTTCCACCCCCAGATCCGGGGTCAGCACGTTCATGGCTGGGCTCCTGTGGCGGGGTCAGGGTTGGCACCGCTTTCGCTGGGGGTGTTTTCAGCGCTGGCGCTGTCCCCGTCCGGCTCCTTCAGCGCGGCGGCACGCTGTTCGGGGGCGGTGTTCACCGGCTCGGGGGCCGGTGGGGCGGCGGCATCGGGGGCATGGTCCGCCACCGGCTGAGGCAGCCACGGCGGCGGCAGGGTCGGGTCAAACTCAAAGCTGGACAGCGCATCCCTGACCAGACGCGGGTCGATGTCACCTTCGTCGGCCAGCAGCTTCAGCGTGGCCACCACGATGCTGGCGGCATTCACCCCAAAGAAGCTGCGCAGCTGGCTGCGGGTGTCCGACCGGCCAAAGCCATCGGTGCCCAGCGTCACATAGGGGCGATGATCCGGCAGGTAGGGGCGGATCTGCTCGCTGTACAGGCGCTGATAATCGGTGGCGGCCAGCACCACGCCCTGATGCGGCAGCAATTGCCGGGTTACCCACGGCAGGCGCGGTTCCTCCAGCGGGTGCAGGCGGTTGTGGTGCTCGCAGGCCATGCCGTCGCGGGCCAGCTCAGTGAAGCTGGTGGCGCTCCAGACGTTGGCGGCGATGTTGTATTCCTGCTGCAGCAGGCGGGCGGCCTCGATCACCTCGCGCAGGATCACGCCACTGCCGAGCAGCTGCACGCTGGCGTGCTCACGCGATTCCAGCAGGTACAGGCCTTTTTTGATGCCTTCTTCGGCGCCGGCAGGCAGGGCGGGTTGCGGGTAGGTTTCGTTCATCAGGGTCAGGTAATAAAACACCCGCTCGCCCTCGGCATACATGCGCCGCAGGCCGTCCTGCACGATCACCGCCAGCTCATGGCCAAAGCACGGGTCATAGCTGACGCAGTTCGGTACGGTGCTGGCCAGCAGCAGCGAATGGCCGTCCTGATGCTGCAGGCCCTCGCCGTTCAGGGTGGTGCGTCCCGCCGTGGCGCCCAGCAGGAAGCCCTGCGCCTGACAGTCGCCCGCCGCCCAGGCCAGATCGCCGATGCGCTGGAAGCCAAACATGCTGTAAAACATGTACATCGGAATCATCGGCAGCGCGTTGCTGCTGTAGCTGGTGCCCAGTGCAACCCACGCGCTCATGGCCCCGGCTTCGTTGATGCCCTCCTGCAGCATGTGGCCGTCGCGGGCCTCGCGGTAGTTCATCAGCTGGTCGTTGTCTTCGGGGGTGTACAACTGGCCCAGCGCGGAATAAATCCCCAGCTGGCGGAACATGCCCTCCAGCCCAAAGGTGCGCGCCTCATCGGGTACGATCGGCACCACCCGCTTGCCCAGCGTGGGGTGTTTCAGCAGGATCGACAGCAACCGCACCATCACCATGGTGGTGGAATAGGCCTTGTCGCCACTGCCCTTCAACACCGCCTCAAAATCGCTGAGCGGCGGCACCGCCAGGGCGATGTGGCCACTGCGCCGTGCGGGCAGTGTACCGCCCAGCGCCTCACGGCGGGCCTTCAGGTAGCGCAGCTCCACCGAGTCTTCAGGGGGGCGGTAAAAAGCCACCGCCTCCAGCTGGGCATCGGTCAGCGGCAGGTCGAAGCGGTCGCGGAAATACTTCAGCGCGGTCAGGTCGAGTTTTTTGATCTGGTGGGTCTTGTTGATGCTCTGCGCCGCGCGCGACAGGCCGTAGCCCTTCACGGTCTTGGCCAGGATCACCGTCGGCTGGCCGGTGGTTTTCATGGCCTCGGCATAGGCGGCATAGACCTTGTAGGGGTCGTGGCCGCCACGGTTCAGGGCGTCGATCTCGGCATCGCTGAGGTCTGCCACCATCGCCGCCAGCTCAGGGTATTTGCCAAAAAAATGCTCGCGTGCATAGGCCCCGCCGTGGGCTTCATAGGCCTGATAGTCGCCATCCACGGCCTCTTCCATGCGCTGGCGCAGCACCCCGGTGACATCCTGCTGCAACAGCGGGTCCCAGCGCCGCCCCCACACCACCTTGATCACCCGCCAGCCTGCACCCCGGAAAATCGACTCCAGCTCCTGAATGATCTTGCCATTGCCGCGCACGGGTCCATCGAGGCGCTGCAGGTTGCAGTTGATCACCCAGATCAGGTTGTCGAGCTTTTCCCGCCCGGCCAGTGCAATCGCGCCGAGGCTTTCCGGCTCGTCCATTTCGCCATCGCCGAGGAAGGCCCAGATCTTGCGGTTCTCGGCCTTGATCAGTTCGCGGTGGGTCAGGTACTTCTGGATGTGGGCCTGATAGATCGACATGATCGGCCCCAGCCCCATCGACACGGTGGGAAACTGCCAGTAATCCGGCATCAGATAGGGGTGCGGGTAGCTGGACAGGCCGCGCCCGCCCACTTCGCGGCGAAAATTTTTCAGTTGCTCTTCACTCAGCCGCCCTTCCAGAAAGGAACGCGCATAAATGCCCGGCGCACTGTGGCCCTGATAGTAGATCAGGTCACCGCCAAAACGGTCACTGGCGGCCCGGAAAAAATGGTTGAAGCCGACATCGTACAGGGTGGCACTGCTGGCAAAGGTGGCCAGATGCCCGCCCAGATCGTCCTGCTGGTTGGCGCGGATCACCATCGCCAGCGCATTCCAGCGGATCAGCGCCCGCAGACGTCGCTCCAGGTGCGGGTCGCCGGGCAGCCCGGCCTCGTCCTGTGGGTCGATGGTGTTCAGGTAGGCGGT
>JBPOIS010000027.1:0-25142 GCA_052034295.1 Pseudomonadota bacterium
CACCGAACCGCCACCGTCCCCGGATCGGGTACACTAGGCCATCACTGAACCACCGGGACCCCCGTATGCTGCTACAGGGCAAACGTTTTTTGATCACTGGCATTGCCAGCAAGCTGTCCATCGCCTATGGCATCGCCCAGGCCCTGCACCGCGAAGGTGCCGAACTGGCCTTTACCTATCCAAATGAAAAACTCAAAAAACGCGTGGACGAATTTGCCGCCCAGTTTGGGGCCAGTCTGGTGCTGGCCTGTGACGTGGCCGACGACGCGCAGATTGAACAGGCATTTGTTGAGCTGGCCCGGCACTGGGACGGGTTGGACGGGCTGGTGCATTCGATTGGCTTTGCCCCGGCGGATCAGCTGGAGGGCGATTTTACCGAAGTCACCAGCCGCAGCGGCTTTGCCATGGCCCACGACATCAGCAGCTACAGCCTGATTGCCCTGACCCGTGCGGCACGGCCTCTGCTGGCGGCGCGGCAGGGCTGCGTGCTGACCCTGACCTATCAGGGCAGTGAGCGGGTGCTGCCACACTACAACGTGATGGGACTGGCCAAGGCCTCACTGGAAGCCGGGGTGCGCTATCTGGCCAGTAGCCTCGGCGGGCAGGGCATCCGCGTGAATGGCATTTCGGCCGGACCGATCCGCACGCTGGCCGCCAGTGGCATCAAGGGCTTTCGCAGGATGCTCGACCTGAACGCGCAGATCGCCCCGCTACAGCGCAACGTGACCACGGAAGAAGTCGGCAACGCGGCGCTGTTCTTGTGTTCGCCGTGGGCCTCGGGCATCACCGGCGAGATCCTCTACGTGGATGGGGGATTCAACACCGTGGGCATGGCGGCCGGGTTGCTGGAAGGGTGATCTACAGGCTGCCGCGCTGGGTGCTGTATGGCAGCATGATGCTGGCCTTCAGCGCCGGGATGGTCAACGCCACGGCACTGCTGGGCTTTGCCAACCTGTCGGTGTCGCACGTGACCGGCACGGTGACGGTGATTTCCACCGCCTTTGAAGCCGGGGATTATGCCAGGTGGCTGCACGGCCTGATGGTGGTGCTGTCGTTTTTGATTGGCTCGATGCTCAGCGGCCTGATCGTGCGCAATGCCCCCCTGCAACCGGGGCGCCGCTATGGCTGGGCGCTGCTGCTGGAGGCGGCCCTGCTGGCGGCGGCGAGCGGGTTTTTTGTCCAGCAGTCCTATGTGGGTGAGCTGCTGGCGTCGATGGCCTGTGGGCTGCAAAACTCGATGATCGCCACCTACAGCGGCTCGGTGATCCGCACCACCCATTTGACCGGGCTGGTGTCGGACATCGGCGCGACCATCGGCAACTGGATCGGCGGACGGCCATTCAAGCGGCTGCAGTTTTTTTTGCAGATCGGCATCTGTGTGGCGTTTTTTTGGGGTGGGGTGTTTGGCGCGTGGGTGTTCCGTCAGGTGGGCGGCCTGTCGCTGCTGGTGGCGGCGGCGGTGGTACTGGGGGCGGCGCTGGCGTATTTTGCCCTGCAGCATTCGGCCTGGCAGCACCGCAGTTTTGAGTGATCAGCAGCGCCCAGGAAAAAACCGCCCACAAGGGCCGTCGGGTCGCGGGCCTGCCTCCCTAGAATCCTCCGCCCAGGGCCTGATACAGGGTCAGCTGATTCTGCAGTTGTTGTAGCCGCAGCTGCAGCAGGGTGCTTTCGGCCTGACGCCGAGATTCCTGGGCCTGCAGATAGGTGCGCAGGTCTACCGCACCCTGCTTGTAACGCAGGGCATACAGGTGTTCAGTACGCTGACTGGCTTCCAGGTTGCTTTGCTGTGCCATGAGCTGGGTCTGCAGGCTGGTTCGGGTGGACAGGGCATCCGCTACCTCCTGCAGGGCAGTGATGAGGGACTGACGAAACCCAGCCAGAGCCTGTTCATATTCCAGTTCACTGACCCGCAGCTGACGTTGCAGCTTGGCCTGTTGCAAAAACGGCAGGGTGATGCCTGCACCCAGTGCCGCCACCGGGTTTTTGAGCATCTCCAGCAGCGCAGTCGAGCTGGTGCCCAGTGAGCCGGTCAGCGTGATCGAAGGGTAAAAACTGGCGCGGACCACGTCGGTCTGGATCAGGGCTTTTTGCAGGCGCAGTTCGGCCGCGCGCAGGTCAGGGCGGCGCGACAGCAGACTGGCGGGCAGGCCCGCATTGATCGCGGGCAGGGACTGGCTGGGCAGTGTCTGGGGTTCCGCCGGCAAGGCTTGCAGTGGGTGGTCGAGCAGGATCGACAGGGCGATTCGGGCGGCGTCGCGCTGCTGGATCAGGCGGGTCAGGCTGCCCTGCTGGCTGGCGACACTTTGCTGGGCTTCGGCTTGCTCAATGCCAGAGACTTTGCCGTAGCGGTACTGCACGCTGACGATGCGCTGGGTGTTCTGCGCGGTGCCCAGGCTTTGCCGGGCGGTGGCAATTTGCTGGTTCAGTGCCCCGATGCGCCAGTATTGGTCGATGACCTGACCGACTACGGCGAGTGTAGCGGCCTGCTGGTCCTGTTCGGTGGCGTTGACTTCCACGTCAGCCGCGCGCTGCTGATTGGCCAGTTTGCCCCACAGGTCGAGGATATAACTGACCTGTGCACTCAGGCCAAAGCTGCTGTTGGTACTGCTGTCTTTTTGCAGGGCACGATTGGCGCTGGCATTGGCGGAGGCGTTCCATTCGGGGCGGCGGGAGATGCCGGTCAGTTCAGCCTGTTGCTGGGCAGTCTGCACCCGCAGTGCGGCCAGCAGGCGGTTGGGGTTGCGGTCCAGGGCTTCGTTGACATACTGATTGAGCACCGGGTCGCCAAAGGCCTGCCACCACTGGCTGCCCAGCACGGCGGCATCGCTGTGGGGCTGTGCAGGGTAGCGGCTGGGCAGGTCCTGCGCTACTGCGGCGAGACGCTGGTCGTCGGTGTGAATCTGGGTATGCTGGCTCAGGCTCTGGCAGGCGCTGAGCAGGAGCACGGGCATGCACAGGGCCAGGCGCATGGACCAGGCAGTTGGTTTTTCTGAAAAATTCCTGCTGTCAGGCTGCCGGTCAGCCGCGTCCACGGCGCCTGGGGGTGAGGCGGGCTGTGGCCGGGGAGTGTTTTGGATGCAGGGGCGATGGGCAGTCATGCGGTTTTTTCCTGATTTGAGTTAGTCCCGGGCCAGTGCCACCACAGGGTCCAGCCGGGCGGCACTGCGGGCCGGCAAAAATCCAAACAACACCCCGATCAGGGTGGAACAGGCAAATGCAGCCAGCATCGAGCCTGTGGAGTAGCGCATCGCCAGATTGCCGCTGTCCGCCAGTTGGCCAAACACCTGACCAATCAGCAGGGCCAGCCCCACCCCCAGTAGCCCCCCCAGCAGACAGACCAGCATGGCGTCAATCAAAAACTGCTGCAGGATGTCGCTCTGCCGGGCGCCCACGGCCATGCGCACCCCGATTTCCTGGGTGCGCTCAGTCACGGACACCAGCATGATGTTCATGACCCCAATCCCGCCAACCAGCAGTGAAATCACCGCAATGGAAGACACCAGCAAGGTCATGGTGGTGGTGGTGCTTTCGATGGTCTGACGGATGGAGTCGCTGTTCTGGGTGAACACATCCTGACTGCCATGCCGGTCGGTGATCAGCTGGACTATGGCGGCTTCTGCGGCGGTGTTGTCACTGTCGTCGCGGATACGCACGGTGATGTTGCGCAGGGTGGTGGTGCCAGTGATTTTTGACATCACGGTGGTGTAGGGCAGGTAGACGTTCAGGGTGTTGCTGTTGCCAAACATGGAGTCTGCTGGCTGCAGCACCCCAACCACCCGGGCAGGCAGCTTGCCCAGCAGGATGATCTGGCCAAGTGGGTTGGTTCCCGGCTCAAACAGCTTCCTGAGGGTGTTGTCATCAATGATCACCCCCTGACTCAGGCTGCGCACATCACTGTGTTCGAACCATTGTCCCCTGGCCATCTGCAGGCCCCGCACCTGAAAATAGCTTTCTCCCACGCCGTTGAGGGTGGCAGCGGCTTCGATGTTGCCGTGACGCAGGGTGGTGCTGCTGTTCACTTGCGGGCTGACACTGTCCACATAGGGTTGTTGCCGCAGTGCTTCAGCGTCGTCTGCCCGCAGGGTCTGAACCGCACCACTGCGCATGTCCCCGAAGTCCTTGCCCGGATACAGGGTGATGGTGTTGGTGCCCAGTTGGCTGATATTGCTGAGTATTTTTTGCTGGGAACCATTGCCAAGGGCGACCACGGACACCACCGAGGCAATGCCGATGATGATGCCCAGCATGGTCAAAAAAGTGCGCATGCGGTGCGATGCCATGGACAGCAGGGCCATGCCAAAGGCTTCACGGAACCTGGCCCACAGTGCGCCGAGGGCTGGGCTGGGGGCCGGCCGGGTCCGTGCGGCCACAGGGGGACGCAGTGGGGATTTGCGCTCGTCACGGACGATGATGCCGTCCTTGAGCTCAATGATGCGTTCGGCCTGTTGCGCCAGACTGGGATCGTGGGTGATCAGGATCACAGTGTGACCCTCACGGTGCAGGCGATTGAGGATATTCAATACCTCGGCCCCGCTCTGGCTGTCCAGTGCACCGGTGGGCTCGTCGGCAAAGATGATGTCGCCGCCATTCATCAGCGCCCGGGCAATGCTGACCCGTTGTTGCTGGCCGCCGGAGAGCTGGCCAGGGCGATTGGCCAGTTTTTGTCCCAGTCCTAGTTCGGTGAGCAGGGCCCTGGCCTTGGCGCTGCGCTCGGCACTGGGCCTGCCGGCATAGATGGCGGGCACTTCGACATTGTTCTGGGCGGACAGGTCGCTGAGCAGGTGGTAACGCTGAAAAATAAACCCGAAGTGCTCGCGGCGCAGCTGGGCCAGCTCATCGGGGCTCAGGTCCGCCGTATTTTTTCCAGACACTTCATACATGCCCTGACTGGGGCGATCCAGACAGCCAAGGATGTTCATCAGGGTGGATTTGCCAGAGCCAGACTGGCCAATCAAGGCCACCAGCTCACCCCGGTGGATGTCCAGATCAATGCCCTTGAGAACCTGGATCGTGCTGTCGCCTGCCGGGAATTCCCGGGTCAGTCCACGCACCCGCAGCACGGGCGGCAGCTCAGTCAGGGATTCAGCCATTCTGTCGGCTCCTGGTCCGGGTTACATCAGGGGAGGGCCATTGCGGCGGCCACCCGCAGAGGAGGTCTTGTCGGAGGAGGCCTTCGGTGACAGCTCTCCAATCACCACCCGTTCGCCTGCATGCAGGCCGGACAGCACCTGCGCACTGACCCGATTGTTCAGGCCGATGGTCACCTGACGCGGTTGTGGCTGCCCCTGGGCATCGAGAACAGAAATGGTCTGTCGGCCTGTGGCGCCTGCCTTGGACAGGGCTGCGGCTGGGATGATCAGGGCGTTTTTGGCCTTGTCCAGCACGATGTACACCTGAGCCGTCATGTCAATGCGCAGGCTGCCATCGGGGTTGGGGACGTCAAACAGCCCGTTGTAGTAGACCGCGTTGCTGTTGGCGCTTGTGCCCTGGCCGGATTCGCTGGCGATGGATTCCGGTGCGGGCTCGATCGCGCGCAGGGTGGCATAGTACTTGCGGTCAGGGTTGCCCAGGGTGGTGAAGTACACGGTCTGACCTGGCCGTACCTTATCCACGTCGGCTTCACTGATCTGTGCCTTGATGGTCAGCGTGGACAGGTCAGCCAGTTTGATGATCGTGGGAATCGACTGGTTGGCATTGATGGTCTGGCCCTCTTCGGTCACCACCGCTACCACGGTGCCGCTCATCGGGGCCAGGACCCGGGTGTAGCCCAGGTTCAGCTGGGCGGTGCTCACTTCCAGCTGAGCCTGCCGGATCTGGGCATTGATGGCGGCGAGGCTGGCCTGTGCGGTGGCAAACGCAGCCTGTGCGGCCTCATACGACATTCTGGAGGTGGCGTCCTGCACCAGCATGGCTTTTTCGCGGGTGTAGTTGAGGCGCGCCTGTTCCAGTTCAGCCTGACGAGCGCTGCGCTGTGCTTGGACGTTGATCAGGGCCTGCTGGCGGCTCTGCAGGGTGTTTTGCTGGGTCAGGGGGTCCAGCTCGGCGACCAGTTGGCCTTTTTGGACACGATCACCCAGGCTGACCAGCAGCCGCTGCAGCTGCCCGGACGCCTGTGCGCCGACATTCACCAGCTTGCGGGCCTGCAGGGTGCCCGAGGCCATGACGGTGTGCTCCAGGTCACCCACCGTGACCATCGCACTCAGTGGCTTGGGTTGGTTGAGGCGTTGCTGTTGCTGCCGGTATGCCCAGAGTCCGGCCAGCAGGGCTGCCACGGCAAGCATCAACACAGCAATCTTGAGTCCAAGGTGGCCCCATTTCATCCCCAGTGCCTCTCAGCGCGCAAAATCCTGATTTTACGGGTTCAGTCCTTCAAGCCCTGCCCAAAGCCTGTGGGGACTGTTGTGGATTGGTAAAAAACTTAAGTCAAAATTTCAGATCGGCAGAAAAATCGGCTGGCCGCACAGTGCCAGCGTGCACTGCAGCAGCAAATCCCACGGCTGGTCGGACCGCGCCCCCTTGATGGCCGCATCAGTCCGCAGCAGCAGGCCGGGCCAGTGGCGCAACTGGGCGGGGCGCAGGCGGCGCAGGGCCTGCTGGTAGGTGGACAGCCGCGAGCTCCAGATGCCCAGACTCTGGGCCTGATCGGGCTGGGCCATCAACTGCAGCAACAGTTTCATGTCGCGGTTGAGTGCCCACAGCACCAGCGATGGGGCTTCGCCGCTTTCCTGCAAAAACCGCAGCATGCGCACTGCCTGGGTGCTGTCGCCCTGCAGCGCCGCCTGCGCCAGATCAAACGGGCTGTAGCGCGATTGCTCGACCAGCGCCGCCTGCAGCAGGTCGGCATCCACCGCGGCACCGGCACACAGCATGTCGAGCCGCAGCAGGGTCTGCTGGGCGGCCAGCAGGTTGTTCTGGCTGTGCTCCAGCAGCAGGGTCCAGTGGTCAGGCTGCAGGCTGAGCTGCAGCGACCCGGCCAGCTGTTCCAGCAGGCGGCGGCGTTCGGCGGGGGTTTTCAGTGACAGGGCCACCACGGTGGCGTGGGGTTCGAGGGCCTGAAAAAATCTGGTTTTTTGCGCGGCCTTGTCCAGCGTCGGCATCACCACCACCAGCACGCTGTCCTGTGCGGTCTGGGCATAGTGCTGCAGGGCGGGCAGCAGGTCGGCGTCGGGTTTGGCGCTGCCATGGGCTTCCACCGCAGTCTGGCTGGAAAACAGAGACAGGCTGTCGGCTTCGGCCAGTGCCGTCCGCCAGTCGGTCGGACTGTTCAGGTCCAGACGCTGGCGCTCAATGCCCTGGGCCTGCCAGTGCCGTCGCAGGGTGTCCAGCAGCTGCTGGGCCATCAGCGGCTCATCGCCATGCAGCAGCCACAGGCCACGGGCCTGCTGGCACTGCTTCAGCGCGCGCAACGGCTCCAGCTGCATGGTGAGGGCTCCTTACAGGGATGGGGGCGGGGCAGGCAGGCGGCCCAGCTGGATCTGCCGGGCCATCTGCGCGGCCAGATCTTCATACAGCTCAGTCCAGAGCAGCTGCTCCTGCTGGTTTTCGGTGTTCACCGTGGCGGTGTCGTATTGGTAGGTGCGCCGCCCCCACAGGGTGCGTTCCCCGCTGAGCGGCTGGCCCTGGGCGTCCTCCAGGCGGAAGCGCACACTCAGGGCCAGCTGGATTTCGGTGAGTTGGCCATTGAGCAAAAACCGCACCGGACTGATGTCGGTGACCAGCAGGCGCTGGCCAGTGGCGGTCTGGCCCGGTACCGGCTCAGCAAGGTGGACCCCGACGATGCCCAGCTGGCGCAGCAGCGGGTCGCGCAGGCTCTGGCCTGCAGCCGTGTCGGGCAGTTGCAGTTGCAGCTGCTGATAGACCTGTGGCACCTGGGTCGGCTGGCGCAGGTGAAAGCCGCAGCCGGACAGGACCGTGCCCAGCGACAGGACCGGGACACACAGCAGAAGCAACCAGCGGCGCATGGGGCAGCCCTTGAACAATGAACCGCGCTGATTGTGCCACAGCTGCGCCCCGGAGGCACAGCGGCATGGCGACGTCAGATTGTGTCGCACTGCGCTGGCGCGGGCCCGGGTTCTGGCTTGCAGGGAGGCTGCAGGCTTTGGCATAGTCGGTCCAGCGCAGACTGGACTGCTGGTTTTTATTACACATGATGATCTTGCCCGAGCTGTCTGCCCTCGAAGCCAGCGCCCCCAGCAGCGGGGTTCTGGCCAGTGCCCGCAAACTGGCCAGCGCACGGCACTGGCTGGCCACCCACCAGCAGTCCGGGCTGCTCTGGGGCAGTGTGCAGGGCAGTACCGTCTATCATGTGGCCCTGTTTGAGGGCCTGCTGACCCCCAGATGCACCTGCCCGAGTTTCAAAAAACCCTGCAAGCATGGCCTGGCCCTGTTGCTGTATGCCCACGCCCAGCCGGAAGCCTTTGCCACCGCAGCGGCCAGCCTGCCGGAGCCGGTGCAGGGCTGGCTAGACAAACAGCAGGCCCAGCAGCAAAAAAAATCAGCCGCCGTGGCCCCGCTGGCCGAAGCCGTGTCCGCAAGCCCGGATGGGACGGAGGCGCGGCGGACCGCGGAAAAACAAAAGCGCAGTGCCGCACGGCAGGCGCGCATGGCCGATGGGGTGGCGCTGGTCCTGCAGGTGCTGGACGATGTGGCCACGCAGGGGCTGGCCGTGGTCCGGCAGCATCCGCAGGCCCTGGATGAGCTGCCCGCCCGCCTGCTTGATGCCCAGTGCAGCGGACTGGCCGAGCTGGCCGGGCAGTTGCGGCAGAGCCTGTTTGTGCCGGACTGGCAGCAGCAGGCACCACGGGTGCTGGCAGAATTGTTTTTGCTGGCCACGCTGGGGCAGCAGGCCCTGGCCACAGCAAGCCCCGAACCCACTGCATTGGTGCAGGAGGTGCGGCTGCGGCTGGGCTGGCCCCTGTCCAGCAAGGATCTGGCCGAAACCCAGCCCCTGCAGCAGGGCTTGCTCACGGTGGTGGGGGTGCAGCAGGGTAGCCCGGCCCTGAACCCACGGCTCACCTGGCAGCGGGTGTGGTATTGGGATGCGGCGCGGCAGCAGGCGTTTTTTACCCTGGACTTTGGCGGCATGGGGCCAGTGCAGTTGCCGCCAGCCCCCCGGCTGGGGCAGGCCCTGCAGGCCAGCTACTGGGTGTATCCGGGTCGTGGTCAGCGCATCCAGTTACAGGACCAACAGGGCCAGGCCACGGTCGGGGTCCTGCAGCCGCAGTTTGACCGGCTGGAACAGGCGCTGTCGGCACAAGCCGCGTCACAGGAATCATGGCCACTGCTGTGGCCGCAACTGTGGTCGGTGGGGCCGGTGCAGCTGCAGGGTGAGGGTGAGTGTCTGTGGGCGGTGGACGGGCAGGGTGATGCCCTGCCGGTACAGGCCCCCACGCATGACCTGCAGACCCTGCTGATGGCCAGCGTGGGACGGCCCGTGACCGTGTGGGGCTGCTGGCAACACGGGCAATGGACGTTGCTGGCCCTGCAGCGGCCCGCCGATGAACAATATCCCGCAGGCCTGTGGGTGTAGGAGCGCGACATGGTCCAGCCCATGCATCAGGTGGCCTTGCTGACAGGCAGCCGCAGACTGAATGCCGCCGACTGGGCGCAGCACTTGCCGGAGGCCTGGCGCGGGGTGATCCGCGGTGATGCCAGCCTGTCCACCCAGGTGCTGCAGGCCAGCCTGACCGCCCAGCTGCTGGCGCAGGCTGGGGTGCGTACCGTGGCGCGGTCCTGGCAGGCACCCGCCGCCCCGGAGCAGACCGGGGTGACCGCAGAAGCCCTGCTGCCCCTGTGGGCGGCCTTCGCGGCACTGGACGGGGAAGCCAGATCAGGCTGGCAATGCCTGTGGCTGCATAGCCTGACGGCCACGCAGCAGGTCCTGCCCAGTCTGGGCTGGCACCCGCTGGCGGCGGCACTGCGCCAGCCAGAATGGCTGGAGCGACTGGCTCCGCTGGCCGGACACAGTGCCGCGTGGCTGGCCGCGCAGGTGCCGGCCCTGTCCATGCTGCAGCCCTGGACCTGTCCGCAGGGCGCAGCACAGGAGGCGCTCTGGCAGCAGGGCAGGCTGCCCGAGCGTCAGGCGCTGCTGCTGCGCTGGCGGTTGCACGATCCGGTGCAGGCGCTGCAGGCCCTGCGCGACCTGTGGCCCAGCCTGAAGGCCACACAACAGGAAGCGTTGCTGGCCGTGCTGGCCTGCGCCCCGGACCCTGTGCCCGAGACAGAAACCGCCTGGTTGCGCGAGCTGTCCGGCCAGACGGGCCCCGTGGCAGCCATGGCCCTGCGCCTGCGGGTGCAGCGCGGCGATGCAGACGCGGCACAGGCGCTGTTCCGGCTGCTGGATGAACTGGTGGCCCAGCGCAACAACCAGCGGGTCCAGCTGGACCTGACCCGGCTGGCCAGTGGGCTGGCGCAGGGACACTGGCCGCTGTCTGCGGGACGCCTGCGGGCGCTGGGCCGCAACAAAACCCCGGTGGAACAGCAGGCGCTGGTGCTGGCGGATGTGTTTGCGATGCTGCCCGTGGCGGGCCTGCTGGCGCACTGGCAGCTGTCCCTGTCTGAGCTGGTGGCCCTGCTGCAACAGGCCGAACCGGATCACCCGCCCGTGTGGGCGGGCCTGCTGCGCGCGCTGCGCTGGCAGCCGTGGCTGCGGGGCGATGACGAAGTGCTGGAGGCGCTGCCCAGACTGACGGAGCCGCAGGAACAGGGTGTTTTTGCCCAGTGCCTGAGCGATGCCGCCTGGCAGGCCTGGGCCACCCGGCAGGTGCAGGAGGTGCTGGCCAGCCAGCAGGCCACCTATGCGGACCGGCTGCGCAGTCCTGTGGGCTATTCGTGGCAGCAGGACCAGCAAAAACGCCTGCAGCGCCGGGCCCTGTGGCAGCGACTGTCCCGAGAAGCGCAGGTGGGGCGGCTGGACCCGGACCACACCCGGCAGCTCCGGGATGCCCTGCAACAGGGCATCGTGTCGTGGCGGCAGCACCAGCCAGCTGATGCCACCCCCAGTGGTGGGCATGCCGAAACCCTGCAGCACTGGCAGGCGGATTTGCTGAATGTGCAGCAGTGGCTGTGGCTGTACGGCGAAGCCGACACCCTGCTGGCTGTGGACGCCGGAGCGTGGCTGCCGGATGATGCGCTGGCGTGGCGCCGTAGCCTGCACCGGCACAGTCCGCTGCCTTCCCTGCGGCCTGAGCAGCACCCTGCGCAACAGCATGAACAGCGGCTGCAGCCTTACTGGGCGCTACAGCGTGAGCTGTTGGCGGCTGGGCTGACCCGGTGAGGTCCCGAATGAAAAACCCCAGACAGAATTTTTTTTGAGGAGTGACCATGAACCCTGCCGTCCTGCGCCAGCGCGCCGAACACCAGTATGCGGCCGAGCTGGAGGCCCTGCGCCAGCACGATGACCGCCCCCGTCCGCCCCAGTGGCAGCTGTCGCCGCAGGCCGTGCTGACCTATCTGCTTGGCGGTACCCTGCCGGATGGCACCGAAATCACCGCCAAATACATCGGCAGTCGCCGGCTGATGGAAATCGCCGTGGCCACGCTGGCCACCGACCGGGCGCTGCTGCTGCTGGGGGTGCCCGGCACGGCCAAATCCTGGGTGTCCGAGCACTTGAGTGCCGCCATCAGTGGTGACAGCGGCCTGCTGGTGCAGGGCACCGCGGGCACCAGTGAGGATGCGCTGCGCTATGGCTGGAACTACGCCATGCTGCTGGCCAAGGGGCCCAGCCCCGAAGCGCTGGTGCCCAGCCCGATGCTGAACGCCATGCAGGCCGGCAAGCTCTGCCGCATTGAGGAACTGACCCGCATTCCCGCCGATGTGCAGGACACGCTGATCACGATTCTGTCTGAAAAAACCCTGCCGGTACCCGAGCTGGGCCTCGACTATCCGGCCACCAAGGGCTTCAACGTGATTGCCACCGCCAACAACCGTGACAAGGGTGTCAATGAACTGTCCTCGGCCCTGAAGCGGCGTTTCAACACGGTGATCCTGCCGCCCCCGGCCAGCATTGATGAGGAGGTGCGCATCGTCGAGCAGCGGGTGGCCGCCCTGGGACGCGCACTGGAGCTGCCGCCGATTGAGCCCGCCCAGGTGCAGATCCGCCGTTTGGTGACGATTTTCCGGGAGCTGCGTGAAGGCCGGACCGAAGATGGCAAACAACAGCTCAAGGTCCCCAGCGGTACCCTGTCCACGGCTGAAGCCATCTCGGTGATCGGGCAGGGCTGGACCCTGGCGGCGCACTTTGGTGACGGCGCGCTGGCCGATCCGGAGCTGGCGGCCGGGCTGGTCGGGGCGGTGCTCAAGGACCCGGTCGCCGATGTGGTGCCGTGGCGCGAGTATCTGGAAACCGTGGTGCGCCAGCGCGAGGGCTGGGCGGACCTGTACGAGGCCTGCCGCGAACTGGATCGCTAAGCCATGGCCAACGTGCACCTGCTTGGCATCCGCCACCACGGCCCCGGTTCTGCGCGCAGTGTGCTGGCGGTGCTGGCCCAGTGCCAGCCTGCGGCCATTTTGATCGAAGGCCCTGCCGATGCCCAGCCGCTGCTGGCGCAGGTGGACCGTGATGATCTGGCGCTGCCGATTGCGCTGATGCTGCACAGTGCCGAAAAAGACGACAGTGCCCCGGCTGCGGCGTTTTATCCATTTGCCGAGTACTCGCCGGAGTGGCAGGCGCTGCGCCATGGCCAGCGGCACGGCATCCCGGTGCAGTTTTTTGACTTGCCCGTGGGCCACCGCATGGCACTGGAAAACCAGTCTGTGCCGGGGGGCGAACCGGACGATCCGTCCACGGGTGCAACCGAAGCGAATGCCGTCCTGGATCCGGACGCGCTGGCCCGGCAGGCCCTGACCCGGCAGGTGCTGGCCGATCCGATCGGCGTGCTGGCGCAGCTGGCGGGCTACGAGGATGGTGAGCGTTTCTGGGATCATCTGGTCGAGCAGCAGCCCCATGGTGGCGAGGTTTTTGTCACCCTCGGCGAGGCCATGGCGGCTCTGCGGGCCCAGGCCGGGGCGGTGCAGGACCCTGTGGAAGCCTGCCGTGAAGCGTGGATGCGTGACAGCCTGCGCACGGCGCTCAGGCAGTATCCAGACGGTGACATTGTGGTGGTGTGCGGCGCGTGGCATGTGCCGGCCCTGCAGGATCTCAAGGCCACCGCCAAATCTGACCGGGCACTGCTGAAGGGCCTGCCCAAAACCCGCCTGAATCTGGCGTGGATTCCCTGGAGCAATGGCCGTCTCACCCAGGACAGCGGCTATGGGGCCGGGGTGGTGTCCCCGCGCTGGTATGAGCACCTGTGGACGCATTCGGACCCGCAGCATATAGCCGGTCTGGCCGCTGGGGCCCACAGCCAGCGGCTGGCAGCGGGCTGGCTGGCCCAGTATGCCGAAGCGCTGCGCGCCCAGCATCTGGATGCCTCCAGCGCGCAGATCATCGACGCCATCCGGCTGATTGACGCGCTGCTGAGCGTGCGCGGGCGGGCCTTGCCGGACCTGCAGGATGTGCAGGATGCCCTGCAGAGTGTGCTGTATCATGGCCAGCAGCCTCCGGCACAACTCCTGCAGCAGATGCTGGTGGGCGAGCGGCTTGGGGCCCTGCCCGAAGGGTTTGCCCAGTTGCCGATCGAAGCGGACCTGGCCGCCCAGCTCAAGACCCTGCGCCTGAAGCAGTCTGCGACCAGCGAAGCGCTGGAGCTGGACCTGCGCAAGCCCTTTGACCGGCAGCGCAGTGTACTGTTTTACCGGCTGCGCGCGCTGGACATCGACTGGGCCAAACCCCAGCCGGTGCAGCAGAGCACAGGGACCTGGCGTGAAGTCTGGACCCTGAGTTGGCAGCCGGAGCTGGCCCTGAAGCTGGCGCAGGCCTCGCTGTGGGGCCAGACCGTCGGTCAGGCGGCGCAGGCCAGCCTGTGGCACCAAGCCACTCAGGCCCCCACCCTCAAGGACCTGACCCCTGCCGTGGAGCTGGCCCTGCTGGCCGGGCTGGAAGCACTGACCCCCCGGCTGCTGGCCCTGCTGACCCAGCAGGCCGCCCGTCAGCACGATGTGTTGCAGCTGCTGGAGTCTGCCGGGCCGCTGGTGCAGGCGTGGCGCTATGGCAGTGTGCGGCAGATGCCGACGGCCTTGCTGGGGGAGGTGCTGGACTCCCTGCTCAGCCGTGCGCTGATTGGGCTGCCCGCCGCCACGCTGGGCAGCAGCAGCGAGGCCGCGCGGGCACTGTGGCCGCGGCTGCAGCAGCTCGACCACTGGCTGGGCCAGCTGGCACCGGGGCATTTGCAGTCGCTGTGGCAGCAAACCCTGCTCAGCCTGCTGGACAAGGACAGCCTGCCCGCGCTGCTGTCTGGCTGGATGACCCTGCGCGCCCATGAACAGGGCTGGCTGGACGCTGCCCAGACCTGCGGGCGCATGCAGTGGGCCTTGTCGGCCCGTCAGCCGGACCGCGAGCAGGTGCGCTGGCAGGGCGACTGGTTTGAAGGGTTTTTGACCGATCAGGCCATGATCCTGATTCACGATCAGGCGCTGTGGACGGTGCTGGATGACTGGCTGCTGGCGCTGCCCGAGGCCCACCTGATTGAGCTGCTGCCCCTGCTGCGCCGTACCACGGCCAGCTTTGCCGATCCGGAGCGGCGTTCGCTGCTGGACAAGGCCGCAGCCGGCCAGACTGCGCCACTGGCCGACCCTGCCCAGACCCTGGATGGGGAGCGGGTCCAGCCTGTGTTGCGGGTGCTGCAGCAGATTTTTGCCGGAACCCTGCCAGGGCTGGCGGTCACAATACCCTTGGATTCTGTGGCTTTGGCGGAGAAAACCCCATGACTGCCTCTCCCCTGACCGAGCGGCAGCGCCGCTGGCGACTGTTGCTGGGCGAGTCTGAAGGGGCCGCCCAGTTGAGTGGGGCCGATGCCGCCATGAACACGACACTGGCGTTTTTGTATCCACCCGCAGATCAGGAAAAAAACCGCATGAAGGTCGGGCGGGGCCGCTCACAGCCCTATCTGGCCCAGTGGCTGGGGGACATCCGCCAGTATTTTCCCAGTACCGTGGTGCAGGTGATGCAGCGCGATGCCTACGAACGGCTGAACCTGCAGCAATTGCTGCTGGAGCCTGAGCTGCTGCGCAGTCTGGAGCCGGACGTGCATCTGGTCAGTACGCTGGTCAACCTGCGGCAGATGATGCCGGAAACGGTCCGGGACACCGCCCGGCAGGTGATCGCCCAGGTGGTCGAGGACCTGCAAAAACGTCTGGCCCCCGCCCTGGAGCAGGCCGTACGCGGCAGCCTGAACCGTGCAGCGATCACGCGCCGGCCCAAACGGGTGCAGGACATCCATTGGCCACGCACCATCCGCGCCAACCTCAAACACTACCTGCCCGAATACCAGAGCATTGTGCCGCAGCAGCTGTTTGGCCACCCCAGCCAGCAGGCCAGCCTGCGCGACATCGTGCTGTGTGTGGACCAGAGCGGCTCCATGGCCAGCTCGGTGGTGTATGCCAGCCTGTTTGCGGCGGTGCTGGCCAGCCTGCGTGCGGTCTCGACGTCACTGGTGGTGTATGACACCGCTGTGGTGGACCTGACCGCGGCGCTGGCCGACCCGGTCGAGGTGTTGTTTGGTACACAGCTGGGGGGCGGCAACGACACCCCGCGCGCACTGGCCTATTGTGAAACGCTGATCCGCCGGCCAGAGGACACGATTCTGGTGCTGATCAGCGACCTGTATGAGGGGGCAGGCAGTGCCGAGATGATCCGGCGCATCGGCAAGCTGGTGCAGCAGGGTGTGCAGGTGATTGGCCTGCTGGCGCTGGACGATCAGGGCCGTCCGTCGTTTGATGGCCAGAATGCCAGTGCCCTGGCCAGTCTGGGCGTGCCGACCTTTGCCTGTACCCCGGATCAGTTCCCCGAACTGATGGCCGCGGCGATTAACCGGCAGGATGTGGCCCAGTGGGCCTCGGGCCGGGGCATTGCCGTCAGTCAGCGGGTGGGCTGAGGGGCAGTCGCTTTGTTGCCATCCCATCACACACAGGAGCTGCCATGTACCCCCCCAAAGACCCTTCAGGCACTGGGCAGCCTGCTGCTGCTGGCCGGTCTGAGCGCCTGTGGTGGCGGCCAGACCCCGGCCACGGCCCCGCACACCCCGCCTCCCTCAGGGCATGACACCGGAACCCCAGCCACCACGCCCACCGGGTCAACCGGTTCCAGCAGCACCCCCGCAGGCGTCAGCGCCTGTGTGCCTTCGGGCCGGGGCCGGGATTATCAGGTCGGGCCGGGGACCGGGCAGTTGGCTGCGCTGGATCAGGTGCCGTGGGAGTCGCTACAGGCCGGGGACACGGTGCGGATTTTTTACCGGGCTGCGCCCTATGCCGGCAAATTCATGCTGTCCGGGGTGGGAACCGCCGCGGCCCCCATCCGGGTGTGCGGGGTGCGTGGACCGGCCGGACAGCGTCCGGTGGTGGAGGGCCGGGATGCGGTCAGCCGCCGCGGGCTGGCCTATGGCCATCCGCTGCATGAAAGCCGTTCGCTGGTGGTGATCAAACCACTGGCCAGCTCGCCCACGGCATGGAATGATGTGCCTGCCCACCTGCAGATTGACGGGCTGGAGCTGCGCGGCGCCCAGCCGGACCACACCTTCACCGACTCGCACGGGGTGGTGCAGCGTTATGCAGCCTTTGGCGCCTGTGTGTGGATCGAGCGCGGCCACCACATCAGCCTGGTGGACAACCACATTCACGATTGCAGCAATGGCGTGTTCAGCAAATCCACCGACGATGGTGATTTTGCCGTCACCCGGGACCTGCGCATCGCCCACAACCAGATTGAGGGCAACGGCGTGGTGCAGGATGACCATGAGCACAATGTCTACATCCAGAGCGTCGGCGTGGTCTATGAGGGCAACTGGTTTGGGCCGTTGCGGGCCGGGGCACTGGGCAACCTGATCAAGGACCGCTCGGTGGGCACGGTGATCCGCTACAACGCCCTGCAGGGGGGCGCACACGCCATTGATCTGGTGGAAAGCGAGGATTTTTACCAGACCGCCACCGCCGATCCGGCCTACCGGCAGACGCTGGTGTATGGCAATCTGATCCGCAAAAACGGCGAGGACGGCTCGGCGATCCACTATGGTGGCGACCATTACGGGTCCTCACCGGCCACCCCGAACTGGGGCGAGCCGATTTTTCGCAAGGGCACGCTGTATTTTTACCACAACAGCGTGCACCTTGAAGGCCAGTCAGCCGTGCTGTTTCAGCTCTCGACCACCGAGGAGCACCTCGAAGCCTGGAACAATGTGCTCAGCTTTGCCGGGTCGGTGACCTATCCGGCATTGCGTTCCCGCTCGGAAGTCAACCCGGCCCACTGGACGGCGGGCGGTACGGTGCACTTGGGCAAAAACTGGGTCAGTGCCCGTCTGGCCGATGCAGACCCCTGGCATCCAGTGCCCGGCACGGTGACCGGCTGGTCCAGTCTGCTGCGCGGCGACGCGCTGCCCTATGATCCCGCAAACTTTGTGCCGCTGGCGGCGGGTGCGCTGCTGGATGCGGCCCAGCCTGACCTGTCCGTGGTGGCAGCCAATCCGGTCCGGTTCCAGTATGACCTGATCCAGCAGGCGATCCGTCCACGCGCCGTACAGGGTGCGGCTGCCGATCTGGGGGCCGTGGAGCGCTGAGCGGCCACAACCGGAGTACAAAAAAAACACCGCCCCGGGGGGCGGTGCCTTGCGGTGGTCAGGCTGGGGTTCAAACCACCAGATTGACCAGCTTGCCCTTGACCACGATTTCCTTTTTGGTGGGGCCGGTCAGCCACGGCTGCACGTCCGGCAGCGCCTTGGCCTGTGCCTTCAGCTCGTCGTCGCTGAGGTCCACCGGCACTTCCAGCTTGCCGCGCAGTTTGCCATTCACCTGCACGACAATGGTCTGGCTGGATTTGACCAGCGCAGCCGCATCCACCGCCGGGAAGCGGGCGCTGGCCGCCGACACGCCCAGTGCATCCAGCAGGGTTTCTGCCAGGTGCGGGGCAAACGGCAGCAGCATCAGCAGCAGGCTGGTGATGGCTTCGCGCTCGACCGCGCGGTCTGCCTGTTCGCTGCCCTGATATTTGCTGACGGCGTTGAGCAGTTCCATCAGCGCGGCAATGGCGGTGTTGAACGATTGCCGCTCGGCCAGATCGCTGCCCACTTTGGCGATGGTTTCATGCACCTTGCGGCGCAGGTCGCGGGCGCTGGCATCCAGACCGGCCGGGTCCGGCACCTGCGCGGTTTCACCGGCAGGGGCCGGGTGGTTCAGGTGGCTGCTGGCCAGTTTCCACACCCGTTTCAGGAAGCGGTGCGAGCCTTCCACCCCGGCATCCGACCATTCCAGCGACTGGTCCGGCGGTGCGGCAAACATCATGAACACCCGCGCAGTGTCGGCCCCGTACTGGTCGATGATCGCCTGTGGATCGACGCCATTGTTTTTCGATTTGGACATTTTTTCCATGCCGCCGATTTCGACCGGCTGGCCATCGCCGCTCAGCGTGGCCGACAGCACCCGCCCGCGCTCGTCCTTGTTCAGGGTCACGTCGGCGGGGTTGATCCACAGTTTTTTGCCATCGGGCTGGGCACGATAAAAGGTGTCGGCCAGCACCATGCCCTGGGTCAGCAGGCGATTGAACGGTTCACTGCCCACGTCGGTCCCGGCAAACACCCCGGCATCGCGCATCAGCTTGTGAAAAAACCGCGCGTACAACAGGTGCAGGATGGCGTGCTCGACGCCACCCACATATTGATCCACCGGCAGCCAGCCCTGCGCCGCCTGTGGATCGACCATGCCGCCTGCAAACTGCGGGGAGGCATAGCGGGCATAGTACCAGCTGGATTCCACAAAGGTGTCCAGGGTGTCGGTCTCACGGCGTGCAGCGCCGCCACACTGCGGGCAGGTGGTCTGGTAAAACTCGGGCATTTTGGCCAGTGGGTTGCCGGAGCCATCGGGCACCACTTCGGTGGGCAGCACCACCGGCAATTGGTCCTCAGGCACCGGCACCTGACCACAGGTGTCGCAGTTGATCATCGGGATCGGGCAGCCCCAGTAGCGCTGCCGCGACACGCCCCAGTCACGCAGGCGGAATTGCACTTTACCTTGTGCCAGGCCCTGCGGCTCGAGGATCCCAAGGAGTTTTTCAAAGGCCTGCGTGTAGTCCAGGCCGTCGATCGGACCGGAATTCACCGTGGTGCTGGTCTTGCTGGCGTAACGCTCCTGCCACTGGCCGGGGTCAAAATCGCCGTCCACGGCAATCACCTGCCGGATCGGCAGGCCATATTGGCGGGCAAACTCAAAATCACGCTCGTCATGCGCCGGGACTGCCATCACGGCACCGGAGCCGTAGCTCATCAACACATAGTTGGCGACCCAGACCGGCACATTTTCGCCGGTCAGGGGGTGCTGGACAAACAGGCCGGTGTCCATGCCCTTTTTCTCGGCGGTGGCCAGGTCGGCTTCGGCGACGGAGCCCTTGCGGCATTCTTCAATGAAAGCCTGCAGGGCCGGGTTGTGCTGTGCGGCGTGCTGGGCCAGCGGGTGCTCGGCAGCCACGGCCACATAGGTGACGCCCATCAGCGTGTCCGGACGGGTGGTGAACACGGTCAGGCCGGATTTTTCGCCATTGAGGGTATAGGGAAAGGTCAGGTCCATGCCGGTGGAGCGGCCAATCCAGTTGCGCTGCATCGCCAGCACATTGTCCGGCCAGCCGCCCTGCAGGCGGTCGAGGTCGTCGAGCAGTTCCTGCGCGTAGTCGGTGATGCGGAAGTAGTACATGGGGATGTCGCGTTTTTCGACCAGCGCACCGGAGCGCCAGCCGCGCCCGTCGATGACCTGTTCATTGGCCAGCACGGTCTGGTCCACCGGGTCCCAGTTCACCGTGGACAGCTTGCGGTAGATCAGCCCCTTTTTGTAGAGCTGCACAAACAGCCACTGTTCCCAGCGGTAATACTCGGGCGTGCAGGTGGCGATTTCGCGCGACCAGTCGATCGACAGGCCGAGCGATTTCAATTGGCCCTTCATGTAGTTGATGTTGTCAAAGGTCCACGCCGCCGGGGCCACCTGATGGGCGATGGCGGCGTTTTCGGCCGGCAGGCCAAAGGCATCCCAGCCCATCGGCTGCAGCACGGTTTCACCCTGCATGCGATAAAAACGGCTGATCACGTCGCCAATGGTGTAGTTGCGCACGTGGCCCATGTGCAGCTTGCCGGACGGGTAGGGGAACATCGACAGCACATAGCGGTGCGGTCCTGCGGGCACATCGGGCACGGCAAAGCGCTGCTCGCGGGCCCAGCGCTGCTGCAGCTGCGGCTCAAGGGCAGAGGGGCTGTATTCTTCGGCAAGTGTGGACATGGTGGGTGGACGTTCCAGAATCAAAACCAAAAACAATGCGCTAGGATAGCCCAAAAGCGGCACAGGCTGCATGGGGATTGCGGGAGCCGTGGGGAGGGCGTGAGCAGCCCGCAGCGTCGCGATGCTGCGGGCCAGCCCTCAGAGGCAGTTGTCTTTCTGATATTGCTGCATCTGGGCGATGCGCTGGGCCTTCTGGGCTTCATCCATCGGAACGTATTCGCCCTGGGCGTTGCGCTCACGCAGGGGGCGGCCGGTCTCGATCAGCGCCTGTGCCGAGCGGGTGGTGCTGCAGTTGGCGGCATTGGCCGCGCGGCGCTGCCGGTCGGCCGCCTGTGCAGCCGCCTGCTTCTGGGCCGCTTCAGTGCGTTTTTTGGCGGCTTCGCCTTCGGCCTTGTCGGTTGCGGCTTTTTTGGCGTTCAGGGCCGCAATCGCACTGGCGCTGTCGGCGGGCAGCTTGCTGCTGACCTGCACGGGTTTTTTCACCTGACTGGCGCTGGCCGGGGGCGGGGTCTGGCTGTAGTGGGTGGCCCCACTGGCGTCCACCCATTTATAGAACTGCTGGGCATGGGCAGCCGGGCCCAGCCCCAGCAGGCTGACCAGCCCCAGCAGGGTCAGGGTGTGGCGTACGGGCCGGAGGACAGACAGGTTCATGCCAGTGCCCCCGGTCATTTGGCCAGATAGGAACCGCCATTGCTGACGACTCCCGGCTGGTTGTCCACGGGCGTGCCCTGCGGGCCATTGTCAGCCACAGGGGCAGTGTCCGCTGCGGGCGCCGTGGCCTGGGTGGGTGCAGGCGTTGCAGCACTGGCCGGCGCCGGAGCGGCAGAATTTGCTGCCACAGCCGGGGTCTGTGGCGCATAGCCGGGCACGCTGCTGCCATTGACGTGGCGCGACACGGTGACGGTTTTGAGCACCTTGCGGGCCTTCGAGGCGGGCGGTGGGGTCTGGGTGTAGTGGGTGGTGCCCTGGGCATCCACCCATTTGTAGTATTTGTCGGCCGCGTGCACCGGGGCTACGCACAGCAGCAACACGCCCAGGCCGAGCAGGGGGGTACGCAACATCGTCATGATCACTCCGTGATGGTCTGAGCCCGCCCGCCCATCGGCGCCAGGCATTCCAGAATGGAGTATGCCAGAGCCTGACCGCCTGATCCCATGAAAAAACAGGGCAGATTTGGGGTTTTTCTTGACATTTTGTGCCCTGCTCCCAACAATACCGAGCCTTGTCAGGGCTTTTTGCTGACCCGATCACCCGCTGGGTCCGGCAGGCCTGACATCCGGTCTTCTGTGTCGCGCATTCCGCGATGTTGACCCCCCCTGCTGGGTGCTTCCTGCCACAGTGGAAACGCCCCTTTGTTTGCACTGCCCGAATATCGTTCAGGCAGCCTGCCATGCCGGTGTGTCCGGGCAGGATATTCCGAGGCTTGCGCCTGACCGCCTTGCGTCAGTCGGCAGGCCAGTGCTGACCATGGTCCACGTCAACGTCCGCAACAGGGCGTGTTTTCGTTTGGGGTGATTCAATTGGAACTGTTGTCTGGTGGAGAGATGCTGATCCGCGCATTGGCGGATGAGGGCGTCGAATACATTTTTGGTTATCCGGGCGGTGCAGTCCTGCACATTTATGACGCCATTTTTCAGCAGGATCAGGTCAAACACGTGCTGGTGCGCCATGAGCAGGCCGCCGGACACATGGCCGATGCCTGGTCGCGGGTGACCGGCAAGACCGGTGTGGTGCTGGTGACCTCGGGTCCGGGCGCCACCAACACCGTGACCCCGATCGCCACAGCCTACATGGACTCGATCCCGATGGTGATCATCTCCGGGCAGGTGGCCACCCACCTGATCGGCGAGGATGCCTTCCAGGAAACCGACATGGTCGGCATTTCCCGGCCGATCGTGAAGCACAGCTTCCAGGTCCGTCACGCCAGCGAAATCCCCGGCATCATCAAAAAGGCCTTTTACATCGCCTCTACGGGCCGTCCTGGTCCGGTGGTGGTTGATATCCCCAAGAACTGCACCAACCCAGCCGAAAAGTTTGGCTACGAATACCCGGAAAAAGTCCGCCTGCGCTCGTACCAGCCGCCCGGACGCGGCCACAGCGGCCAGATCCGCAAGGCCATTGACGAGCTGCTCACCGCCAAGCGCCCGATCATCTACAGCGGCGGTGGCGTGGTGCAGGGCAATGCCTCGGCCCAGCTCACCGAACTGGCCCGCCTGCTGAACTTCCCGGTCACCAACACCCTGATGGGCCTGGGGGCCTATCCGGGCAGCGACCGGCAGTTCCTCGGCATGCTCGGCATGCACGGCACCTATGAAGCCAACATGGCCATGCACCATGCCGATGTGATCCTCTGTGTGGGCGCGCGCTTTGATGACCGCGTCACCAACAACCCGGCCAAATTCTGCCCGGAAGCGCGGATCATCCACATCGACATCGACCCTGCGGCGATTTCCAAAACCATCATGGCCCACATCCCCATCGTCGGGGCGGTCGAGCCGGTGCTGACCGAAATGCTGGCCCAGCTGGCGCAGATGGACGTGCGTGAGCCGAACCGTGACGCCCTGGCCAAATGGTGGGAACAGATCAACCAGTGGCGCAGGCATGCCGCGGTGCGCTACGAACCGGGCGAAAACGGCAGCATGAAGCCGCAGGAAGTGGTCGAGGCCCTGTACCGGGTCACCGACGGCAAGGCGATCATCACCTCGGACGTTGGCCAGCACCAGATGTTTGCCGCGCTGTACTACCCGTACAACGAGCCGCGCCAGTGGATCAACTCCGGCGGTCTGGGCACCATGGGCGTCGGCCTGCCGTACGCCATGGCCGCCAAGCTGGCCCAGCCTGAGCGTGACGTGGTCTGCATCACCGGCGAAGCTTCGATCCAGATGTGCATCCAGGAACTGTCCACCTGCACCCAGTACGGCATCGGGGTCAAAATCCTCTGCCTGAACAACCAGTCGCTGGGCATGGTCAGACAATGGCAGGACATGCAGTACGAAGGCCGCCACTCCAGCAGCTACATGGAGTCGCTGCCGGATTTTGCCAGGCTGATGGAAGCCTATGGCCACGTCGGCATCGAGATCAACCACAAGGACGAACTCGAAGCCAAGCTGCGTGAAGCCATGGCCATCCAGGACAAGTGTGTGTTCATCAACGCCTATGTGGACAAGCGCGAACACGTCTACCCGATGCAGATTGCCGGGCAGGCGATGCGTGACATGTGGATCAAAAAAGGGGAGCGGACCTGATGCGCCGGATCATTTCTGTCCTGATGGAAAACGAATCAGGCGCACTGTCGCGTCTGGTCGGACTGTTCAGCCAGCGTGGCTACAACATCGAGACCCTGAACGTCGCCCCGACTGAGGACCCGACCCTGTCGCGGCTGACCCTGACCACCAGCGGCGACGAGCACAAGATCGAGCAGATCACCAAGCAGCTCAACAAGCTGATCGAAGTGGTCAAGGTCGTGGACCTGTCCGAAGGCAGCCACATCGAGCGCGAACTGATGCTGGTCAAGCTGAAGGCCACCGGTGCGGCCCGTGCCGAGATCAAGCGCACCGCTGACATCTTCCGCGCGCAGGTCATCGACGTGACCCCGACCACCTACACCCTGCAGATTGCCGGCAGCACCAGCAAGCTCGATGGTTTCATCGACGCGCTGGCCGAAAACACCATCCTCGAAGTGGTGCGTTCGGGCGTGTCGGGCATCTCCCGGGGTGAAAAAGTCCTCAGCCTGTAAATTTCTGGCTGTCCTCCCCAGCCGGGGAGGGCGGCAAACTCCCCGGTTTTTTGCTATCGTACGCGGCACCTTATTCGCCGCGCCCCACTGGAGCACACTGCATGAACATTCTGTATGACAAGGACGCCGACCTGTCCATCATCCAAGGCAAAAAAGTCGCCATCATCGGCTACGGCTCGCAGGGCCACGCCCACGCGCTGAACCTGAAGGATTCCGGTGTGGACGTCACCATCGGCCTGCGCAAGGACTCGGCTTCGGTCAAAAAAGCCCAGAATGCCGGCCTGAAGGTCGCTGAAGTCAAGGACGCCGTGGCCGGCGCGGACGTGGTCATGATCCTGACCCCGGATGAATTCCAGTCCAAACTGTACCGCGACGAAATCGAGCCGAACATCAAGCAGGGCGGCGTGCTGGCCTTTGCCCACGGGTTTGCCATCCACTACAACCAGGTCGTGCCGCGCAAGGACCTGGATGTGATCATGGTTGCCCCGAAAGCCCCCGGCCACACCGTGCGCTCGGAATTCCAGCGCGGCAGCGGCGTGCCTGACCTGATCGCCGTGTATCAGGATGCGTCCGGCAAGGCCCGTGACATCGCCCTGTCGTATGCCTCGGGCGTGGGCGGTGGCCGCACCGGCATCATCGAAACCACCTTCAAGGACGAAACCGAAACCGACCTGTTCGGTGAGCAGGCCGTGCTGTGCGGTGGCGCAGTTGAGCTGGTCAAGATGGGCTTTGAAACCCTGGTTGAAGCCGGTTACAAGCCGGAAATGGCCTATTTTGAGTGCCTGCACGAGCTGAAGCTGATCGTGGACCTGATGTTCGAAGGCGGCATCGCCGACATGAACTACTCGATCTCCAACAATGCCGAATACGGCGAGTACGTGACCGGCCCGGAAGTCATCAATGAGCAGTCGCGCCAGGCCATGCGCAACGCGCTGAAACGCATCCAGTCCGGTGAATACGCCAAGATGTTCATCGCCGAAGGCGCGCACAACTACCCGAGCATGACCGCTGCCCGCCGCAACAACGCGGCCCACGGCATCGAAGTGGTCGGTGGCCAGCTGCG
>JBPOIS010000062.1:0-6664 GCA_052034295.1 Pseudomonadota bacterium
GGGCTGGGCAGAATCCAGGCCAGTCCACCCTGTCAAACTAAATCTTTCCTGCCAAAATGGATGAATCAGCGTGCTTTGATCTTCTTCATCCAGGAAAGTGTTGAAACGCTGGCTGAGCGAAGTCGAAGCCAACACATGCCCACGCTTCGGGCACAGCCCTTCGCCTTGCCGGTTCGGGCACAACCCTCACCCTTGCGCTCGGGCGAAGCAATGCTTCACTGATCCTCGCTCACCCATTCAAGTCAGGGAAAGGTTTGAAACCAACCCTTCGTTTTTCTCCTTTACAATCAACCACCCACAAGAGGCGTTATGGAAAAACCGCAAAGCTGACTGTTTTTTGATCAGGAAAAATGCGACGCAAGTCACACTTTCATCCCATCAAACTGTTATACAAATAATTTTGTTATTGATTATCTGAATGAAGTGCATTTGTATATTTACTGTATATATCAATTGATCGCTCACATTCGTCGAAGAATTGCTCTTGAGTCTTTCCTAAACGTACGATTTCAGTTTGCCAGAATCTAGTAATGAATTCTGTACCTCCAGCCATCTGTGTACTTTCTTGAAAAGCTTGCATCTGCTGCATTACCCCACAAACACCTGCAAATTTTGAAACCAACATAATATCCAAAGCTTTATTTTGTTCATTAGCCAATGAAACAGAATTAATCCCACAGGTAGAAATCACAAAGAGAGCTTTGTAAAAAATTGTACTCATTGCCAGTCTCAATCGCAGTTTTAGTAACGGGAAAACCCCGCCATCCGGCAGGGTTTTTGTGCAGGCGGTAGGGGCTTAGTTGCCCTGATAGCCTTTGAGGTTCAGGCGGGCCTTGTGCAGCAGCGGCTCGGTGTAACCGGCCGGCTGGACGCCCCCTTCGAAGATCAGGTCGCAGGCGGCCTTGAAGGCGATGCCGTCATAGCCCGGCGCCATCGGGGTGTAGGCCGCATCTCCGGCGTTTTGCTGGTCCACGACCCTGGCCATGCGCTTGAGCACCTCCAGCACCTGTTCACGGGTGACGATGCCATGGCGCAGCCAGTTGGCGACGTGCTGCGAGCTGATGCGCAGGGTGGCGCGGTCTTCCATCAGGCCGACGTTGTGGATGTCTGGCACCTTGGAACAGCCCACGCCCTGATCGACCCAGCGCACCACGTAGCCGAGAATGCCCTGGCAGTTGTTTTCCAGTTCCTGGGTGATCTGTTCCGGCGTCCAGTTGGTGTCGGTGGCCAGCGGCGGGGTCAGGATGTCGTCCAGTTTGGCGTGTTCACGCGACTTCAGCTCGTCCTGACGGGCCTTGACGTTGACCTGATGGTAGTGCAGCGCGTGCAGGGTTGCACCGGTCGGTGACGGCACCCAGGCGCAGCTGGCACCGGCATTCGGGTGGGCCAGCTTGGTGTCCAGCATGGCTTTCATGCTGTCCGGCTTCGGCCACATGCCCTTGCCGATCTGGGCACGGCCCTGCAGGCCCAGTTTCAGGCCCACGTCCACGTTGTTGTTTTCGTAGGCGGCGATCCACTTGGCGGCCTTGATGTCGTCCTTGCGGATCACCGGACCGGCTTCCATCGAGGTGTGGATTTCGTCGCCAGTGCGGTCCATGAAGCCGGTGTTGATGAAGATTACCCGGTCTTTGGCCTGACGGATGCATTCCTTCAGGTTCACCGTGGTGCGGCGCTCTTCGTCCATGATGCCGATTTTCAGCGATTTGGCCGGCAGGCCGAGGGCTTTTTCCACCCGCTCAAACAGCTCAACGGCAAACGCGACTTCTTCCGGGCCGTGCATTTTCGGCTTGACGATGTACATCGAGCCGGTGCGCGAGTTGCGGCGGCCCGTGTCGGCGTTGCGGCCTTCGATGTCGTGCTTGGTGATCAGGGCGGTGATCATGGCGTCCATGATGCCTTCATAGACTTCGCGGCCATTGACCAGGATCGCCGGGTTGGTCATCAGGTGGCCGACGTTGCGCAGCAGCATCAGCGAGCGGCCATGCAGGCTGAATTCCTCGCCCTGGGCATTCTTGAACACGCGGTCGGCGTTCATGCGGCGGGTCACGGTTTTGCCGCCCTTTTCAAAGGATTCTTCGAGGTCACCGCTCATCAGGCCCAGCCAGTTGCTGTAGCCTTCGACTTTTTCTTCGGCATCCACGGCGGCCACGGAGTCTTCCAGATCCTGGATGGTGGTCACGGCGGATTCCAGGTTCAGGTCCTTGATGTGGGCCGGGTCGGTCTTGCCGACGGTGTGGCTGGCATCAAACTGGATTTCGACGTGCAGGCCGTTGTTGCGCAGCAGCACGCTGGTGGGGGCACTGGCTTCGCCGGTGTACCCGGAAAACTGCGACGGGTCCTGCAGGCCGGTGGTGGCGCCGCCCTGCAGGGTGACAATCAGACCCGTGCCATCCACGGCATAGCCGGTGGCCTGGGTGTGGTCGCCCTGGGCCAGCGGGAAGGTGGCGTTGAGGAAGTTCTTGGCAAAGGCAATCACGCGCGCGCCGCGCACCGGGTTGTAGCCCTGGCCTTTTTCGGCGCCATTGTCGCTGTCGATGGCATCGGTGCCATACAGGGCGTCATACAGACTGCCCCAGCGGGCATTGGCGGCGTTCAGTGCGTAGCGGGCGTTGCGCACCGGCACGACCAGCTGCGGGCCGGCCAGTGTGGCGATTTCTTCGTCCACGTTTTCGGTGCTGACCTGGAAGTCCTCGCCTTCGGGGACCAGATAACCGATGTCCTGCAGGAAGGCCTTGTATTTGGCGGCATCAAACGGCTGGTTGTCGCGGTGCCACTGGTCGATCTGGGCCTGGAGGTCGTCACGCTTGGCCAGCAGGGCGTCGTTTTTTGGGGTCAGGTCCTGGATGATCTGCTCAAAGGACGCCCAGAACTGGTCGCTGCTCACACCGCTGTTGGGCAGGGCCTTGGTTTCGATAAAGTCATTCAGGCGCTGATCGACGGCGAGCGAGCCGTGCTGGATGCGTTCGGTCATGGCAGGATTCCTGTGGGTACACGTCAAGAAAGCAGCGATTATAGGCCGAAAACCCGACAAGGTGCAGCTTTCGGCATCATCTGCCCCGGTGCGGGGCACAGGACGCCCCCGAAGGGCTGCGTTGCGGCCTGATCGCGCCCTGCCGTGTGCATGCCGATGGCGCAGCACAGAAAAAAAACGCCGCAGGCGGGGCGGTTTTTCCCGTAAAATGGCGCGGTTTTGCCCCCTGCTGACGACTTTTTTCAGGACATTTCCGATGACCATCACCCTCGGCACCCCGCTTCAATCCACCGCCACCCGTGTGCTGCTGCTGGGCAGCGGGGAGCTGGGCAAGGAAGTCGCCATCAGCCTGCAGCGGCTGGGGGTCGAAGTCCACGCCGCCGACCGCTACGCCGATGCCCCGGCCATGCAGGTGGCCCACCGTGCGCATGTGCTGGCGATGACCGATGCCGCCGCCCTGCAGGCCCTGATTGCACAGGTGCAGCCGCAGCTGATCGTGCCGGAGATTGAGGCGATCGCCACGGATGTGCTGCTGGCGGTGGAAGCCAGCGGTCAGGCCACGGTGATTCCCTCGGCGCGCGCCACCCACCTGACCATGAACCGCGAAGGCATCCGCCGGCTGGCCGCCGAGGAGCTGGGACTGGCCACATCGCCGTACCGGTTCGCGGGCAGTCTGGACGAGATGCGCGCCGCCTGTGAGGCGATCGGCTATCCGTGCTTTGTCAAACCGGTGATGTCCTCCAGCGGCAAGGGCCAGTCACGGCTGAGCACCAGCGCCGAGGTGGAGGCCGCCTGGCAGTATTCGCAGGCCGGAGGCCGGGTGGCCAGTGGGCGGGTGATTGTCGAGGGACAGATTGATTTTGAGTTTGAAATCACCCTGCTCACGGTGCGCGCCCGCAACCCGCACACCGGTGCCATCGAAACCACCTACTGCGACCCGATCGGCCACCGCCAGCAGGACGGTGACTATGTGGAAAGCTGGCAGCCGCAGCCGATGAGTGCCGCAGCACTGGCCCGTGCCCGCCAGATCGCCGACACGGTGACCACCGCGCTGGGGGGCTGCGGGATTTTTGGGGTGGAGCTGTTCGTGGCCGGGGATCAGGTGTGGTTTTCTGAGGTGTCGCCACGTCCCCACGACACCGGCCTGGTGACACTGGCCAGCCAGTTCCAGAGTGAGTTTGAGCTGCACGCGCGGGCGATTCTGGGCCTGCCGGTGGACCCGTCCCGCCACAGCGTGGCCGCCTCGGCGGTGATCTATGCCGGTCAGGACGGCCAGAACCTGCAGTTCAGCGGGGTGGCACAGGCGCTGGCGGTGCCGCAGTCGGACCTGCGCCTGTTTGGCAAGCCCGAAGGCTTCCGCAAGCGCCGCATGGGGGTGGCGCTGGCCCGCGCCGAATCGGTGGCACAGGCCCGCGAAAATGCCCGCACGGCCGCACAGGCCATTGAGGTCAGCGCCGGGCCAGCCTGATCCACTGGCCCCGCCGGTCCTACTGGCCTAGAACAGCCGGTTCAGGCCGTTCAGTGCCGCCACCCGGTAGGCTTCGGCCATCGTGGGGTAGTTGAAGGTGGTCTGGGTGAAATAATCCAGCGAGTTATTGGGCGAATGCATCACCGCCTGACCGATGTGGATGATTTCGGCGGCACTGTTGCCAAAGCAGTGAATGCCGAGGATCTCCCGGGTCTCGCGGTGAAACAGCAGCTTCAGCCCGCCCACGGTGTCGCCGGTGATCTGCGCCCGCGCCAGGTGTTTGAAAAACGCCTGCCCGACTTCATAGGGCACCCTGGCCTCGGTCAGCTCCTTTTCGGTTTTGCCAATCGAGCTGATCTCGGGAATGGTGTAAATGCCGGTCGGCACGTCGGTCACGGTGTGCGCATCGGCATCGCCGACCATGAACGCCGCAGCCGCCCGGCCCTGATCGTAGGCCGCCGAGGCCAGTGACGGCCAGCCAATCACATCCCCCGCCGCATAAATGTGCGGCACTTCGGTCTGGTACTGCGCGTTGACGGTGACTTGCCCACGGCTGTTTGGGGTGATGCCCACGGCTTCGAGGTTCAGCCCATCGGTGTTGCCGGAGCGGCCATTGCACCACAGGATGGCATCGGCCTTGATGCGCTTGCCGGATTGCAGGTTCAGCACCACGTGATCGTCGTGGGTGTCGAGCCGCTCGATCTGTTCGTTGTTGCGGATCAGCACGCCCAGCTCGCGCAGGTAATACGACAGCGCATCACAGACTTCATCGTCCAGATAGCTGAGCAGCTGCGCCTGGGTGTTGATCAGTTCGACCTTGTAGCCCAGCCCGATGAAGATCGACGCGTATTCACAGCCGATCACACCCGCGCCGTAGATGATGATTTTCTGGATGGGATAATCCAGGGTGAGGATTTTGTCACTGTCAAACACCCTGGGGTGATTAAAATCCAGTTCTCTGGGCTGGTAGGGCCGGCTGCCCATCGCCAGCACCGCCTGCCCGAAGGCCAGATGCTCGACCCCGCCATCCTCCAGAATCACCTGCAGGTGATGCGCATCCTCAAACACCGCCCGGCCCTGATGCACCTGGATCTGGTTGCGCTCATAAAACCGCGTGTGCGCGTCCACCTGCTGTTCGATCACCCGCCGCGCCCGGCTGAGGATCTGCGTCAGCGGCACGTGCTTCCATTCGCCGGTTTTCTGGAACAGCGGATCGCGCTGGTAGCGCATCAGGTTGTAGACGGTCTGGCGCAGCGCCTTGCTGGGGATGGTGCCAACGTGGGCGCAGTTGCCCCCGACCTGCGGGCGCTGATCCACCACGGCAACTTTTCTGCCGGATTTGGCCAGCTTCATGGCTGCGGCCTCGCCAGCCGGGCCCGCGCCGATCACCACGGCATCATAGGGAAAATGTACGGTGGGCTTTTTTTTGGCCATGGTGGCTCCTGCGGTCTGAATCACACAACATCCTGAGGCTGATCTTAGCGGATTTGGCCACACGACAGCGGCCCTCAGCGCCCCATTCCCGCGATAATGAACATCACCACAAAAAATATCCGCCATGGTTCGCCGGGGCTAGGCAAGGCGCCGCAGGCTTTTATAATCAGACCATCCCCGTCAGCCGAATCTGCCGCCATGTCTGAGCCTGCCGCCCGCCCTGCCCCTCCTGTTGCCGGTGAAAAACTGCGCGGTGCCGACAAAATGGCGCGAATTCCGGTGAAGATCCTGCCCACCGAAGCCCCCGGGCGCAAACCGGACTGGATCCGGGTGAAGATGAGCGCCCCCGCCGAAGTGCAGCGCATCAAGGACATCCTGCGCACGCAGAAGCTGCACACCGTGTGCGAGGAAGCCGCCTGCCCGAACCTGCCGGAATGCTTTGGTGGCGGCACCGCAACCTTCATGATCATGGGCGACATCTGCACCCGCCGCTGCCCGTTCTGTGACGTGGCCCATGGCCGACCCAACGCGCTGGACCCTGACGAGCCGCGTCACATGGCCGAAACCATCGCCAGTCTGGGGCTGAAGTACGCGGTGATCACCTCAGTGGACCGCGATGACCTGCGCGATGGTGGGGCCCAGCATTTTGTGGACTGTATCCGTGAAACCCGTGCACTGAGCCCGGACACCCTGCTGGAAATCCTCGTGCCGGACTTCCGGGGCCGGATGGACATTGCCCTGCGGCTGATGGCCGAGTGCCCGCCGGATGTGTTCAACCACAACATCGAAAC
>JBPOIS010000173.1:0-2603 GCA_052034295.1 Pseudomonadota bacterium
GACAAGATCGCAGGCCTGCAGGCGCTCTCGCAGTCGACGCACAAGCAAGGCTACGTCCGCGCCTTGACGGCCACGGTAGGTGTGAAGCTCGTCGAGAATCAGGAACTCCAGGCCTTGGCAATGATCCACTACGCGGCGATCCACCTCGTCAAAACGAGTCAGGATCAGTTCCAGCATCATGAAGTTGGTGAGCAGGATGTCAGGCGGGTTGTCTGCTATCGCGTCACGCTCTGCCTTGGACTCTTGCCCGGTATACCGCGCTACCGTGAAGGGTTGTTGTCCAGCCGGATAGCCATAGAGAAATTTGTCGAGCTCTTCGAGCTGACTGTTCGCCAGGGCGTTCATCGGATAGATGACGATAGCGCGGGTCCGAAGGGTTTTGTCCTGGTCTTTTGCCTTCAATATCCGATCAATGACTGGAATAAAAAAGGACAGTGATTTACCAGAGCCAGTGCCCGTTGTAACAACATAGCTCTGCTTTCCTTGCCCCTTGGCCAGTGCTTGCATCTGATGTGCATAGAGATGCAGCGGCAGTGGAGCCCCCTCAGCTTTACCAACTTGGAAGAGATCCGCACAAGCGCCGTGCAAAACGCCTTCCGCGACCAACTGCTGCACCGTCCCCTTGCGCTGATAGTTAGGGTTGATTTGAACGAGGGGTTCCGGCCAATAGCGCCCATCGGCGTATTGCCGCTCGA
Organism: Pseudomonadota bacterium; assembly: GCA_052034295.1. Lineage (GTDB taxonomy): Bacteria > Pseudomonadota > Gammaproteobacteria > Pseudomonadales > Moraxellaceae > JBPOIS01. The sequence continues at coordinate 696 of JBPOIS010000173.1, forward strand.
CTTCATCCCTGATGTCGGGAGCAGCAATCCGGGAAAAACTTCGTGAAAATGAGCTGTACTCACTGATGAGCTGATCACGGAAGCCAAACACGTTGTTCATCTTCATGTCCTTCCCTTGGGCGCGCGGTAGCCGGGAGCCAGCTTTGCATTCTCGACGCCGTACAAGGCCAGCGGATCGCTGAGCCAGAGACGGTACTGTTCATCTTTGAGCCGGTGGTCGGGCGAGCAGTCCACGCTCCAGCGCAGCAGCATGTAGCCCGCGACGGCGGCGCGAACGCGCATCCGGATCGAGCCGTCGGTCATCCCGTAGTCCATCTTGATGATCTCGGGCCGGGCGAGACGCGGGTGCGGCACAAAGTCCAGCTCAACGATGCGCGCCCACTGGATGTCGTTGTCCGGGTGCTCGTTGGCCTTGGGTTCCTCATCAAGCAGCGTTGGCGCTTCGATCCGGGTGACGACAAAGTCCCGAAACTCTCCGCTCTTGCGATCAAATGCCCGGACGTGCCAGCGCAGACCGGTGTCCACCAGCGCGAAGGGCACGATGACCCGTTCGGACTCCCCGCTGCTCATCGAGTGGTAGCGGATGGCGACTGACCGCTTGGCGTGGATCGCCCGGCAGACCGGGGCCAGCACATCCATCCTGGGATTGCTCAGGGCGGCGGGCGACTCGCACGGCAGCAGCAGCTGCGTCGCGCCGTTCACGCCATCGCCGAAACCCAGAGCCAGCGCCGACAGCACGCGTTGCGATGCGTGGTCGAACAGCGGGGAGAACGCTTGTCCGATGCGGTAGATCTTGCTGCTACCGTCAAAGGTGATGTTCTGCGGCGCGATTTTCCGATACAGCGCCAAGTCGCGTGTCGCCCCTGCCGGAGCCACGCCGAAGCGCTCAATCAGGTCTGGGCGACCGATCTCACCGAAGAAGTAGAGCCGGAAGTCGATGTAGGCCAGCCGCTCGCGTTGGGCATGGCTCAAACTTTCGACACGCTGAGGATGCATGCTCACAGGCTCCTCATCCACGAGAACCGACCCAAGGACAGCAAAAATCGGATTGACTGATTATCATGGAGCCATTTATATCATCAAATTGATTACATTATGCGCCGCTGCTTGTGTCTAAGCAAGCAGACGTTTTGGGTGTGTTGCGCATCTGTGCGATGTGCAGAGCCTTCCAGCCGACACGGCTGCTGAGGACGCTGGTTCAACTCCCAAAAACGGAGGTGAAATCGAACTCAATGCGACAGCAAATCAGCCCGCAATGACCTCTACTGCAGATGGTGCTGGACAACGAGCATCGCCAGCCACTCACCTCACCCGGTGCGCCCCACCAGCTTGGTGATCACCCACCACTGCACCCGCTGCCAGTCCATCAACATCGTCAAAAACGGCCACAACACCAGCGGCAACCCCCAGTTCAAATGCAAAGATTGTGGCCGCTGTAGCGTCCTTGAGCCCAGTGTCCCCTACACCGAGGCGCAAAAGCAGCACATCATCGACACCTACCTTGAGCGCGGCAGCCTGCGGGCCATGCAACGACTGTTTGGGGTGTCACCGAATACCCTGTCAGGCTGGCTAAAAAAAAATCCCAAAGCCCCTTGATGACACGATCACTGAGTGCCAACCCGACGACGTCCTTGAGCTCGATGAGCTATGGAGTTATGTAGGCTGTAAGGCCAACAAATGCTGGCTGTGGCTGGCCTTGTGCCGACGCACCCGGCAGATCGTGGCCTATGCACTGGGAGACCGCAGCGACATCACCGCAACCGATTTGCGCTGCAACCTGCGCAAGGGCTACGAGCAGTGCCGCAGTGTCAGTGACCTGTGGCCAGCCTATGCCGAAGTGTTCGATCCTGATCGACACCTCAGCTGTGCGTATCGGGGAGAGACCAACCATGTGGAGCGGTTCAATGC
>JBPOIS010000014.1:0-14579 GCA_052034295.1 Pseudomonadota bacterium
GCGGGATGAATTTGGCCACTTGAGTGGCGACGATGCGCCCGCCCAGGCCCTGGATGGATTTGCGCACCACGCCCCGGGTGAGCACAAAACCGCCAAATTCGGTCAGCCGGTCAAAAATCACTTTCCATTGCAGCTGACGGGTGTGCGGGTCATAGGCGGGCATGCGCTGCTGCGACAGCCCAAAGCGCTCGCTGATTTCAGGCAACAGCTGGCTGAGCAGGCCAGCATCCACCATCACATCCAGAAACGGCACCGGGATCACGGCCGCCCCGGCGGAATAGCGGGCACGGTGCTTGGCCAGGGTCAGGCAGTCACGGCGCACCTGGTCCAGATTCAGGCTGGGGTCAATGACGGGTGGGGTTTGCGGTTTCATGACAAGACTTCTTTCCTTGCAGACAATCACATTCTATGGCCCGCAGGCCGCATGGTCCTGACTGTAGGCCAGCCGCCGCCGCGATGCCAGTTCTGCCCGTGCAGGCTTCGTTGCCTTGTGGTAACGGGCGGGCAACCGGGACGTGACGGGATTTGCTGCGACAGATGATGACGCAAAACATGCACCGGGTGCTGGGGTGTGGCCAGAACTTGCGCTACGCTAGGGGGCATTCAATTGTCAAAAATCAGGTTGAGTCCAGCAACATGCTCCATGTCATCCAGAGCAACCGGGTGGAAACCCTGCGACAGGCGATGGTGCAGTTTTTTCAGCCCGCCAGTGTGTTTGAGCCGCTGCAGGTGCTGGTGCCGTCGCACGGGGTGGGGGTATGGCTACAGCAGGGACTGGCCGACCATCAGGGCGTGGCCACACTGTTGCAGACCGATTTTATCGGCACCTACCAGTGGAAGCTGTACGCGCGCATCCTGCGCCAGGTTGATGCCGAGCGCTACCGCCAGCTCAATGAGCAGGTGCCGCTGGCCGCACAGGCCATGCAGGGGCAGATTTTTTCCCACCTGATCGGCATCCATGAAAGTCCCGACCTGGATGAAAAGGCCGGCCAGTCCGCCAAGGCACTGGAATTCTTGTTTGAAAAACTCACCCACCCCGATGCGATGGGGGTGCGTCGCCAGCTCTGGGGCCTGTCGGCGCAGGTGGCACGGGTGTTTGCTGATTATGTGGTGTACCGGCCCCAGTGGCTGACCCGCTGGGGACAGGGCGAGTCGATCGGGCTGGGTGCGTATTTCCAGCGCCTGCAGCAGGCCAGTGCCGAGGCCGGAACCGCAGGGCGGGAAGCCGATGAGCTGCCCCCCGAGTGGCGGCAAAAAGAGGCCATCCAGATGGAGCGCTGGCAGCGGCAACTGTGGCGGGATCTGTTTGCCGACACCTTTGCCCAGCGTCAGCAGGTGCGGGCCGAGTTCTGGGCGGCGCTGGCGTCGCACGACAAGGCGGTGTTCCTGCGCCGCGACCTGCCGCGCCAGCTGGTGGTGTTTGCCCCGGTGAAGCTGCCGCCGGGGGAGCTGGAGTTTTTGATCCGGCTGAGCCGCTATGTCGAGGTGCTGGTGCTGCACCACAACCCCACCCCCGAATACTGGGCCGATGTGGTGGATGAGCGCTGGCTGGCCGAAGCACGGCTGCGCTGGCCTGCGCTGGCGGCCCACCGCGACAGTGAGCACACCCTGCTGACCAGCTTTGGCAAACAGGCCCGCGATGTGTTTGCCCAGCTGGTGGAGCTGTCGGACGGACAGGCTGGCCAGTGGCAGGATGCCTTTGTGCCCCTGCCGGTGCCACGGGCCGGTCAGGTGCCATCGCTGCTGCATCAGCTACAGGCGGGGGTGTATGCGCTGCAGAATCCGGATGACCACAGCCTGCGGTGGCAGCCGGGTGATGATTCGCTGCGGGTGCATGCCTGCCACTCGGCCATGCGCCAGCTGGAGGTGCTGCGCGAGGAGATCCTCTGCTGGCTGGATGCGGAGCCGGACCGCCAGCCTGGCGACATTCTGGTGCTGATGCCGGACCTGCAGCGCATGGCCCCGCTGATCCGTGCGGTGTTCCAGGGCAGTGCCGAGGCCCAGGAGCTGCCTGTGGACATCACCGGGATGGTGTCGCCGGATGCCCAGGTGCTCTGGGAGGGGCTGGCGCAGGGTTATCGGTTGCTGCAGGGGCGCTTCGGGGCCGATGGGCTGGTGGACTGGCTGGCGCTGCCGCCGGTCAGTCGCGCCTATGGACTGGACCGGATCGGCGTGCAGCGGGTTGGTGCCCTGCTGCGCGAGGCCGGATTTTACCGGGGCTTTGATGGCGAGCATCTGGCACAGGGGCTGGCCCCCGCTGACCGGGACGATCGCTGTACGTTTCGCCATGCGCTGGACCGGCTGGTGCTGGGCATGGCCATGCCGGTGGAGGCCGCATTTGCCGACCGGGTGGCCTGTGCGCGGGTGGGCCGGTCGGATTTTGAGCTGGTGGCGGCGCTGGAGCGGATTTTTCTGGATTTACAGGCGCTGCGTGAGGTGCTGGCCCAGGATGCGCAGGCCCCGCGCAGTGTGGATGACTGGCTGCAGGTGCTGCGGGAGCAGCTGGAGGCGCGCTTTGCCGGGGAGCGCAGTTCGGCAGCGTGGGGACAGGTGCAGCAGTTGCTCAGCCAGCTGCGTGAAGGCCTGCACAGCGATGACAACCGCATCGAGGTGCGCCTGCCCCTGCCGTTGCTGCTGGATGAAATCAGCGATCGACTGCAGCACCAGCCGCCGGGGTCGGTGCCGGGTGGCCGGGTGAGCTTTGCCCGGCTGGGAACGCTGCGGCCCCTGCCGTACCGGCTGGTGGTGGTGCTGGATCTGGGCGTGGGGCATTTCCCCCAGCGTGATGTGCCGAGCAGTTTTGACCTGATGCAGTTGATGGGCGGGGAGCGCTATGACCGCTCGCGCCTGTCCGATGATCAGGGGGCGTTTCTGGATGCGCTTTTGCTGGCCGGGCAGGCCTGCTGGCTGTTTTACACCGGTTTTGAGGGCGGACAGCCAGAGCGGCTGCAGCCAGCCGGTCCGGTGCAAAAGCTGCTGGAATTCCTGGGCCGCAAGCTACAGCCGCTGGGCCAGACTGCCGAGCGCCCGCTGAACCTGAAGGCCCAGCAGACGCTGCTGGAGCAGACCGTGGTGGTCAGTCACCGGCAGCTGCCGTTTGAGCCCGAGAATTTTCAGGCCGCCCAGCACCCGCACGAGCAGGGGCGACGGCCGGCGATTGGGGCGGGGCTGTGGCTGGATGTGGCCCGGCACCTGCGTGAACCACAGCGGGTGCAGCCGTGGTATGTGGAGGGCATCCTGCCTGAACCCTTGCCGGGTCAGCAAGTGCTGGCGCTGGAGCAGGTCATCCGCGATGTGCAGCAGCCGAACCGGCCTTTTTTACGGCAGGCGCGCATTCGCCGACTGGAGGACATCGAATCCTTTGACCCCTATGAGCCGCTGTCGCTGGATGGCCTGGACACCTATCAGCTGCGGGCTGAGTTCCTCAGCCGGGGCGCATTGCCCGACGTGATGCTGAAAACCCGCATGCCCGCCGGTCTGCTGGCACAACCCTATGCAGACTGGATAGGTGACCAGCTCGAGGCCCTGCGGGCGCGGGTGGAGTTCTGGGCGGCACAGTGGCAAAAAAAACAGCCCGACCCGATCACCCGGCATGACCTGTCGATCGCGCGCTTCAAACTGTCGGTGTGTGTGCCGGAATCGCTGGCTGTACCGGTCTGGTTGCGCTGTAGCCCAGCACGGGTACAGGGCAAACACCTGCTGCGCGGCTGGCTGGAATACCTGGCCTGGCAGGCGCTGTGTCCTGCCAATGGGATGGATCGGTGCATGGTGATCGTGGGCCACAGCGACACCATCCAGTACGGTCCGGTGTCGCCCGCACAGGCCAGAGACTGGCTGGCCGACTGGCTGCAGCTCTGGCAGCAGATGGCAGTGCAGCCGGTGGTGCTGCCCGCTGAGCTGCTGGCCCAGAACCTGAAAAAACTGAAAAAACAGGCCGCAGCAGGCCCCTACAGTGCCCAGCCTCTGCTGGACAGCTGGCTGGGGCGGGGCTATCGCGGCAACGACCAGACCCCGGCGCATCAGGACGAGGGCTGTAGCCTGCACCCGGACTGGCAACTGATCCTGCGGGGGCAGGATGCCGCGGCAGCACTGGACGCTGCGGTGCGTGCGCATGTGCCGCGCCTGTATGTGCCGATCCTGGATCATCACCAGATCCTTCAGGAAAAAAACCAGGGCCAAAAAAAAGACCCTGCAGGAGACCATGCCCCATGAATGCGGTCATCACGCCGGACACCCCCGCCACAGCGCTTTCCCCGCTGCACCTGCCGCTGCAGGGTGGGCTGACCCTGATTGAGGCCTCGGCCGGCACCGGCAAGACCTGGACACTGGCCATCCTGATGGTGCGGCTGCTGCTGGAGCGTGAGCTGCTGCCTCGCCAGATCGTGGTCACCACCTTCACCCGTGCGGCCGCTGCCGAACTGCGCAGCCGGATCCGCGACCGGCTGGCCGAGGTACGGCAGGTGCTGGATCAGGCGCTGCGCCTGCTGTCGGCGGGCGAATCACAGCTCAGCGCTGCTGCGCAGGCGGAGCTGGCCGGGGACGATGTATTCTTGCAGCACTGGCTGCAATCCCGGCCCGCGCGGCAGTGGACCGAAGATGCCAACCGCCTGCAGCTGGCGCTGGACACGCTGGACGAGTGTTTCATCGGCACGCTGGACAGTTTTTGTCAAAAACTGCTGCGCGAATTTGCCTTTGATCTGGGCGACAGCCGGCCCCTGGCCATCAGCGCCACCGAACAGGAAATGCTGTATGAACTGACCCATGCCGCGCTGCGGCGCTGGCAGGGCGAACAGCCCCCCGAGGTGCTGCGGCTGATGCTGACCACAGGCCAGATGCCCAGGGTGGACACGCTGGTCCAGCAGGCCCAGACTGCCCTGAACAGCCTCAGTGTGCCGTTTGCACCACTGACCACAGCCGGGGCGGTGCAGGCCGCCGAGCAGCAGCTCGACCAGGCGCTGCAGGCGCGGCGTGCCCTGCGGGTGGACTGGCGCGATTTTGAGGATTTTTTCAACCCGCTGGACCCCAAGACATTTTGGGGTGGACGAACCCTGGCCACGTCACGGCACTTGCTGCCAGATTTGGTCCAGCAGCTCGGACAGTCGCAGTCACTGGGGAGCTTCTGGCATTTGCCCGAGTCACATCAGGCGTTGCTGCGGGCATTCGGTAAACTGCCCAGTATGTTTGGTGCTCCGGGGAAATCCTTGCGTGAGTGGATGGAGCAGCAGCCATTGACTCAAGTACTGGCACGATTGGCAGAGGCCACGACGACGCTGAACCAACACTTTGAACAGCTCAAGCAGGCCCTGCGCCTGCGGGTGTTGACGACCGTGCGCGAGCAGTTGCCGGTGCGGCTGGCTGCGCAGGGCGAGACCACCTTTGGCCTACAGATGCGCCATCTGGCCCATGCGCTCGGTCAGGAAGAGCAGCGCAGTCTGGCCCGCACCATCCGCCAGCGCTATCCCGTGGCGATGGTGGATGAGTTTCAGGACACCAACGGCGATCAGGACCGGGTGATTGCACAGATTTACCGTCACCCGGATGCGCTGGCCGGGCAGGACCGGGAACCGGCCACCCTGATTCTGGTCGGGGACCCGAAGCAGGCCATTTATGGTTTCCGGGGCGGCGACATCCGCACCTACAACGCCGCCCGTGCCGATATTCTGGCCAAAAAAGGCCGGCTGCTGAGCCTGGCGGTGAACCAGCGTTCGGTGGCACCGCTGGTGCAGGCGGTGGATGCACTGCTGCAGGTTCGCCCCGAGCTGGGCGATGAGGTGCAGTATCAGCCGGTGCAGCCCTCCGCCCGTCCCCATCCGGCGCTGGTGTGCCCACAGGGCGTCAATGCCGGGCCGCTGCGCGAGCTGCGCATGGTGGACCAGAGCGATGAAGCGGTTCAGACGGCCTGGGCCATCCGTCAGTTGCTGCAGCAGGCCCGTGCTGGCACGCTGGGCTTTGGGGCGCTGAAGGCCGATGGCCGTGCCTGCGTGGAGCAGCCGCTGCGGCCTGATGACGTGGCCGTGCTGGCGGTGGGGCATCACAGTCTGGATGCGGTACAGGCTGAGCTGGAGCGCCTGCACATTCCCTATTGGCGCAATGCCCAGACCAGTGTCTATGCCTCGCCGATGGCCCGCGAGCTGGTGCAGCTGATGGAGGCCATGCTGAACCCGTGGCAACACAGCCTGCTGCGCCGGGTGCTCAGTGGCCTGCTGGGCGGGCATTCACTGGCCGAGCTGCAGGCGCTGGAGCAGAGCCGCAGGGCACTGAACCTGTTTGCCGAGCGGCTGAGTCAGGCCAGCGAGCAGTGGAGTGCCCGTGGTTTTCTGGCCGCCTGGTCGGTGCTGGCCGACCCGCGCGACGCCACCGTACAGGGCCAGCCACGTTTCTGGCTGAACGTTGCCCGCCTCAGTGGCCGCACCCAGGCCGAGCGCCACCTGATCGACCTGCGCCATCTGCTGGAAAACCTGCACCAGCAGCATGAGCGCGTCGCCGGTCCCCACCACCTGCTGGCGTGGCTGCAGCAGCAGATCCTGCGCCAGCCGCGCGGCGAAGGCGATGTACAGCGCCCGGTGCCCGCTGCTTCCGGGGTGCGGCTGATGACCATCCATGCCTCGAAGGGGCTGGAGTTTCCGGTGGTGTTTGTGCTGGGGCTGGACAAGCCCGCCAGGGCGGCGGATGCTGGCGACCTGAAGTTTTTTCAGGACCCGCAGGGCCAGTCGCGCCTGAGTGTGGAAAACCATGAGGAGCGTGTCGCCCAGCACCAGCGCCGGCTGGACAGTGAAAAACGCCGTCTGGCCTATGTGGCCCTGACCCGGCCTTCGCACCGGCTGTACCTGGTGTTGCAGGCGGACCCGGCCAAGTCTTCCAGTTCCGGCAACAACAAAAAAGATGAAAAAACGCCCTCGCCGCTGCGCTACTGGCTGGAGGCCGGTGTCCCGGTCCCCCTGCCCAGCGAGCCGCTGCAGGACCATGCACCCAAGCCGTATGACCCCCGCAGCGGCGAAGCACCGCCCCTGACAGCCCGGACACGCCGCAGGCTGACCCACCGCGGCTGGCTGACCACCAGCTACACCGCGCTGATGCGTCAGGCCCAGCAGTACAGCACCACCGTGGTGAGCGCAGAAGAGGACGAGACTGCCGACGACGAAGAAATCCTCCAGGATGCCCTGACTGCAGTGACCGCCCCCAGACCGGTTGAAGCCCCGGACCTCAGCCATTTGCCCATCTGCTTCCGCTTCGCCCGTGGTGCAGCGGCTGGGGACTGTCTGCACCAGATCCTCGAAAACATCGACCCGCGCCACCCGGACAAATGGCCCGAACTGCTGGAAAACCGCCTGCGGGATGCTGGCCTGTACCAGTCGCCGGGGCAGATTGATGAGCTGCAGGGCTGGTTGCAGGACATCGTACAGGCCGAGCTGCCGGATCAGGCGCGGCTGGCCGACATGGATTATGGGCAGCGGCTGCGTGAGCTGGATTTCATGCTGCCGCTGGGGCGCCATCACGACGCCACCACCCGCTGGAAAAAAATCCAGCAACTGCTGCAGGCGCACCGGCCCGAGCTGGCGGCGCTGACCGTGTACCAGTCAGAAAAATACCTCAAGGGCTCCATTGATCTGGTGTATGTGCATCAGGAGCGCTATTACATCGCCGACTACAAGAGCAACCTGCTGGGGCTGGAAGACGGGGATTATGACCTGGCGCACATGCAGGCCTGCATGGACCACAGCAACTACTGGCTGCAGGCGCTGATCTATCAGGTGGCGCTGCACCGGCTGCTGCGCTGGCGGCTGGGCGCAGCCTATGACCCGGCCCGGCATCTGGGCGGGGTGTGCTATCTGTTTTTGCGCGGGATGCGGGCGGGTCGTGCGCAGGGCGTGCTGTTCTGGTCCATCCCCATTGACCTGCTGTTGCAGGCCGATCAATGTCTGGGGCAGGCGCTGCCCGGAGAGACAGGAAAAACATGATGACTTCAGCAGATCTTACCCTGCACTGGGGGGATGTATTGGCGCAGCGCTGGCTGGCCCTGCAGGGCTGGACGGTGGATGACCACCCACAGCTGTACCAGCAGATCCGCCAGCTCAGCCTGGACATCGATCAGGGCCACACCTGTCTGCCGCTGTCCGGCCCTCCGGCAGCGCCGATCGGGGCAGCCAGTCTGCAGCAGCCCCAGCCGGTGGTCCACGACCAGCAGGCGCTGTACCTGTGGCGGCACTGGGCCCAGGAGCACCAGCTGGCCCGCAACCTGCGCCGCGTCCTGCAGGCCCGCGTGCCTGCCGTTGAAGTCCCCGGACAGACCGCACTGAATGCCCTGCAGCAGCATGCCCTGCAGCAGGCCACCCGCCATGCCCTGACCCTGATCACCGGGGGACCGGGCACCGGCAAGACCTATACCCTGTCGTGGATCGTCAAGGCACTGGTGGAGCAGCAGCCGGATTTGCGCATTGCCCTGGCGGCGCCCACCGGCAAGGCCGCGCAGCGCATGGAACAGGCCATGTCGGCGGCGCTGTCGCGTGCGGCGGTCAGCAGCGCACACATCCACAAGGCGCAGACCATTCACCGGCTGCTGGGCATGAATGAAGAAGGCCGCGCCCAGTACGGAGCGCAGTTTCGCCTGCCGTTTGATCTGGTGGTGATTGATGAAGCTTCCATGCTGGACCTGCAGCTGGCCCATCAGTTGTTTGAGGCGATTGCCACCGGCACCCGGGTGATCCTGCTGGGCGATGCCCACCAGCTCGCGGCGGTGGATGCCGGGGCGGTGCTGCATGACCTGGGGCAGGTGGCTGCCCTGCAGCCGTACCGGGCCGCCCTGCGCGACAGCCAGCGGTTTGACCCCAAAAAAGGCATTGGCCGACTGGCCGGTCTGGTGCTGCAGGCCAGTCCCGAGCGGGTCGATGTGCAGCTCGATGAGCTGCTGCAACAGGAAGCCCTGCTGGCCCAGCCGCAGGTGCTGCAGCACAGCCTGTCCGGGTCGCCAGAAACCACCTGCCGGCTGCTCTGGTCGGGCTATGCCGACTACGCCGACACCGTGGCGCGCGGGCTGGCCGGGGAAGCGGACCTGCCGCAACTGTTTGCGGCGCTGGACCGCTACCGGATTTTGGTGGCCCAGCACGCCGGGCTGTACGGCACCCGCCAGCTCAATGAGGTGATGGGGCAGTTTTTGTTGCGCCATCTGGGCAAGACCCGTCCGGACTACCAGAACTGGTACGCAGGGCGCCCGGTGATGATGACCCGCAACGACTATGGGCTGGATCTGTCCAACGGCGATGTCGGCATCTGCTGGCCGGATCAGCAGGGCGAGTGGCGGGTGCATTTTCCGCACCTGACCGACTCGGTGTCCGTGCACCGTCTGCCCGCCAGCCAGCTGGAAACCGCCTTTGTGCTGACCATTCACAAATCGCAGGGATCAGAGTTTGACCGGGTGGCCATGGTGCTGGACCCGGCCAGTCCGGCCCAGTTGCTGACCCGTGAACTGGTCTATACCGCACTGACCCGTGCCCGCAGCCGGGTGGACCTGTGGAGCAGCCGCCAGCAGCTGTGTGCCGCCATGCTCAGGCCCACCCGCCGCACCACGGGACTGGCTGGGCAAATTGCGGCCGCACTGGCGGCGTCGCCCTGACGGCGCAGCTCAGGGCGCGGGCGGGAAAAACTGCCACTGGCCCCGCAGCGGCAACACCACCGCTTCGGCCCCGGCAGCGCGGATTTCCGCCACAAAACCCGCCAGATCCACCCCTGGAAACAGCCCCGGCGGCTGCTCCACCGGCGTGATCATGGTGTCCCAGTGACACGGCACCACCCAGCGCGGCCGCAGCAGCTCAATTGCCCGGCGCGCATAGCCCGGACGGTACTGGCGGCCAATGGCACACAGGCACAGCACGTCACAGCGGTGGCCCTGCAGTTCCTCATCCAGAAAATCGGCACTGTCGATGTGGGCCACGGTCAGGCTGGGGGTGCGCACCAGCCAGTTGAGCACCAGCCCATGTTTGAGCTGAAAAAAGCGCGGCGGCCACGGCGGCGGACAGGTGTGGTCACCGGGCAGCGGAATCCGGCCAAACGCCGCCTTGCCATGCACCGAGGGCAGGCCGCGCACGGTCCAGTCCCCACTGCGAAGGTCCTCACGACCCGCCGTTTCCAGCAATTGCGACTCCGGCAGTCCCGCTGCCCGCCCCACCATGCACACCGCCCGGGAGCCGATCAGCCGCGCCCCGGTCTGCCGACACAGTTCCGGCGCATCCAGCACATGGTCATAGTGCGCATGGCCAACCAGCACATCGTTGCAGCGCGGGATCAGTTGCGCGATCCGTGCCACGTCGGGCTGCAGGGGCTGGGTCAGGGTGCTGGTCAGGTCGCTGCGGGTCACATACGGATCCAGCGCCAGCACATGGCCCGCCTGCTCCAGCACGAACCCGGCCGTGCCCAGATAGGTCATCTGCAGGGCTTCCCCTGGGGCAGGGTCTGCAGGCAGCGGACTGTACAGACCGGGATCGGGGGTGGGGGTAATTTTTTGCCAAAGGGCATGCAGCCGCCGCGGTCGGGTCATGGCCGGTTCATCCTGAAAAAACCACCCCCACTATAGCGCAGGCCCCCGCCACAAGGGGTGAAAATCCCCGCTGCAAACCCTGCTCCCTGAGCGCAGTCGAAGGGCAGGCCTCGACCCCGCTCAGCCTGCCAAACCCACTTTTGCTTTTGACAGACTTCACCCCTTGACCATTCTTCACGCAATGCGTGAAGCCCCGCAATGGTCCGAGTAAGGCCACATCCGACCCTTCTAGCAGATCGCTTCAGCCAACCAGCACCACCGGGCACAGCAGCCCGCGAGTTTTGCGGGGACACATGGTTTTGCCTACTTTTGCCGCAACAAAAGTAGGTCGCCGAAGGCCAGGCACAGTACCCTGAACAAACAGGCTTCAACGCCGCTCAGCCAGCGGCTTTCGACACCGCCCAGCCAGCGGAAGCCTGTTCCCTGAGCGCAGTCGAAGGGTAGGCCCCGACGCCGCCCAGCCCTAAATCACCCGCGAAAACCGCCGCCCCCCCTCGGCCAGCTTGGCCTGCAGATAGGCATCAAACACCATCGCCACATTGCGTGACAGCAGCCGACCCCGCTCGGTGATGCACAGGCGCTGGTCGTCCAGCGTCACCAGCCCATCGGCCTGCATCGGGGCCAGCGCCGCCAGTTCCGCCGCAAAATGCTGGCGGAAATCCACCCCCTGCTGGGCCGAAAACGCCGCAAAATCCACCTCACCATGGCACAGCAACGGCATGATCACCGCCCGGCGCAGCAGGTCCTCGTCACTGGCCGCCAGCACCTTCACGGCGGGCAGTGATGCCGCCAGCACCGCAGCCGTGTAGGTGTCCAGCTCGGTCGGGTTTTGCAGCATGAAGCGGCCGATCTGGCTGATCGACGACACCCCGAAGCTGAGCAAATCACACTGGCCGTGGGTGGTGTAGCCCTGAAAATTGCGGTGCAGCTGACCCGCCGCCTGGGCCCGCGCCAGCTCATCCCCAGGCCGGGCAAAGTGGTCCATGCCCACATAGTGATACCCGGCCTCATTGAGCTGGCCGATGGTGCGGCCCAGGATCGCCAGCTTGTCCGCTGCCGACGGCAGGTCCTGTTCAGCAATCCGGGTCTGTGGAAAAAACCGGTCCGGCAGGTGCGCATAGTTGAACACCGACAGCCGGTCGGGCTGCAGCGCCAGAATCGCCGCCACCGTCTGCGCAAAACCCGGCACCGTCTGGTGTGGCAGGCCATAGATCAGGTCAATGTTGATCGAGCCAAAGCCCAGCCCCCGCGCCGTCTGCATCACTGCCTGCACCAGCGCCAGCGGCTGCACCCGGTTGACGGCCTTCTGAACCACCGGATCAATGTCCTGCACCCCGAAGGACAGCCGGTTGAAGCCCAGCGTTTTCAGGGTCGCCAGCGTGGTCGGGCGCAGCTCGCGCGGGTCGATTTCGATGGAAAAATCCGCCGTCTGCGCCGTGCTGAATTCAAACGCCTCGCGCAGGCACTGCCACAGCTCACTGAGCTGTGCATCGCTGAAAAACGTCGGTGTGCCCCCGCCAAAATGCACCTGCTCCACCACGCTGAGCCGCCCGGCAGCGCGCAGCAGGGCTGCCTTCTGGTGGATTTCCCGCTTCAGCACATCCAGATAGTCCGCCGCCTGACCGCGTTTTTTGGTGACGATCTTGTTGCAGGCGCAGTAGTAGCACAGGTGTGCACAAAACGGGATGTGTACATACAGCGACAGTGGCCGACTGGCCTCGCGCTGCGCCAGGATCTGTGCCTCCTGTCCAGCCGCGACCGGTGCAAACTCCAGCGCAGTCGGGTAGGAGGTGTAGCGGGGCCCGGCATGGTTATAACGCTGGATCAGCAGTGGATCCCAATGCAGGTGTTCGGACATGCCCGCCTCCCAGAGCGCGTGATCGCGCACGATGCCAAAAAATGGCCTACAGTTTAGCGGGATTTGCCGGGGTTTGCTGGCCGGGTACAGGCCGGTGACCGCTGGACAGCGCTGTGAAGCCAGCCTAAACCCATCGCGCATGGCTGCAGGATTTTTCAATAAACAAATGATTTTGATTCAGAAAAATCTCTGGCATTTACCGTTTGGTCATCAAATTGCGCATAATGTCACCGTCAAAAAAACACTGACGCTGGGGCAGATCATGACATCAGGGGCAAAGGCTGGCGTAAAGCGGCCACAGGCGGCCTGTGCTGGATGGGTCGCTGTGGCGCTGCTGACCGGCTGTGGCGGCGGCGGTTCAGCGGCCAACACATCAACCCCAACCCCGACCCCCACCACACTGGCGGCCCCGGACCGCAGCACACCGCTGGCGATTTATGCCGTGGCCCATCCTGACGATGCCGAGTTGTTCATGGGGCAGGAGCTGGATGCACGGGTGCAGCCTGCAGGGACGTTGCGCAATGTGATCATCCAGCTCACCGCCGGGGACAATTCCTGGGGCAACAAGCCGCATGGCACCAGTACGCAGGTTTTTTGGCAGGTGCGCCATCAGGGCCACCGGAATGCGCTGGGCCATTTGCGCCAGAGCCAGAACTGGCAGGCCAGTACAGTGCTGTTGGCCGGCCAGCCGGTACAGCGCGAGCAGCTGGATGATGGGCTGGTGCTGTACCAACTGAACCTGCGTGATGACATGCGCGCCAGTCTGGCTGATCTGGTGGGGCAGAAGCGTGCTGACACCACCACGGTGGATGGCCAGACCCGCTACAGTCGCGAGGCGCTCAAGCAGGTGCTCGGGGAGATTCTGGCCCGTGAAGTGACTGATCCGGCGCAGGCTGTTGTGAACCTCACTGAACCCAGACCTGCTGTTAATCCCAAAGACCACCGCGACCACATGGCCACGGCACAGTTGCTGCAGGAGGTGTTGCAGGATCGTGGGCAGGGCTGTGTGGGGGTACGTTTTTACAGCACCTACATCAACCGGAACTATCCGCTGAATGCCGGCACGGCGACCTACCTGCGGTTGGTGGAGATGTGGAACCAGCTCAGCCAGCCCATCGTCCAGGCGGGCTACCCGGACCCCCGCGACCGGGGCCACATGGCCTGGCTGGGCAAGCAGTATGTGACGGCCGTGCAGCGCAATCAGTGTGGGGGGAAGGCCTGAGCGGGTGTTTCCCGGTCAGGGGGCTGGCCCCATTGGTCCCAGTGATCGAAATATACCCGTTCCAGTTTTATTCTCTTGACTGGAGTTTTTTCTGCCCATCCAGCATTGAGGTTAAAATATCTTAATCTTGATCTTGAGGTTTTTAAAAAAATATTTTTAAGGCTCTATTGTTTTGGTGTATTTGCCAACTGGCAAGTTCCACTTTACCAACCCTACCAAATAGTCACATTCTTGGCCGCTCCATAAGGTACTTCCCGATGCAATTTTAAATTCTTCAAAAAAAACACCATCGTCGCACCTGTATACTGCAACTGCCATGCCTCTGTCTGGATAATCTAGGCTTTTAATTTTTGCATTTGAAAAACAGGATTTGAAGTTTTTTGGAAAGTAACGATATGAATTATTGCTGGCTTGATGTTCGGTGTCGTTTTCAGAAATATTTTCTCTTGCAAACAGGCCTTCTGTATAGGCTTGAAAATACAGTTTTTCCAGCTCAGGATGATCAGAAAAAATATTTTTTTCAAATGAGCATTCCTTCTTTAGGGCAGTTCCGCTCTTGATTGATCGCTGTCCCCAGGAAATTACTGAGGCAACATCTTTTGGAACGTAAAAATAATCAGAAAAATAGAAAACAAGGCCGGCAGCAAAGATTGCCATGAAAAATATGGCGATGTTTATAATACGCTTGAGGGGCAATTTAATTATCTCCATGAGCCAGTGGCACGAAAACAGTAAGATCGGCCATCGTTGATTCTGCCAATACAAATTGACGGCCTCATAGCCCCGACGCGGGGTGTTCAGCCGGTCGGTCAGCAATTACAGCACCGTCCCAATCTGAAGGAAAAGCCGAAGCAGGAGTAAATCAAATTTTCCGGTAACCAAATCCCAGCCATCCCAACGTAATGCCCACCACAATGCTCCCAAAACCTATCCCTAAATAAACATTTAGATGAGTGTCCTGCGCCTGC
>JBPOIS010000053.1:0-8506 GCA_052034295.1 Pseudomonadota bacterium
GGCACCGTCACGTTGAAGGTCGGCGTGGTGCCGCCATTGATCAGGTAGTCGGTGCCAATCAAAGCAGTGACGCTGTTGACATTGAAAGTCAGGGTCACGCCGCCCGTGGGAATGATCCCCACCACAATCACCTGCACCGGTGGCGGTGAAGGGTTGCCTTCGGGGGTGGAATAGTTGGCGGAGGTAAACTCAATGATCGGTTTGACCAAGATCTGTACACCATCCAGAAAGTTGCCACTGGTGCTGGAGCCGGAGGTGGACTTGAAGCCCAGCGGCACTGCCCCGCTGGTCCCACTGTACACAAACGTGCCGGTGTAATCGGCCCAGCGGGTGATGCCGTCCTGGGTGGTCACCTGCGACTCCACTTTGCAGGTGCCGGAACCACAGGCGGTCACACTGCCCACCCCAGTGGTGCTGGTCGAGATCGAAGCAATCGCCTGGGTACCCGCGCGGAACTGCATGGTGTCGTTGGCGGGGTTACGGCCATTGTGGCTGAGTTGCCAGTTCACACTTTCGCCATTGATCAGACAGACGGTCTGGGTCAGCTCAGAAATGCTGTCGGCATTGAGCTCCGCAAACTGACTGCCTTCACGGGCCGGCATGCGGTTGGTGGTGGCGGTGCCGCCACCGATGTCGCGCGGGGCTTTCCACAGCTCCATCAATTGCCCACTGCCCGTGACTGGAATATTGTTGGTGCAGCCCGCCTGTTGTTCATTGCCAATCGGGCTGTTGGTGTTCCAACCGGGCACGCGGTCGCTGGAGATGTAGACGCGGCATGGTGGATTGGGGGCAATGACGGGCGTTTCGAACCCAAGGTTCAAATAACTGCGCTGGTAGGCCTGTGCAGCGGGACTGCCCAGCAGGCAGATCCCCAGCAGGAGCAATCCTGCAAAAAACAACCCGAAGGATCGGTGTGGCACACGTGGCATGGTGGTTCTGCCAGGGGTTTTATTCTTTAGTCTCCGGACTATAGCACAGGGCCTAACGGACGGCATGGGGTCATCCGCGCGGGACCTGCGGATTCAGATGAGGGGCGCCTGTATGGCGATGGATGCCGGACCGGACCGGGGACATCCGGTTACACAGCCCCACTAGCCAAGCCGTTGCAAACTTGCACAATAGCCGCCACGGAACCACACAATCTTTCTGGAACAGACAATGGGTTATTTTGGAACCGATGGAATTCGGGGACGGTTTGGGGCGGATCCAATTTCCCCCGCGTTTGCGCTGAAGGTCGGTCTGGCCGCCGGTCAGGTGCTGGGTGCAGGACAGACCGTGGTGATGGGCCGGGACACCCGCGCCTCCGGTCCGGTGCTGAAGGCTGCGCTGGAGGCCGGTCTGCTGGCCTCCGGCCTGAATGTGGTGCGGCTGGGCGTGCTGCCCACGCCGGGCATTGCCCACCTGGGCCGGGCGCTGGGCGCGGTGGCGTCGATTGTCGTGTCGGCCTCGCACAACCCCCATGACGACAATGGCATCAAGTTTTTCAATGGCGATGGGCGCAAACTGCCGGATGTCCTGCAAAGCCGGATCAACGCTGCGCTGGCCGGTGAGCTGCCGGTGGCCACCCGGCTGGGCGAGACGTCGCGGATGGCGGATGCGGCCGGGCGCTATGTGGAGTTCTGCAAATCCACGTTTCCCTATCACCTGAGCCTGCGTGGTCTCAGGCTGGTGCTCGATTGTGCCCACGGTGCGGCCTCCACGGTGGCCCCACAGGTGTTCCGTGAGCTGGGGGCCGAGGTGATTGCCCTGCATGACCAGCCCAATGGCCGCAACATCAATGACCACTGCGGCTCCACCCATCCCGAGCGGCTGCAGCAGGTGGTGCGCGAACAGGGTGCCGATGCCGGGCTGGCCTTTGATGGCGACAGCGACCGTATTGTCATGGTGGACGCGGAAGGGCAGTTGATTGATGGCGACCAGATCCTGTTTGTGCTGGCCACCCAGCGTGACCGGAAGCCGGCCGGTGTGGTTGGCACGGTGATGAGCAACATGGCGCTGGAGCTGGCCTTTGCCCAGGCGGGGATTGGCTTTGAGCGGGCCCAGGTGGGCGACCGCTATGTGATGGAAGGGCTGGAAAAAACCGGCTGGACGCTGGGCGGCGAGTCTTCCGGCCACATCCTCTGTCTGGACAAGAGCATGGCCGGGGATGCCATCATTGCCGCGCTGCAGGTGCTGGCGGCCATGGTGGAGCAGGGCCGCAGCCTGCAGTCACTGACCCGTGAGCTGACCCTGTTCCCGCAGCATCTGGTCAATGTGCGCCTGCAGCGCATGGCCGACCCCTACAGCCATCCGGCACTGGCCGAGCTGTTTGCCCGCACCACGGCGGACCTGAGCGGACGGGGCCGCATCCTGATCCGTAAATCCGGCACCGAGCCGGTGATCCGGGTGATGGTGGAGGGTGCCGACGCAGGAGAGGTCAAATCCGTGGCTGAGGCGCTGGCGGCGCAGGTGCAGCAGCATCTCGGCTGAACCAGCCGGCGGGCACCGGGGCACGGGGCGGTTTTTTTTCACCAAAGCCTGCACCCGTGCGCCAGTCTGGTGTAAAAAACCATCACGGCCCTGACGGTACAGTTTTTTCCGGACTGTTCAGGCCGATGCGGAATGCCCGTGTACTTTGACCGATGGAACTGCCATGACTGACCCCACCCAATTGGCGGACCTGCGCCTGTCCTATCAAAAAGGCCAGCTCGAACGTGAGCAACTGCACGACGACCCCCGGGTGCAGTTTGAAGCCTGGCTGAACCATGCCCTGGGCACGGATCTGCCCGAGCCGTATGCGTTTTCGCTGGCCACTGCCGACGCCCGTGGGCGGCCCCATGTACGCACCCTGTTGCTGCGCGGCATCCAGCCGGAGGGGCTGGTGTTCTACAGCAATTACGACAGTGAAAAAGGCCAGAATCTGGCCGAAAACCCCTGGGCAGAAATGCTGTTTTACTGGCCGCTGCTGGAACAGCAGGTGCGCATCCATGGGGCAGTGCAGCGCATGGCGGCAGAGCAGTCCACAGCGTATTTTCACACCCGGCCACGCGACAGCCAGCTGGGCGCATGGGCCAGCACCCCCCAGACCGGCGTGGTGGCCACACGGGCCGCGTTTGAGCAGCGCTTTCTCGATCTGAAACAGCAGTATGGCGCGCAGCAGCCGATTCCCCGGCCTGACTTCTGGGGGGGCTATGTGCTCACGCCGGAGCGCTATGAGTTCTGGCAAGGCCGACCCAACCGCATGCACGACCGCTTCCGCTACACCCGGACCGGATCGGGCTGGCACATCGACCGGCTGATGCCTTGAGACAGGATCAGCAAGGCGCTGCCTTGCCCTGCCGCAAGACAAAGGCTATGCCTGAGTGGCAAGGATCAGCAAGGCGCTGCCTTGCCCTGAGCGAGGACCCGCAAAGCATTGCTTTGCCCAAGCGCAAGGGTGAGGGCTGTGTCCGAACCGGCAAGACGAAGGCTGTGCCTGAGTGGCGGGAAAAGCGAAGCACTGCTTCGCCCGAGCGCAAGAAGCCGGTTCCTAGCCGGCTTGGCAAGGGTGAGGGCTGTGCCCGGACCGGCAGGACGCACGACCCGTGAGGCGCTGTGTCCCCGGACCCGGCTACAGCGCCGGAGAAAAAACCTGCGGCACGGTCCGCCCACCCCATCCATGGGCCGTCCAGCCGCAGCCTGCCCCGCGTCAGTCCCCGCCGCGCCGGAGCAGTTTTTCGCTGCGGTCTGGCGCAAAATCCTGCAATAATATGGCCCCTTTTTGACACAGAACCGGAGTGCCGCAGGATGAACGCTTGGGTGGGACGCAGCATTGGCCTGGGCCTGATGGCCCTGGCCCTGTGGGGCAGCAGTGGTCTGGCACAGGCCATGACCGTACGGGAGCGCTACCTGCTGGAACAACAGTCCCGCCATGCACCGGCCAAAGCCAAACGGCACCACACCAATCATGCGGCCAAACCGGCCCAGAAAGTCCGGAAAAAAGCCCACTCGGCCCAGTCCCGGAACACAACCAGCCGCCGCAAGGCCACCCTGCACACGCGCCGGGCCCAGCACGCCACCCACCGCGCCCTGCAGCAGCGGCAAGCCAAAGCCCGCAAGATCCAGCCCGCGCTGAAGCACCAAAAAGCCAACACCAAAGTCCAGGCGCAGCGCCACCAGGCCAGCCATGGCCGCCCGGCCAGAACCACACGGACAAAAGCCACCCATGGCAAAGCCACCCGGGCAAAAACCACCCGCAACCCAGCGGGCCGCAAGCCCCCGGGGACCAAGATCCGGACTGCGGCACGCAAGACGCAGGCCAGTCAGTCCCGCATCCCCCGTCAGGCCCGGGCGGCCCAGCACCCGGCCAAACGCCTGAAACACCGCAGCACCCGCCATGGCCGCTGACCAGCCCAGCGCAGGTCGGCCACACATCCAGCGGCGGCCCCTGCCTGAGCCGCTGCCCCGGCTGTGCGCAGACCCGCTGCTGAACCGGCTGTATGCCGCCCGTGGGGTGCAGCAGGCCGGGGCGCTGGAATTGCGCCTGTCCCGGCTGTTGCCGGCGCAGGACCTCAAAGGACTGGATGCCGCGCTGGACCGTCTGGCGCAGGCGCTGGACCGACAGGAGCACATCCTGATCGTCGGGGACTTTGATGCCGATGGGGCCACCAGCACCACCCTGATGGTGCTGGCCCTGCGCGATCTGGGTGCACAGGTCAGCTATCTGGTGCCGGACCGCTTCAAATACGGCTACGGCCTGACCCCGGCCATTGTCGATCTGGCGCTGTCCACAGCGTATACCGCCGGGCCGCCCCGGCTGCTGGTGACCGTGGACAATGGCATTTCTGGCCATGAAGGGGTGGCCCATGCCCACGCCTGCGGACTGGAGGTGATCATCACTGACCACCACCTGAGCACCCATGCGCCCCCGCCTGCGTGTGCGGTGGTGAACCCGAACCAGCCCGGCTGTGCGTTTGCCAGCAAGGCGCTGGCTGGCGTGGGGGTGGCCTTCTATGTGCTGGCGGCGCTGTCCACCCGGCGTCGCCAGCAGGGCCAGCCCGGCAGCCGTCTGACCGATTATCTGGATCTGGTGGCGCTGGGCACGGTGGCCGATGTGGCCCCGCTGGACGCCAACAATCGCATTCTGGTGGCGCAGGGGCTGCAGCGGATCCGACTGGGTCAGTGCCGTCCGGGCATTCTGGCCCTGCTGCAGGTGGCCGGGCGCACCGCCAGTGGTCTGGAAGCCAGTGATCTGGGCTTTGTGCTGGGGCCGCGCATCAATGCCGCTGGACGCATGGAGCACATGCGCACCGGCATCGAGTGCCTGCTGGCCCCCACGCTGGAACAGGCGCTGCCGCTGGCCGAGCGTCTGGATGCCCTGAACCGTGAGCGGCGCAGCACTGAAGCACGCATGCAGCGCGATGTCCAGGCGCTGCTGGCAGCGCGGCCCCTGCTGGAACAGGCCCAGCCCTCCGGGGCCATCGTCCTGTATGAGCCCGGCTGGCATCAGGGGGTGATCGGCATCGTGGCCGGACGGCTCAAGGAGCAGTACCACCGGCCGGCGGTGGTGTTTGCCGCAGCAGATGGGCGCGCCGAGCTGATTAAGGGCTCGGCACGCTCGATTCCCGGCGTACACATCCGCGACGCCATCGAAGCGGTGGCCGAACGCCACCCCGGCCTGGTCCATTATTTTGGCGGGCATGCGGCGGCGGCGGGGCTGACCCTGGCCGCAGCCGACCTGCCGCTGTTCACAGAGGCCCTGAACACCGAAATGGCCCGCTATCCCGCCGAAGTGTTTGCCGAGGTGCTGTACAGTGACGGTGCGCTGACGGCGGCTGAGCTGCACGCCAACACCGCACGGACGCTGGCCCAGGCCGGTCCGTGGGGGCAGGCCTTTGCGCCGCCGTTGTTTGAAGGTGAATTCCACCTGCTGGAGTTCCGCTGGCTCAGTGACGGCAAACACCTGAAACTCAGCCTGCGGCCACTGGATGGCGTGGAGACGCTGGAGGCGATCTGGTTCAATGCCACCCCGCTGGGGCTGCAACAGGTGCTGCGGGTCGGCTTGCTGTACCGGCTCAGCCTGAACACCTTTCGCCAGCAGACCCGCCTACAGCTGGAGGTGGTGCAGGGCTGGGTGCTGTAGGGCAGGCGTGGGTTTTGCCCTCGGGTCTGCCTCCGGCCCCAGCCGGGCGATGCACGGATCCAGGGTGGTTTTTTGGTTCGAGTCGGCCTGAGTGTTTTTGATTTAAAAAATATTTTTCACCTGATCCGATGCGGCGGCCCTCCATCCTGCACTCGGCGGGTTGCAAAATCGCCACGATTCTGTGCTGCAGTCGGGGTTCTGGGCGCGGCACACTGGGAGAATCGTTGTTCGCACAGGACGATGCGCCATGGTGGGCCGTGAGCTGTCCCGGCTGATTTTGCCCAGCGAAATCACCCCGGAATCGGTGTACCTGAACCGCCGTCAGCTGCTGCGCGGGGGCGTGGCGCTGGGGGCCGGACTGGTGTTGCCGCCAGCAGGGGCTGCAGCGGCCCTGCCGTATCAGGCCGTGGCCGAGCGGCCTGACGCGCCCGGCTGGCTGCAGCAAAAAATCCGCCAGCGCCGACTGGCCCTGAACAACCCCACCGGTGAGCCGCTGACCCCGTATGCCAGCGTCAGCGGCTACAACAATTTTTATGAGTTTGGCACCGGCAAGGCCGACCCTGCTGCCGAGGCCCACCGCCTGCGTCCTGAACCCTGGACCCTGACTGTGGATGGGCTGTGCGACGGTGGAGGCCGCTATGCGCTGGAGGATTTTTTGCGGCCGCACGCGCTGCAGGATCGCATCTACCGGTTCCGCTGTGTAGAGGCGTGGTCGATGGTGGTGCCGTGGCTGGGGGTGCCGCTGGCGGAGCTGATCCGCCGCTTCCGGCCCAGGGCCGAAGCGCGCTTTGTGCAGTTCACCACCCTGCATGACCCCGCACAGATGCCCGAGCAGCGCAGCAACAGCCTGGACTGGCCCTATGTCGAGGCGCTGCGGCTGGATGAGGCGCTGCACCCGCTGACCCTGCTGGCGGTGGGCGTGTATGGACGCAGCCTGCCGGCGCAGAATGGTGCCCCGCTGCGGCTGGTGGTGCCGTGGAAATATGGCTTCAAATCCATCAAGTCGATTGTGCGCATCAGTTTCGTGGCGCGTGCGCCGGTCACCACCTGGCTGGGCATGGCCCCGCAGGAATATGGGTTCTATGCCAACGTCAATCCCGCCGTGGACCACCCGCGCTGGAGTCAGGCCCGCGAGCGCCGCCTGCCCAACAGCCTGTTTGACCCGAACTGGAAAGACACCCTGCCGTTCAATGGCTACGCCCGTGACGTGGCTGCCCTGTACCGGGGCATGGACCTGAAGCGGTTTTATTGACCATGACGGTACAGACCGCGCGACGATTTCGGCCGCTGGTGGTACTGCTGCTGGCCCTGCCTGCGCTGTGGATGCTGCTGCAGGCCCTGTTCTGGCCGCAGCAACTCGGTGCTGACCCGGCCAAACAGGTGGTCGACCAGACCGGCCAGTGGGCGCTGTGGATGCTGCTGCTGGCGCTGTCGGTGACGCCGCTGCGCCTGCTGACGCGGCAGGGTTGGTGGGTGGTGTACCGGCGCAGTACCGGACTGGCGGCGGCCGCCTATGCGCTGCTGCATGGGCTGGCCTATGCGGTGCTGCTGCTGCAGCTGGACTGGGCGCGGCTGGGCCATGAGCTGAGCGAACGGCCCTACATGGTGGTTGGCTCGCTGGCGTTGCTGCTGTACCTGCCGCTGGCGCTGACCTCCACCCACGCCGCACAGCGGCGGCTGGGGCGTCGCTGGGTGCAGCTGCACCGGCTGGTGTACCTGACCGGGGTGCTGGCGCTGATTCACCTGACCTGGCTGAAAAAAACCGGCCTGTACGACAGTGGCGGTTATGTGCTGCTCTTCGCCGGGCTGATGGCGGTCCGGCTGTGGGGCAGGGCACGGCGGCCACGGTCCTGATCAGCCATACCAGCGCTCCAGACCCGCCTGATGCAGGATGGCCCGCTGTTCGGGCCGGGGACGCCAGTGCGGGTGGTCGGCGGCCGCCCTGAGCAAAAAATCCAGCAGATGCCAGTGTCGGCGCATCACCCGGCGCAGGCGGTGCGGCAGGATCGGGTGAAACAGCCCGGCCGGGGCAAACAACTGACGGGGGTTTTTGCGCAGCCACAGCCAACTGCCCATTTCCAGCGTAAACGGCAGCAGCAGCCCGGTTCCCGCCCGCCGAGATTCGTCGTACAAAAAATCCCACAGATCACCGTGGGCCATGTAATTCAGGCTCTGCGGCTCGATGCGGTAATAATCGTGCAGCGGGTAATCCTGATTGAAGCGGTCACACAGCGCCACTGCCTCGGCCAGATGCGCCGGGGGCCGCCGATGGCCCGCATAGGGAAACCACAAGCGATCCACATGCCCAAAGCCGGAATGCAAATCCATCGCCAGCACGAACGGCGATTGCTGCAGCAGCGCCAGCACCGTCTGGTGTACAGCCTGATTTTCCGGGGCCAGTTGCTG
>JBPOIS010000206.1:0-6320 GCA_052034295.1 Pseudomonadota bacterium
CTGTGGCGCTGCGGGTCCGGGGCAGCCGGGCCCCCGGTTTTTTCCTGGCACGGCTGCCGACCGGCTCAGTCTTCCAGGTCTTCGTCTTCATACCACCCATACTTGCGGGCGATCTGTCGGTCCAGCGCCTGAATGTCGGCAATGTCCATGGCCTCAATGCGGAACACGGGTTCTTTCAACAGCGGATTGATGGCGATCAGCGCGGCAAGGGTGTCTGCATCGGTGCCCTTGAAGCGCAGTTGCTGGCGCTTGGCATCGTGGCGGGCCGCCGGGTGGGCCTTGAGCAGCTGTTCCAGCAGCAGCGGCTGTTCGCTGAGCTGCTCCAGACTGCCGGACAGGGTGATGGTGTTGTTTTCGTACTCATAAGGGAGGTATTCGAGATAGGGGAGCAGGTCATCCGGGCTCACCGACCAGGCCAGTGCCCCGAAGCACTCATCCAGAACCGCGTGATATGCCTGGGTCTTGGCCAGCCAGAGCACGTAGCCCCGGCGGTCGGCGGGCAGCTCCACCAGTTCATAGGCCTGCAGGCCCGCCCGCTGGATGAACTCGAAGGTGTCGTCATCGTTCAGTGCACTGGGCAGTTCGCCATCAATCACTTCATCCCCTTCAAGGATGTGTACACCGCAGCGGCTGTGCACAAAGGCATCCAGCTCGCGCAGCCGGTCTGCATCGGCATCAAAAAAAACGTCGGTCTCGGCCAGCGGAAAATTGCGGGCCGCGTCGATTTCCAGCTGGCGGTACTGCTGGCGGGCCTCGGCAGGGTCGTCATACAGCGCGGCAATGTTGCTGCCGGCCACGTAGTAGCATTCGTCGTTGTAGCCAAACTGGCGGGCACGGATGACCCAGGTGGTGTTGGTGTGCATGAAAAAGCCCTGTTTAAATGGTTGTTGCGCAAAAAACCGCCGGATCAGCACCGGGGTGGCCTGAATGGGGTTGAATGTAGCATGGGGGTGGTCTTCTGTGATCCCCTGATCCGGCCCGATGGGCTTTGCTGCGACAGATGGTGTCGTGAAACAGCCCTGTGCAAAAAGGGGAGGGTCAATCGCTGCTGCTGAGCTTGAGGCCAATGATGCCGAGGATGATCAGCGCCGCACTGCCCAGTTTCAGCCAGCCTAGTTGCTCGCCCAGCAGCAGCACACTGGCCAGCAGGGCCCCCACGGTGCCGATGCCCACCCACACCGCATAGCTGCTGCCCAGTGGCAGGGTTTTTTGTGCCACGGCCAGTCCCCACACGGACAGCGCCATGAACCCCACCGCCAGCGCGGAGGGCAGGGGCTTGCTCCAGCCGTCGCTGTACTTGAGCGCCACCGCCCACACCACTTCACACAGTCCGGCCAGCAGCAAAATAATCCAGGCATTCATGGGCAGCAGGGTTCAATGGTCCTCAAGCCCGCATGGTATCATGGCCCGTGGTGTTGGGGCCGCAAAGGCAGGAGAATCAGGTGCAGCACGTTGAACCCACCGTGGGGATTCTGGACAGAACCGTGGCCGATGAGGCGGCGCTGGCGGTGCTGGCGGCATCGCTGGCACGGGCACTGCCTGCTGGGGTGGTGTTTCTGGAGGGCGATCTGGGTGCCGGAAAAACCACCCTGAGCCGCTACTGGCTGCAGGCACGCGGCCATCAGGGCCGGGTGAAAAGCCCCACCTACACGCTGGTGGAACCGTATGCGCTGGCGGATGGCCGGGTGTTTCACTTTGATCTGTACCGGCTCAATGACCCCGAGGAGCTGGAGCTGATGGGCATTCGCGATTACCTGCAGGATGAACAGGCGCTGCTGCTGATCGAGTGGCCCAGCCGGGGCCAGCCCATTCTGGGCCAGCCGGACTGGCGGATCGGGCTGCAGGTGGGCGAGGCCGGACAGCGCCAGCTGAGCGTGCAGGCGCAGAGTCCGCATGGCACAGCGGCACTGCAGTTGCTGCAGGCCCGCCAGACATGAACCCGCAGTCCCGGCAGGACGATGCATCGGTCCTGCAGACGCGCCGCATTCAGTTGCTGCCGATCCAGCTGGCCAACCAGATTGCGGCTGGGGAGGTGGTAGAGCGACCGGCCTCGGTGGTGAAGGAACTGGTGGAAAACGCTCTGGATGCCGGGGCCACGCGCATCGATGTGCGGGTCACCCATGGCGGCATGACCCTGATTGATGTGCAGGACAATGGCCGGGGCATCCACCCTGACGACATGGCCCTGTCACTGCAGCGCCATGCCACCAGCAAGGTACAGAGCGCCGAGGAGCTGGCGGCCATCCGCACCCTGGGGTTCCGGGGTGAAGCCCTGGCGTCGATCGCGGCGGTGTCACAGCTCAGTCTGTCCAGCAGCCCCGACACCAGTGGGGTGGGGCTGGAGGTGGTGCTGGACCGCCAGTCACAGGCGGTGGTGCGTCCGGTGGCGCAGAACCGGGGCACCCGGGTGGTGGTGCGCGATCTGTTTCACAACGTCCCGGCCCGCCGCAAATTTCTCAAAACCATCCCCACCGAATTTGGCCACATCGAGGAAGTGATCCGGCGTATTGCGCTGGCGCATGCTGAGGTGGCGTTTTTGCTCAGCCATCAGGGTCAGGTGCGGCTGGACCTGCCCGCAGCACTGGACCTGCCCAGCCAGCGCCAGCGCCTGCAGCGGCTGCTGGGGACACGGTTTGCCAGC
Source organism: Pseudomonadota bacterium (assembly GCA_052034295.1). Taxonomy (GTDB): domain Bacteria; phylum Pseudomonadota; class Gammaproteobacteria; order Pseudomonadales; family Moraxellaceae; genus JBPOIS01. The sequence goes on from JBPOIS010000206.1 coordinate 2,642, forward strand.
ACGGCGGTGGACATTCAGGCCGACATGCAGGACCTGCACTTGCTGGGCTGGACCGGCCATCCGGCGGAAGCGCGTGGACAGGCCGATCTACAGTACATCTATGTGAATGGCCGCTGTGTGCGCGACAAGACCATTGCCCATGCCGTGCGGGCCGCCTATGAGGGCATCCTGCATGGGCACCGCCATCCGGCCTATGTGCTGTTTTTGACCCTGCCCGCCGAGGCCGTGGATGTGAATGTCCACCCCACCAAGCATGAGGTGCGCTTCAGCCACGGGCGGGAGATTCACGAGTTTGTCCGCCACAGCCTGCGCAAGCCCCTGGCGGCGCTGCAGGTGGCGGCCCCGGCTGAACTGCCTGCGGCCCCGGTGGTGGTGCCCGCACCCGCGCCACAGGCGGTGCAGCAAGGGCTGTCGTTTGCGCCGCCGGTGCCGCGCAGTGCCCCAGGGTCTGGCCCGGTTTTTCCCGATTCCCGGCCCAGCCCAGCCATGGCCACAAGTGTTGCAGCCCCAGCCGCTGTGGAGGCGGCCCTGAGCCAATACCTGCAGCCGCTGCGCGAGCGGCCACCGGTGTCTGTAACGCCTGCCGCACTGCCGCCGCTGGGTTTTGCGCTGGCGCAGCTGCATGGCGTGTACATTCTGGCCCAGAATGCGCAGGGCCTGATCATCGTGGACATGCACGCGGCACACGAGCGCATCACCCTGGAGCAGCTGAAACGACAGTGGGCCCAGCCCACCACCGCATGGCCCAGTCAGGCGCTGCTGATCCCGCTGGTGGTCCCGGTCAGTCCACGGCAGGCCGACCAGGCCGAGCGCCTGCAGGCGGTGCTGGGGCGACTGGGCTTTGAGCTGGACCGGGCCGGTCAGGAGCAGGTGGTGCTGCGCCGGGTACCCGCCCTGCTGGTGCGCGGGGACTTGCAGGCTCTGGTACAACGCTTGCTGGCACTGCCGCTGCAGGCGCTGGAGCAACAGGGTCTGGAGCAGGATGCGGTGGCCCAGTGGCTGGAGCAGCAGCGCGATCAGCTGTTGGCCACCATGGCCTGTCATGCTGCAGTGCGGGCCAACCGGGCACTGAGTCTGGCCGAGATGAATGCCCTGCTGCGGCAGATGGAGCAGACCGATTTTGCCGGACAGTGCAACCATGGCCGGCCCACCTGGCGTGAGTTTTCGCTGGATCAACTGGATAAACTGTTTGCCCGGGGCAGCTAGGAACCCTACCGCATGCGTGAAAAAAAACCAGTCATTGCCCTGATGGGACCCACCGCCAGCGGCAAGACCGCACTGGCCTGCCGCTGGCATGATCAGGGTGGCTACCGGCTGATTTCGGTGGATTCAGCGCTGGTGTACCGGCGTATGGACATCGGCACCGCCAAGCCCAGCGCCGCCGAGCTGCAGCAGTATCCCCATGCGCTGATTGATGTGCGCGAGCCGCACGAGGTGTATTCGGTGGCGGATTTTCTGGCGGATGCCCAGCGTGAAATCACCCTGGCGCATGCGCAGGGCCTGACCCCGGTGCTGGTCGGCGGCACGATGATGTATTTCAATGCGCTGTTCAATGGCCTGGCCGAGGGGCTGCCCAGTGCCGATGCCGGGGTGCGTGCCGACATTGAGGCGCTGGCCGCGACCGGGGGCTGGGGGGGCGTGTACGCCGAGCTGCAGCGGGTCGATCCGGTGACCGCAGCCCGGTTTTTGCCCAGTGACCGCCAGCGTATTCTGCGCGCACTGGAGGTGTACCGGGTGTCGGGGCGTCCACTCAGCGACTGGCACGCGGCACAGCAGCGCCAGCCCAGCGGGCCAGAATTCTGGCCGCACGACTACCGGCTGTATGCGCTGTTGCCGGCGCGCGACTGGCTGCACCAGCGCATTGCCCTGCGGCTGGAACAGATGTGGGCCGGTGGACTGCTGGCCGAAGTCGAGGCCCTGCGCACCGACCCGCGCCTGCATGCCGACCTGCCGTCGATGCGGGCAGTGGGCTACCGGCAGGTCTGGCAGTACCTGGCCGGGGACCCGGAGGGCGCAAAGAGCCTGGCGGAAGTACAGGACCGGGTGCTGTTTGCCACCCGGCAGCTCGCCAAGCGCCAGTACACGTGGCTGCGCGGGCTATCCCGGCAGTTACCATTGCACACGATTGTTGACGCAGCAGCCATGGATTGCCCTTGAAAGGGGCAGTGGATTGCCCCACAATTTCAGAGCTGTCTGGGCGCACAGACAGGCTTGCATGAGTCTGCGCGTCCAGTTTTTTTGTGCTGCACATTTTTTGTCTTTTTCCTTTTTGAGGAGCATAACGACATGTCCAAAGGACAAACACTGCAGGATCCTTTCCTGAATTCCCTGCGCAAAGAGCGCATTCCCGTGTCGATTTTTCTGGTCAATGGCATCAAGCTGCAGGGCCAGATCGAGTCGTTTGACCAGTATGTGGTGTTGCTGAAAAACACCGTGAGCCAGATGGTCTACAAACACGCCATCTCCACCGTGGTCCCGGCCCGCAACCCGCGTCCGGCCGGTGCGGCCCCGGGTGGCTTTGGCGCTGAGGGTGCCGGTGGCTTCAACCCGCAGGGTGGTTTCAATCCGCAGGGTGGCTTCAATCCGGCAGGCTTCAGCGGTACGGCCCAGAGCAGCGGCTTCAACCCGCAGGGCTTTGCCGGCAACCGCGGTGGCTTTGGCAGCCAGGGTGGCTTCAACCCGCAGGGCTATGACACCGGCAACGGCGGCGAAGGCAATGTCGGCAACTACGGCGATGACGACGACAAAAACTTCTGAGCCCTGACCGGCCCAGCCAGACCGCCCTTCGGGGCGGTCTTTTTTTCAGGGGCTGCGGTGCCGTTCCAGCGCCTGCAGCAGATACGGGTCCAGCGGGCTCTGGCGCTTCAGCCACTGCACGTAATCCTCGGGCAGCTCGCGGATGGGCAGGCCCTTGTGCTTGCCAAACGGCATGTGCTCCGGCACCCGGGCCTGCTCGGACAGGGTGTACAAATCCTCCGGGTCGGACAGGCCAGTCTGGCGGCGGATGAACTGCAGCAGCGCCCGCACCAGCTGCACATCGGCACTGGCGTCATGGGCACCGCGGATCTGCTCGCGGGCTTTGGCCGGGTCGCGGGCCAGCGCATACAGCACCGCCGACAGGGTGTGGCTGGTCAGCTCGGGCCACAGGTGGCGGCTGATCGCCAGCGTGCAGATGGCCTTGATCTGGCTGGTGTCCTGTCCGCAGCGGGCCAGCGCCTGCAGGTCATAATCAATGTTGTGGCCGATCAGGTGGGTGGTGTCCGGGGGCAGGCGGAAGGTGGTGTAGGGCGGGGCATCGGCCACGTCGGCATCGAGAATGTGGTGCACGGCCATGGCGGCTGGGTCCATGGGTTCCTGTGGGTGAAAAAACCGGTTCACACACGGCCCCTCTCCCGGATAGGGCAGGTAGGCAATCTGGACTGGGTTGCCGTTGAAGGTGTGGGTCTCGGTGTCGAGGATCAGGGCGGACATGGGCAGGCGTCATCGGAAAAACTGCACGTATTCTGGCACAGCCGTGGTTCAGGCTGCACGGCTGGCCTGCCGGTTGTCCACCGATGATGCGACAGAAATGGTCGGACGGATGCGGCTTTGGGGACGGGAATTCCAAAAAATCCGCCCAAAATGCCGCCGGCAGCGCTGCTGTCCGGTCTTGTGTTGGAGTCAGAAGCTGTCAGGCCAA
>JBPOIS010000204.1:0-2581 GCA_052034295.1 Pseudomonadota bacterium
GGCTGTCTGGGCTGGTCACCGGGGCGCGGGTGGCCGGCAAGAGCCAGCAGATCATCCGGCAAAACCTGCGCTGGGCGCTGTTTTATAATCTGGCGGCGCTGGTCCCGGCGGCGCTGGGCTATGTGCCGCCCTGGCTGGCCGCCATCGGCATGTCGCTGAGCTCGCTGTTGGTGGTGCTGAATGCACTGCGCCTGTCAAAAGCCTGAGGACAGGAGGCCGCTGCCGGTCGGCCTGGTGGCTTTGCCCGGTGCAGCGTAAATCCGTCAAAAAAAATCATGCAACAGGTTGCACAATGGCGCGGTCTGTCGTACAGTCACGTTATGCAACTTGTTGCACAAGTCACTGACCCCGCCCTGTTGATGAGTGTTTCAGAAGGATTCCTGTCATGGCCCCCAAACCCAGTACCCTGCGCATCGGCAACCGCTATCGTCCCAATCGCCTCCAGGGCCACTATGATGCGGTGATCATCGGCTCGGGTATCAGTGGCCTGACCTGTGGCGCGCTGCTGTCAGCGCTGGGCAAAAAAGTCCTGGTGCTGGAGCAGCACTACACCGCAGGTGGCTTCACCCACAGCTACAGCCGCGAAGGCTACGAGTGGGATGTGGGTGTGCACTACATCGGCGACATGGGGGCACCGACCATGCCCCGGCGGCTGATGGACTGGCTGACCCGGGGACAGCTCAAGTGGGCACCGATGGATGCGGTGTTTGACCGGTTTTTCTTTGGCGACCAGCAGCATGACGTGCTGACCGGCAAGCAGGAATACCGGGCGGCCCTGAAGCAAAAATTCCCGCAGGAACACGCCGCCATTGACGGGTATTTTGCCCGGCTGGCGCGGGTGGGGCAGGACTTTCAGGTGTATGCCGCCAGCAAGTTTTTGCCGCCTGCCGTGGCGCGTCTGGCCGCACCGGTGCTGAAAAAAACCGTGTCGCGGGATTTTTTCCGCACCACAGGCGAGGTGATCGGCGAGCTGACCGGCAACCCTGATTTGCAGGCCGCCCTGACCGGACAGTGGGGCGATTATGGCCTGCCGCCCAGCCAGTCAGCGTTCATCATGCATGCGCTGGTGGCGCGGCATTACCTGCATGGCGGTTTTTATCCGGTTGGCGGCAGCTGGCGGATGGCCGAGACCATCATCCCGCGCATTCAGGCTGCTGGGGGCGAGGTGATGACCTATGCGCAGGTGGATGAGATCCTCACCGAAGGCCGCCGGGTCCGTGGCGTGCGCATGGCCGACGGGACCGAGATTGCCTGTCGGACCGTGATCAGCAGCGCCGGCGTGCACAACACCTTTGGCCGACTGCTGCCCGAACCGCTGGTGCGCGAGCTGGGCTATGCCGCCGCCCTGCAGAAGGTCACGCCGAGCATGGGCCATCTGGGGGCCTACATTGGCCTGAAAAAAACCGCCGCCGAGCTGCAGTTGCCGCGCACCAACTACTGGGTCTACCCCAGCACCGACTATGATGGTGATTTGCAGCGTTTCCTGCAGGACCGCCATGCGCCGTTTCCGGTGGTGTACCTGTCCTTTCCCTCGGCCAAGGACCCCGACTTTGCCCGCCGTCACCCCGGTCGCGCCACCATCGAGATCGTGGCCCCCGCGCCGTTTGAGTGGTTTGCCGCGTGGCAGGACCAGCCGTGGGGCAAGCGCGGCGACGACTATGAAGCGCTCAAGCAGGCCCTGGGCGAGCGGCTGATGGCCGTGCTGTATGAAAAACTGCCGCAGCTCAAAGGGCAGGTGGACTATGTGGAGTTTTCCACACCGCTGTCCACGCAGTATTTCAACGCCTACCGCTATGGCGAGCTGTATGGGCTGAACCACGACCCGCAGCGCTTCCAGCAGGACTGGCTGCGGCCGCGCACCCGCATTCAGGGGCTGTGGCTGACCGGGCAGGACATCCTGTCCTGTGGCGTGGCCGGGGCCTTGTCGAGTGGCCTGGTCACAGCGCTGAATGTGGCTGGACCCCGGTTGCTGCCGGTGCTGAAGCAGGCGCTGGGCAAATCGCCTGCCTGACCGGCTGGGCTGCGGCACCGCCCGGCCTGTCGCTGGGCGGCGCTGGATTTCTGGTCGCTGGCCGCCACTCAGGGATCAGATTTTTTCATAAATCAAATCCCACACCCCATGCCCGGCCGCTTCACCGCGGCGCTCAAACTTGGTCATGGGCCGCCATTCGGGCCGGGGGGCATACTGGCCCGCACCGTGGCGGTTGCGCAGGCCGGGCACCTGTTCCAGCACCTCCACCATGGCCAGCGCATACGGCTCCCAGTCGGTGGCGGTGTGGAACCAGCCGCCGCGGCGCAGTTTTTGCACCACCAGCGCCATGCGTTCCGGACTGACGAAGCGGCGCTTGTGGTGGCGCTTTTTTTGCCAGGGATCGGGAAAGTACAACTGCAGCCGGTCGATGCTGCCGTCGGGCAGGCCCGCCAGCACCTCCAGCGCATCGGCCTCCAGCACGCGCAGGTTGCGCACCCCGGCCTGTCCGGCCTCGTACACGCACTGGGCAATGCCCGGCACGTGCACTTCGATGCCAAGAAAATTGCGCTCGGGATCATCACGCGCCATCAGCACCAGCGAGCGCCCCAG
>JBPOIS010000017.1:0-5593 GCA_052034295.1 Pseudomonadota bacterium
CAGCTGGCCGCCGGACATGACGTGCTGCTGGAAATCGACTGGCAGGGTGCTGAACAGGTGCGGCGGCTGTTTCCAGCCGCGCTGAGCATTTTTATCCTGCCACCGGACCAGCAGGCCCTGCGTGAGCGCCTGATTGGCCGCGCCCAGGACAGCGAGGCGGTGATCGCCACCCGGCTGGCTGGCTCGCTGGAGGAAATGCGCCAGTATGTGCATTTTGACTACCTGATCATCAACGATGATTTCGAGGTGGCGCTGCATGAGCTGGAGTCGATCGTGATTGCGGCCCGGCTGCGCCTGGACCGGCAGGCCCGGCGCCAGCAGGCCGTGTTGCAGCGGCTGTTCAATGGCCCTGGACCGTCGGCGGACAGTTGAGCAAATCCCGGCCAGCGGTTACACTGCCCGGCTTGTTTGGCTACCCCCTGGAGCAATGATGGCCCGTGTGACTGTAGAAGACTGTCTGGGTTCGGTGGACAACCGCTTTGAACTGGTGCTGGTTGCGGCCAAGCGCGCCCGCCAGCTGGCCCGTGGCACCCATGAGCCGATGCTGCCCTGGGACAATGACAAGCCGACCGTGATGGCGCTGCGCGAAATCGCCGATGGTCTGGTGACCCGCGACATCCTCAAGCAAAAGGATGAGCCGCTGCAGCAGCCCAGCTTTGATCACCTGCTGTCCAATTTCACGCTGGACCGCGACCAGTTTTTCTGAACACGCTGCACCCTGCCTGCACAAAACCGGCCTTCTGGCCGGTTTTTTTGTGGTCCAGGGTGTGGTTTTGGCAGAATCTCCAGCCGGAGCGGTGCCGGGTTATTGACAGGGGCGGGGAATTGTTTTTCATTACTCCTTTGTTGATTTTATGTGAAATCAGGTGCCGGATTTGATGGGTGACCCTGCAGGGCTGGTGGAACAGGCAAAAGCAGAGCTGGCCTTTGTGGTGCAGACCTACCTGCCTGAGGACCAGGTGCGTACGGTGATGGCAGCCGCTGAGTTTGCCGACCGTGCGCATGCCGGCATCACCCGCAAGAGTGGCGAACCCTACATCCTGCACCCGATCGCGGTCACCGCGCTGCTGGCCGACATGCAGATGGATGCCGAGAGTCTGGCGGCGGCGCTGCTGCACGATGTGATTGAAGACACCGAGTTTGACAAACAGGACCTGTCCACCGGGTTTGGCCCGGTGGTGGCCGAGCTGGTCGATGGCGTCACCAAGCTGAAAATCTCCAAGGACAAGCAGATCAATCAGGCGGCCTCATTCCGCAAGATGCTGACCGCCACCCTGCAGGACCCCAGGGTGATGGTGATCAAGCTGGCTGACCGCCTGCACAACATGTCCACCCTCGGTGCCCTGAGCCCTGAAAAAAAACACCGCATTGCCCGCGAAACCCTGGACATCTTTGTGCCCATGGGCCGGCTGATCGGCATGCGCGCGGTGTCGGACCAGCTGGAGCTGCTGTGTCTGGAGGCGATGGACCCGGACCTGTTTGCCCATGTGACCCGCACGCTGCACGAGGCCGCCCCGGAGCGACTGGCACGGGAACGCCGCCGCCAGCAGCAGCTTGAGCGCGGCATTGCCCGGCTGGGCCTGCATGCCGAAGTGACCCCACAGTCCAACGAACTTTTGATTTATCAGGATTTTTTCCGGCGCCGCAACCGACTGGCCGATTTGCTGAAAATCCATGCCTTTGATGTGGTGCTGGATTCGGTGTCGGACTGCGACCGGCTGGCGGGCTGGGTGCGCCAGCAGGCCAGTCAGGTGGAAATCATCGACCAGATCCGCCACCCGCAGCCGGGCGGACGGCAGTTCTTGCAACTGAACCTGCGCGACAGCGATGGGCTGATGCAGTTGTTTCTGCAGACGCCACGCATGCAGGAGGCGGCCCGGCTGGGGCTGGCCCTGGGCGATGCGGTGCCGCAGGCGTCACGCTCGGTGATTCAGGCGTCGCTGCAGAACCTGAGTGAGCTGATCGACCGCGACTGTGCCAAAACCACCTTCAGCGCCCTGCTGGAGTACCTGCACCATGACAAGATCATCGGCTACACCCCGGATGGGGACCTGCACGAGCTGCCCCAGGGGGCGACGCTGATTGACTTTGCCTATGCGGCCAGCCTGTTCCTCGGCAACCATGCCATCGGTGCCCGCATCAACGGCGAGCGCCGCCCCCTGACCGCACCGCTGATCAGCGGACAGGTGGTGGAAATCATCACCGACCCACTGGCCACCCCCAACCCGGACTGGCTGTCGGTGGTGACCACCCAGAAGGCGCGCCGGGCCATCCAGCATGTGCTGCGCGAGCAGGATGTCGAAGAGCAGCGCATGGTGGGGCGGCAGGCGCTGGAGCGGGCGCTGCGCAGCTACGATCTGGCGCTGCAGGACCTCAGTGCGCTGGACTGGGCCGACCTGCTGCACTGGCAGCAACTGCCCAGCCGTGAAGCGCTGTTTGAACGGATGGCGGTGGGCGACCTGTGGCCGCAACTGGTGACCGCCCGCCTGCTCAGCCACCACCAGAGCACGGCCGAACCGGACCGCGACAGCCTGATTGAAAACACCCTCGGGCTGGAGGTGCGCTATGCGCAGTGCTGTCACCCGATTTATGGCGACCCGATCCGTGCCCACCTGACCCGGCGCGGGGTGGTGATCCACCGCCGCCGCTGCCCCAACCTGCTGCACGAGCGCCAGCAGCACCCGGAGTCGATTGTGACCCTGCGCTGGCGGCCTGAGCTGAGTGGCGATCCGCGTTTTCCGGTTGATCTGGTGATGGACCGTCCCCTGCAGGATGAAGAAACCACCGAGCTGATCTATCAGGTGCGTGAGCAACTCGGCGGGGTCGAATCGCTGAACATCTGCGACGACCGCACCGAGCTGACCCTGGTGGTGCGCGACCGCGACCATCTGGCGCGACTGATCCGCGACCTGCGTGGCCATCTGGGCTTTCCGCAGATCAGCCGGGTGACCCACCACTGAGGCCACGCCTCCCCGCGCCGGCTGTCGCCTGCTGCGACAGACACAGACGCTGTGCCGGGGTACAGCAGGCTGACCGTGACGCCTGTCATCGGCTATGATGGCGGCAGATTCTGGATTTTTTGCCTGCCACCGTCACCGAGGACCCTGTCCATGGCCCGTACCGTCATCCACACCGAACACGCCCCTGCTGCCATTGGCACCTATTCGCAGGCGATCCGCTGCCACCAGACTGTATACCTGTCCGGCCAGATTGGTCTGGACCCCTACACCATGACGCTGGTTGAGGGCATTGAGGCACAGATCCGCCGGGTGTTTGACAACCTCAAGGCGGTCTGCGAGGCGGCTGGCGGCGATCTGGCCGACCTGGCCAAGCTGAATATTTTCCTCACCGACCTGGGCCATTTCCAGCTGGTGAACCAGATCATGGGCGAGTATTTTGCCCAGCCCTACCCGGCCCGCGCTGCCCTGGGCGTGGCCAGCCTGCCGCGCAATGCGCTGGTGGAAATGGACGGGGTGATGGAGCTGCCGGGCTGATCCAGCCCCAGCCTGCAGGACAGCGTGCACATGTCGGGTGAAACGGTCGGAAGCCGGGTGGCGGTGGCGCTGCCCGTGCCGCTGTATGGGCTGTTTGACTATGCTGTGCCGGACGGCAGCCCTGTCCCTGAGCCGGGCTGCCGGGTGCAGGTGCCCTTTCGCCGCCAGAGCCTGATCGGGGTGGTGGTGGGACCGGGCAGCGCAGACGCACCGGTCAGCGTGCGTGCGCTGGAGCGGGTGATCGATGCCACGCCGCTGCTGGAGACCCAGATTCTGCGCCTGCTGGTCTGGGCGGCCCACTATTATCACCATCCGCTGGGCGAGGTGGTGGCCACGGCCCTGCCCACCCTGCTGCGGCAGGGGCGCAGCCTGGACCTGTTCACCTGTTGCTGGCGGCTGAAGGCCCCTGAAGTGCCGCTGGACAGTCTGAAAAAAGCCCCGCGCCTGCGCGAGGCCTATCAGGTGCTGCAACTGCACGACCAGCGCGGCGCGCCCGAACACATCCTGCTGCTGATGGGCATCCAGCGCCGCCAGTTGCAGCAGCTGGCCGAACGGGGTCTGGCCGAATCCTTTGAACGGCCGCACGAAATCGCCCACAGCGAGGTCAAGCTGGCCCAGTTGCCGCTGATCCCGAATGCTGAGCAGCAGGTGGCGATTGAAGCCATCCAGTCGGCGCAGGGCTTTGCCGGTTTTTTGCTGGACGGGCTGACCGGCAGCGGCAAGACCGAAGTCTACCTGCAGGCCATGCAGCCGGTGCTGGAGGCGGGCCAGCAGGTGCTGGTGCTGGTGCCGGAAATCGGTCTGACCCCGCAGACCATTGGCCGGTTCCGGGCGCGTTTTCATGGCCCGGTGGTGGCGCTGCATTCCGGCATGACCGATGTCCAGCGCCTGCAGGCGTGGCAGTCGGCCTGTCTCGGGGAGGCGCGCATCGTGATCGGCACGCGGTCGGCGATTTTTGTGCCACTGCCCCGGCTGGGTCTGGTGGTGGTGGACGAAGAACACGACCTGTCGTTCAAGCAGCAGGATGGATTTCGCTACCATGCCCGCGATCTGGCCCTGCGCCGGGCCCAGCAGGTGGGCTGTCCGGTGGTGCTGGGCAGTGCCACCCCATCGCTGGAGAGCCTGCACCTGGCCCAGCAGGGCAGGCTGACCCGGCTGCAACTGACCGAGCGGGCCGGTCATGCCCAGCCGCCACGGATGCAGCTGATCGACCTGCGCGGCAAAAAACGCGATCAGGGCCTGTCGCCTGAACTGATTCAGGCCATGCACCACACCCTGCAGGCCGGGGATCAGGTGCTGGTGTTCCTGAACCGGCGTGGCTATGCCCCGGTGTTGCTGTGCAGCGCCTGTGGCTGGCAGGCCGACTGCCCGCACTGCGACGCGCACCTGACCGTACACCAGCAGCCCGCCGCGCACCTGCACTGCCACCACTGCACCTACCAGAGCCGGTTCCCGGCGGCCTGTCCATCCTGCAATTCGGTGAACCTGCTGCCCACCGGCGTGGGCACCGCCCGGCTGGAAGAGGCCCTGCGCGGACACTTTGCCGACACCGAGCTGATCCGGGTGGACCGCGACACCACCAGCCGGGTGGGCACCTGGGAAAAAGTCTACGAACGCGCCCACCGCGAAGGTCCAGCGATCCTGCTCGGCACGCAGATGCTGGCCAAAGGGCATCATTTTCCCCATGTGACGCTGGTGGCGATCCTCGATGCCGACAGTGGCTTTTTGAGTGCGGACTTCCGTGCACCGGAACGTACCGCCCAGCTGATCCTGCAGGTGGCGGGCCGGGCCGGCCGCGCCCACAAACCGGGCCGGGTACTGATCCAGACCTGGCAGCCGGACAATCCGCTGCTGCACACCCTGATTGAGCACGGCTATCACCGCTTTGCCCTGAACACGCTGGCCGACCGGCGCAAGGCCCTCCTGCCGCCGTATCGGCATGCGGCGCTGCTGCGTGCCGAATCGCCCAGCCATGAACAGACCCAGCAGTTTTTGCGCGGGGCACAGGCCCGGCTGCTGGATCAGCCCGGCAGCAAATACCTGGAATGCTGGGGTCCGGTTCCGGCACCGATGGAGCGCCGCGCCGGGGTGCACCGGGG
>JBPOIS010000111.1:0-8987 GCA_052034295.1 Pseudomonadota bacterium
GGCGGTTGTTGCGTGCAGTGACGCCAACGGTACCTGCCCGTCCAGGCAGATGGTCTTTGATGCGATCCCACTGGTCATCGCGAAGGGCATAGCGCTTGTTCATCCCTGTAGGATGAAGACATCAGCAAATAATCTCAAGTTATTTGATGACAGGCCCTAAAAAGCCATTCAGTCCATTTTGCGGCCTTTGCTGGCGGCGATGCGCAGACGCAGGCCATTCAGGCGGATAAAGCCTTCGGCGTCCTTCTGGTTGTAGGCACCGCGATCGTCTTCAAAGGTGGCGATGTTGGCATCAAACAGCGAGTCGGCAGATTTGCGGCCCGCGACAATGACGTTGCCCTTGTAGAGCTTGACGCGCACCGTGCCGTTGACGTTGTGCTGCGACTCATCAATCATGGTCTGCAGCATCTTGCGCTCCGGCGACCACCAGTAGCCATTGTAGACCAGACTGGCGTAGCGCGGCATCAGCTCGTCCTTCAGGTGGGCGACTTCGCGGTCCAGGGTCAGCGATTCGATGGCGCGGTGGGCCTTGAGCATGATGGTGCCGGCCGGGGTTTCGTAGCAGCCGCGCGATTTCATGCCGACGTAGCGGTTTTCCACCAGGTCCAGCCGGCCAATGCCGTGTTCGCCACCGACTTTGTTCAGGTATTCCATGACTTCATGGGGCTGCATTGCTTTTCCATCGATGCTGACGATGTCGCCCTTTTCATAGCCCAATTCCAGATACAGCGGCTGATCCGGGGCTTTTTCGGGGCTGACCGACCAGCGCCACATGTCCTCTTCGGGCTCCCAGTATGGGTCTTCCAGACCGCCGCCTTCGTAGCTGATGTGCAGCAGGTTGGCATCCATCGAGTACGGCGATTTTTTGCCGGCCTTGGCAAAGTCGATCGGGATGTTGTGGGTGGCTGCGTAGTCCATCAGGGTCTCGCGCGAGGTCAGGTCCCACTCACGCCAAGGGGCGATGCAGCGCAGCTCCGGCGCCAGACCGTACATGCCCAGCTCAAAGCGCACCTGGTCGTTGCCCTTGCCGGTGGCACCATGGCTGATGGCGTCTGCGCCTTCGGCTTTGGCAATTTCGACCAGACGCTTGGCAATCAGCGGGCGGGCAATCGAGGTGCCGAGCAGATATTCGCCTTCATAAATGGCATTGGCGCGGAACATCGGAAACACGAAGTCGCGGGCAAATTCGGCACGCAGGTCTTCGATGTGGATCGACTTGACGCCCATGGCTTCGGCCTTGGCGCGCGCAGGCTCGACTTCTTCCCCCTGGCCGAGGTCAGCCGTAAAGGTGATGATTTCGGCATTGTACTGCTCCTGCAGCCACTTCAGGATCACCGAAGTGTCCAGCCCGCCTGAATAGGCCAATACAATTTTGCGGATCTCGCTCATCGGGTTGCCTCTGCCCTGCCTGAAAAAAATTGCCGCATTTTACACCCTTGGCTGCACAACTGCGACCACCGCTGACGCATATTTGTGGGCGAGTCTGCCCGCATGGGCGGCAGATCGCTTATCATGCAGGACAGTTTTGGCTGTTTTGGATCGCTGCCCGTGGATCAACTGACCCTGACCCGCCCGGATGACTGGCATCTGCACCTGCGTGACGGCGAGGCGTTGCGGCGCACCGTGCCGGACACGGCACAGACCTTTGCCCGGGCGATCTGCATGCCCAATCTGGTGCCGCCGGTGAAAACCGTGGCCGATGCCGCCGCCTATCGTGAGCGCATCCTGGCCCATGTGCCGGAAGGGGTCCGTTTCGATCCGCGCATGGTGCTGTACCTCACCGACCAGACCGACCCGGCCGAGATCGACCGCATGGCGGGTTCGCCGTTCATGCAGGCGGTGAAGCTGTATCCCGCCGGGGCCACCACCAATTCGGACTCCGGCGTGACGTCACTGGAAAAAGTCTACGCCGTGCTGGAGCGGATGGAGCAGCACCAGATCCCCTTTCTGGTGCATGGCGAGGTCACCCACAGCGACGTGGACGTGTTTGACCGGGAAAAAGGCTTCATCGATGAAGTGCTGGCCCCGCTGCTGCAGCGCTTTCCCCGGCTGAAACTGGTGTTTGAACACATCACCACCGCCGATGCCGCTGAGTTTGTGCTCAGTCAGGGCGCCCATATTGCCGCCACCCTGACCCCGCAGCACCTGCTGTACAACCGCAATCACCTGCTGGTTGGCGGTGTGCGGCCGCACTTTTTCTGCCTGCCGGTGCTCAAGCGTGCCACCCACCAGCGCCGCCTGCTCGAAGTGGCCACCAGCGGCAATCCGAAGTTTTTCCTCGGCACCGACTCGGCGCCCCATGCGCGCAGCAAAAAGGAAAACGCCTGCGGCTGTGCCGGTTGCTACACCGCCCCGGTGGCCCTGCCCCTGTATGCCGAAGCCTTTGAGGACGCTGGTGCGCTGGCCCGTCTGGAGGGGTTTGCCAGTTTTTATGGGGCCGATTTCTATGGTCTGCCGCGCAACACCGACACCGTGACGCTGGTGCGCCGTGAGCAGACCGTCCCGGCCAGCTATCCGTATCTGGATGAAACCATCGTGCCGCTGCGGGCCGGGGACACGCTGCGCTGGAGTCTGGCATGAGTGCGGTCACGCCACCGCACACCATCGGCCAGCGTTTCCGGGGTTTTTTGCCGGTGGTGGTCGATGTGGAGACGGCTGGATTTGAGGCCAGCACCGATGCCCTGCTGGAAATCGCCTGCATTCCGATCCTGTTTGATGCGCAGCAGCGTTTTGTGCCCGGTCCGTCGTTTCATGCCCACCTGCAGCCGTTTGCCGGCGCACACATCAACCCGGAGTCGCTGACCTTCAACCGGATTGACCTGAACAATCCGCTGCGCCAGGCCTATGCCGAAGATGAAAAATCCGCCCTGAAGCGCATTTTCAGGGAACTGGCCGAGATCCGCCGCGAGCAGCACTGCCGCCACTGTGTGCTGGTGGGCCACAATGCCCACTTTGATCTGGGCTTTTTGCGGGCGGCGATTGCCCGCACCCACACCAAAAACCAGTCGCCGTTTCACCAGTTTTCGGTGCTGGACACGGTGACGCTGGCGGCGATGGCCTATGGACAGACCGTGCTGGCGCGCAGCTGTGCGGCGGCGGGGATCGAGTTTGATGGCAAACGCGCCCACTCGGCGCTGTACGACACCGAAAAAACCGCCGAGCTGTTTTGCCACATTTTGAATGCCTACCCGCAGCTCAGCCAGGCTCCGGTGGCAACGCAATCCGGTGAATAAAGCTGCCACCGCTGGCGCGGCCGCGGCGGGTTTTTTTTGTGCAATCGGCAGGGGGCTGCGGCCGGCCGGCTTGACAGGGCGCACCGCTCCTCTATAATGCGCCCACCTCTGGTCCCCATCGTCTAGAGGCCTAGGACACCGCCCTTTCACGGCGATAACCGGGGTTCGAATCCCCGTGGGGACGCCAAATTCCGCACCGCAGCTGCCCAGCCGGTGCCACAAAAAAGCCGCTCACAGAGCGGCTTTTTTATGAAAAAATTTCGACCATTACAAAAATATCTATAGATAAATTTTTTATCTATAGATATTACTGGGAACTCTCTGCTAATCTTTCACCATTACGCTTATCTTTAACAAGGGGTCAGACATGTCTGTTCATCCACTTCAGACAGCGATTGTTGCTGCCAAGCTACGTGATCTTTTTTATGATGAATTCGGCGGCAAACAGCGTGGACGATTTCAACTGAGTCGGGATGAGCTTAAAGCCATTGCTGGCGTGCAGCGGATGAATGAAACCCGCTTAAAATACATTTATACTGATTTGATGAACGACCATTCCATCTTGATGATCGAAATAGGAAGTGATTATTTTTTTGTAGAATTAAACAAAGTTACATCATGGCGCAGCATCTCCAAAAAAATGCTTAATAAGTACAGAGCCAAGCCCCGCAGGAAAGTCATAAAATCTAAATCTAGTGCAGAAAATGAAGAAAAAATTTTTCCTTTAGCAGAAACTAACGAAATATCCAAGGAGACTTTTACCCTCTCCCATGAAACAATCGACTCAATGAGTAAATCTATGGATCAAAATTTCTCAGACAGTTCTATTTTTTCTTCTGATTATAGTATTGAAAGTATTGAGTGGGCATATTCTTCCCCTCAAGATGGTGAAGACAGTGATTCTTTCGGAATTTGCGACTTTACTGAGACACGTCATAAAAACAAAATAAACCGTAAAGAGCTTCTGGTTTCCGGGATTTTTACAGTTGAAGGCGGCTGCCTCAACTGGGACATCCCTTCTAATTGCTTTGAAAGAAAAGAAAATCGCGAAGGCGACATAAAGATTATTTTCAAAAAAACCGAGGATAATTGGTCCATCCGCACCGACCTTTATCGAGAAAGCGATCCTGAAACCCACGATAAAGTACATCCTCTCACACTCAAAAAAATTGACCCAAGCAAACACTCGATTACTTTTGAAGATGAAGAATTTGCCACGGGCGAAGGCAGTCAAGTCGTATTTTACCTGCGCAAAAATAATCCTATAGACCGACAAAGCGAATAAAGACAAGCCGCTCAGTGAGCGGCTTTTTTCATTGAAGCTTTTTAGCTTTTGACCGGTGGATTGCGCGTCGACAGGATCGCCGTAAAGGCCAGCACCCCGGCAATCACGCCCAGCGACAGCAGCGGCGGCACTTTGATCCACTCGACGATCAGCATCTTGGTGCCGACAAACACCATGATCACCGACAGCGCATACGGCAGCAGGTGGAAACGTCCAGCCAGATCCGACAGCAGGAAGAACATCGCCCGCAGGCCCAGGATCGCCAGCAGGTTGGCGGTCAGCACGATGAACGGGTCGGTGGTCACCGCAAAAATCGCCGGAATCGAATCCACCGCAAAAATCACATCGGACAGCTCGACCAGAATCAGCACCAGTGCCAGCGGCGTCAGCCAGCGCACGCCATCCCTGATCACCATGAAGCGCTCGCCATGCAGCTCATTGGTGATGCGCAGGTGGCCCCGGAGCCATTTCAGCAACTTGCTGTCGTTGATGTCGGATTCTTCATCCTGACCATTCCACATCTTGATGCCGGTCCAGATCAGGAACAGTCCAAACAGGTACAGGATCCAGTGGAACTGTGCAATCAGCCATGCCCCGGCAAAAATCATCACTGTGCGCAGCACAATCGCCCCCAGCACCCCATACAGCAGGATGCGGCGCTGCAGCGCAGGCGGGATGGCAAAAGCCGAAAAAATCAGCAGCCAGACAAACACGTTGTCAATCGCCAGGGATTTTTCCAGCAGATAGCCGGTGACGAACTCAATGGTTTTCTGATTCGCCAGCGCTTCGCCGTGCAGGCCATTGACATGCCACCACAGCCAGCCCGCGAACAGCGCCGACACCCCGACCCAGATGGCGCTCCAGAGGCCAGCCTGCTTCAGCGAGACTTTTTCGCCGGCGGTGCCTTGTTTGAAAGTGAAAAAATCCACCAGCAGCATCACCGCCACCAGGGCAAAAAACCCGGCATACAGCAGTGGTGTGCCCAATGTGACCACGTCATTCATGGTTTTGGCTCCCCAGATTCAGGACACCCGACCGGCCGCACAGGGCATAAAAAAACCCTGACGACCGCAATCATGGTGATGATTACGACACGTCAAGGTCTTGCCCATCAGATCCAACCTGTGGTGGTCAGACTGACCCGGTGCACCGGCAGCCGGTTGAAACGGCTACGGAATGACGGCACACCAGCGGGAGGGCTACTCCCCTTAATTTCAACCTCAGACTAAGGGGATAGGCCCCCTTTGCCCAGTGTGTTTTTGTAAACGATTATTGATTGGCGCGCAGGCGGCCCGGCATGCGCATCTGCCCTTTCAGGGTGGCTTTGATGTTGCCCTTCACATAACGGGCAAACACCAGCAGCGGCGACAGCTTCGGGTTGGGCTGCCGGCCCTGGCCAATGGCCTTGAACTGGGCGGCATACCAGATGATTTCCATCACCGCCAGCCGGTCAAAGGGCTTGATGCCGGTCTTGATCGGCTTGACCGCATAGCGCAGGTCCTGCCCGGCCTGCAGGCGTTTGGGCGCGTCGGTTTCCACCGCCAGCGGGCGGGCGATGCCGATCAGGTCACAGGCCCCGCTGGCCAGTGCATCGTCCATGCCGTGGCGGGTGCGGAAGCCACCGGTCACCATCAGTGCGGTGTTGATCTGGCCGCGGACTTTTTCGGCAAACTCCAGAAAATATGCCTCGCGCTTGCGGGTGCTGTCGGCCATCTGGCGCACGCCGGTCATGGCCGGGGCTTCATAGGTGCCGCCGGAAATTTCGATGAAATCCACCCCAAAGGCGTCCAGCGCCTGCACCACCGCCATGGAGTCCTCTTCAGTGAAGCCGCCGCGCTGGAAGTCCGCCGAATTGAGTTTCACTGACAGGATGAAACCTTCGCCCGTGGTGCGGCGGATTTCCCGGCAGATCTCCAGCAAAAAGCGCATGCGGTTGTCGATGCAGCCTCCCCACTGGTCGGTACGCTGGTTGTGTTTGGGCGACAGAAATTCACTGACCAGATAGCCGTGCGCGCCGTGGATCTGGACGCCCTCGAACCCGGCTTTTTTGCAGATGCGGGCCGATTCACCAAAGCGGCGGATCAGGTCGAGGATTTCCGCCTCGGTCAGGGCACGTGGCACCCCGAACATGGCAGCCATTTCACCCGAAAAGCCAATCGCCGACGGGGCCACGGTTTCGGCGTTGAGGCCCTTGGGGCATTGCTTGCCGGGGTGGGACAGCTGGACGATCTGCACCATGCCGTGCTGCTTGCCGACCTCAGCCCAGCGGGTCAGCATCGGCAGGTCGTGTTCATCCTCGATCACCACCACGCCCGGTTCATTTTTGGCCCGGCGGTCCACCATCACGTTGCCAGTGATGGAAGCCCCCAGACCGCCTTCGGCCCAAGTACGGTACAGCTGCAGGTGCTGGGCGTTGACCTCCCCGGCGGCATTGGCCAGCGCTTCGCTCATGGCGCCCTTGATCAGGCGGTTTTTCAGGGTGTGGCCCTGCAGGGTCAGCGGGGTGTTGATGTCGGTCATGGGGCACCTGTGGTTCGATGAAGACAGGCCCGAATCTACACCATTGACTGGCCAAAAACCTGTGGGTGACTGTACAGGTCAGGTTCAAACCGGGGCTGGGCCGATGGTTTTTTTGAATGATGCCCTGCCCATGGGTATGGGCGGGCCGATCGCGCCAATCAGCGATTGAAGCAGCACCCCTTGCCGTGGCATCATTTGCCGCCCGCGCCTTGTCCCCATAGTTAAATGGATATAACGGCTCCCTCCTAAGGAGCAGTTACAGGTTCGATTCCTGTTGGGGGCGCTTGATTTCCTGACTTTTTGATTTGAGCAAACGCCATGCGTGCCAGCCGCTTTCCCTTCAATACCCTGCGGGAAGTTCCCGCCGATGCCGAAATCATCAGCCACCAGCTCATGCTGCGCGCGGGCCTGATCCGCAAACTGGCCAACGGCCTGTACACCTGGCTGCCGCTGGGTGTGCGTGTGCTGCACAAGGTCGAGCAGATCATCCGCGAAGAGATGGACCAGAGCGCCCTGGAAGTCATGATGCCGGTGGTGCAGCCGATCGAGCTGTGGCAGGAGTCTGGCCGCGAACAGGGCTATGGCCCGGAGCTGCTGCGCTTTAAGGACCGCCACGACCGCCCGTTTGTGCTTGGCCCCACCCATGAAGAAGTCATCACCGACCTGGCCCGTCAGGAGCTGAAAAGCTACAAGCAACTGCCGGTGAACTACTACCAGATCCAGACCAAATTCCGCGATGAGATCCGCCCGCGCTTCGGGGTGATGCGCTCGCGCGAATTCATCATGAAGGATGCCTACAGCTTCCACGCCAATCAGGCCAGTCTGGCCGAGACCTATCAGGTCATGTACGACACCTACACGCGGATTTTTACCCGGCTGGGGCTGGAGTTCCGGGCCGTGCAGGCTGACACCGGATCCATCGGCGGTTCGGCTTCGCATGAATTCCATGTGCTGGCCAGCAGCGGCGAGGATGCGATTGCCTTTTCCACCGCATCGGGCTATGCCGCCAACCTGGAAATGGCCGAGGCCATCAGCACCGGCAGCCGTCCGGCCCCGTCTGCAGCGCTGCAGACCGTGGCCACACCGGGGGTCAAAAGCATCGAGGACGTCTGTGCTTTCCTGAAGGTCGAAGCGGCGCAGACCGTCAAAACCCTGCTGGTGCAGGGCGCTGCGGATGAACATGGCCACTGGCAGCCGGTGGTGCTGGTGCTGCGCGGCGATCATGAGCTGAACGACATCAAGGCAGAAAAACTGCCTGAAGTGCATGCACCACTGAGTTTTGTCGATGAAGGGCGCATTCAGGCGCTGGGCCTGCAACTGGGCAGCATCGGCCCGCAGGGTCTGGTGGACCGTGGCCTCACGGTGCTGGTAGACCGGGCGGCCGCCGTGCTGGCCGACTTTGTGGCCGGGGCCAACCAGCCAGATCACCACGTCACCGGCCTGAACTGGGACCGTGACGCCACCCTGACCCGCGTGGTGGACATCCGCAACGTGGTCGAAGGCGACCCCTCCCCCGACGGGCACGGCACCCTGACCATCAAGCGCGGCATCGAAGTCGGGCATATTTTCCAGCTGGGGCAAAAATACTCTGAAGCCCTCGGCTGCAGGGTGCTGGGCGAAGACGGCAAGCCGTTCACCGTCACCATGGGCTGCTATGGCATCGGCGTCACCCGCGTGGTGGCAGCGGCGATTGAGCAGAACTTTGATGACAAAGGCATCCTCTGGCCGGCCAGCATCGCCCCGTTTGCGGTGGCCATCGTGCCGATGAATGCCGCCAAATCCCCGCGCTGTGTCGAAGCCGCCGAAGCCCTGTATGCCGAGCTGAAGGCCGCCGGGGTGGATGTGCTGCTGGATGACCGCAACGAGCGTCCGGGCGTGAAGTTTGCCGATCTGGAGCTGGTGGGCATCCCGCACCGCATCGTGGTCAGCGAACGCGGTCTGGATGCAGG
>JBPOIS010000157.1:0-12634 GCA_052034295.1 Pseudomonadota bacterium
CCGACGCTGGAAATGGCCTGATTGGCGTTCTGACGCACCAGCGGCTTGGCGCGGAAGGCAATCCCCAGCCCGGCAATCGACAGCATCGGCAGGTCGTTGGCCCCATCGCCCACCGCGATGGTCTGCGCCAGCTGGATGCCCTCGCGTTCGGCCAGCTCACGCAGCAGCTCGGCCTTGCGCTGGCCATCGACAATGCGGCCCACCACCTGTCCGGTGACCTTGCCATCCTGAATGTCCAGGGTATTGGCGTGGACCTCATCGATGCCCAGCCGGCGCTGCAGGTGCTCGGCAAAATAGCTGAATCCGCCGGACAGGATCGCCGTGCGGTAGCCCAGCGCCTTCAGGGTGGCGATCAGCTGCGGAGCACCTTCGGTGAGGGTCAGTCGCTGGGCGATTTTTTCCAGCACACTGGCATCCATGCCGCGCAGCAGGGCCAGCCGGGCCGCAAAGCTCTGGCCAAAATCCAGCTCGCCCTGCATGGCCCGCTCGGTGATGGCAGCGACCTGCCCGCCCACGCCCGCCTCAATCGCCAGCTCATCGATGACTTCCTGCTCGATCAGGGTCGAGTCCATGTCAAAGCACACCAGCCGCCGGTTGCGCCGGAACGCATTGTCTTCCTGCACGGCAATGTCGATCGACCATTCGCCGGACAGGCGCAGGCAGTCGGCCCGCAGCGCCTGCGCATCCAGCAGCCGCCCGCGCAGGCCCAGCTCAATGCAGGACTTGGTGTGGGGCTGCGGGGTTTCCAGTTGCTGCAGCGACTGGCGTCCAGAGAGGCGGTTGATGGTTTCGATGTTGAAGCCGTGGTTGGAAATGACCTCGCACACTGCCGACAGTGCGGCCGGGGACAGTTGCCGGGCCAGTACGGTGACGATGTGGCGGGTCTGGCCGCCTTCGCCGACCCAGTGTTCGTACTGTTCGGCGCTGATCGGTTCAAAGCGCACGGTCAGGCCGATTTCCTGTCCAATCAGCAGCATGTCGCGCATGGCCAGTGCTGTGCTGGTGGCGTCCGGGCTGCTGATCACCAGCCCGAGGGTGAGCTGGTCGTGGATCACCGCCTGTCCGGCATCGAGCAAATCCAGACCATGCCGGGCCAGCACCCCCATCAGCCGGGTGAACTGGCGGGGACGGTCGGGGCCCAGAAAGGACATCAGCAGGATTTCGCGCATGGGGTCGGCTCGTGCTTGAGTAGGAGGCGGAGGCGAATCATAATCCATCCACCATGGATTGTGCCGGATAGATGACCTGTGAATGCCCCCCGCCAAGGCTCCTTTGCCGCCCTGTTGGTGCTGAGCTTTGCTCTGCATGCTGTGGTACAGGTGCACTCCATGGACCGTCAGCTGGCCCAGACCCGTCAGGTGCAGGGCGAGCTGCTGGGCCGCCAGCTTACCTTTGACAGTGCCACGGCGCTGATGCAGCGCGACCGGGTGGCGCTGGCCCTGCTGGTGAACCGGGTGGCGCAGCGGCCCGATGTGACCCGGCTGCGCATCGTCGATGCCGAGCAGCAATTGCTCGCCACCGGGGGCAGTGCACCCACCCGGGGCGGTCAGGTGTTTGTCAGTCCGGTCGACATGGATGGCAAAAAAATCGGCCAGATCGAGCTGACCCTGAGCGAGCCCAGCCGTGGCGAAATCATCCGCATGTTCTGGCTGCCGCTGTTGCTGTCACTGCTGATGCACGCGGGCCTGTGGCTGGCCTATCGGCTGCTGGCGCGGCCCTACAACCTGATTTTTCAGCTCGAACCTCCGGCAGCAGCGGCCAGTGCAGCGCCGGTGGCACCCGAGCACCACGACAGCCCGGTCCCCACCCCGGCGGGGCCTGCCCCGGTGGCGACGCCGGTGGAGGACGTCCCCCCGGATCTGGTGGTGCAGCTGCAGTTTGATGACCCGAAAAAACTGCTGCCCACCCTGAGTCCCGGTCTGGCCCAGCCCTACTACAAGCTGAACCAGACCCTGCTGGAGCAGGCACTGGCCCAGTTACAGACCGCGCACCCCAACGTGCGGCTTGAAGTGGAGCATGCGTTCTCGGCGCAGGGGGCGCTGGTGGCCCTGCGCAGCCCGCTGCAGGCGGAAGCCGTGCAGGCCGCCGTGGAACTGTCCAGCCTGATGCAGGCCATCAATGGCGTGGTGTATCGCCAGCACCGCGAGAAAAAACGCCTGGCGCTGCACTACCGGATCGGCATTGCCCAGGCCCTGCACCGCCGCAGCGCCGTGCAGCAGGCCCAGCAACTGGGCGCGCATGTGCCCGCGGAGGGCATCCTGCTGCATGTGGATGAGCCGATGGTGGCCGAACTGGTGCGCCAGCTGCCGCTGCAACCGCTGGCACACCCCCTGACCGCGCAGATGCGTGAGGCCATGCAGGTGACCGGGCTGCCGGAACTGGCCGCCCAGTGGGTGGACCGGGCCCGCAAACGCATCCTTGGCCTGAGTCAGGACGACGCCATCCGCGACTGAGCTGCCGGGTTTGCCCTCAGGCTGACCACAACTGGGGCCACAGCGCCAGCACCCCCAGCAACGCAAAAATCAGCGCCGCCACCCGGTGGATCCACTGGATCGGCAGGCGGCCCGCCATGCGGTCGCCAATCAGCACCGCCGGGACATTGGCCAGCATCATGCCCAGTGTGGTCCCGGCAATCACCATCGGCAACTGCTCGAACCGTGCCGCCAGACCGACTGTGGCGATCTGGGTCTTGTCGCCCATTTCGGCCAGAAAAAACAAAATGAAGGTCAGGCCAAACACCCCAAAGCGCTGCCAGCGCAGCAGCCCCTGTTCATCCTCATCGAGCTGGTCCGGAATCAGCATCCAGCCGGCCATGGCCAAAAATGACAGGCCCAGAATCCAGCGCATGGCCTCCGGTGGGATCAGTCCGGTGAGCCAGTGGCCCAGCCACGCGGCCAGCGCATGATTGAGCAGGGTGGCGACCAGAATGGCGGCCACAATGGTCCACGGTTTTTTGAATTTGGCCGCCAGCAGCAGGGACAGCAACTGGGTTTTGTCGCCCATTTCGGCCAGGGTGACCAGGGCAGTGGAAATCAGCAGGGCTTCCATGTGGAATGCTCGGATGGGCTGGCGTTTTCCCGTGACACGACACCCCCGCCAGCCCATCAGACGCTGGAGGTGCCGCATCAAAGGTCTTGCCAATCCACAGCCCGTGGGCTGTGCCTGTTGTGGCCATGTCCGGTGGGACAAGTGTGTTGACCACAGCCTGCGTCGGACCGGATGGCAGACGCAGCGGCTACTCCCCCATGAAGTGGGCGCATCATAGCGCAAAATGTTTTTGCCAGACAAACCTTCCGGGTTGTAAGGTCAGACCGACCACACCACAGCAGCAAAAAGAGGAAAGTCATGAGCCTGGGCGGGGATTTTTATGCGCTTGAGCAGCGCCATCTGGCGCAGATTCTGGCGGGTGAGCTGGATTTTTTTGAGTTTTATGAAAAAACCGCCGCGCAGGACGGGCCCAAAGCCGTGTTCAGCGAAGGTGAGGATGCCTGGCACTGGCTGCAATTGCGCTTTGAGGCACTCGGTCTGGACATTCTGGGGGTGCACGAGACCGGGCTGATTCCGGAAGCGGCGTTTTTTTCCAGTGCAACCGAGGTGCAGGCGCTGGCGGCTGCGCTGGGGCAGCTGTCAGAACAGCAACTGAGTGCCCTGGCCGACCTGCAGGATCTGGCCGATGCAGACTTTTACCACGCTGAATACTGGCTGGAGGATGCCGAGCCGGACGAGGCACTGATGCTGCTGCAGGCGCTGGTGGCGTTTTATCAGCACTGTGCTGCGCAGGGCTGGGCACTGCTGTACCGGATGACCTGAGCGGGTCCGCACGGCCATTTGGCAGTGGGGAGGTCACGGATGGGCAAAAATTCGCTAGAATAGCCCGCCTTCTTCATTTTGTCCGCTGGGCTTGCGGTCATGGGCCTCCGCCCATGGACAAGCACCACCGAGGGATAGAGCCGTGAACCTCAATAGCATCGAAGAGCTGATTGCCGACATCCGCGCGGGCCGCATGGTCATCCTGATGGATGATGAAGACCGCGAAAACGAAGGCGATTTGATCATGGCCGCCACGCATGTGCGCCCGGAAGACATCAATTTCATGATCACCCACGCCCGTGGGCTGGTCTGCCTGACCCTGAGCCGTGACCGCTGCGAACAGCTGGCCCTGCCGCTGATGGTGCCCCGGAGCGGGGCAGCGCATGGCACCAATTTCACCCTGTCGATCGAAGCCGCCGAGGGTGTGAGCACCGGCATTTCGGCGGCGGACCGGGCCCGCACCATTCAGGCAGCGGTGTCGCCGATGGCCAAGCCCAGCGACATCGTACAGCCAGGGCATATTTTTCCGCTGATGGCCCAGCCGGGCGGGGTGCTGCACCGCGCGGGCCACACCGAAGCGGGCTGTGACCTGTCCCGGCTGGCCGGGCTGGAGCCTGCGGCGGTGATCGTCGAGATCATCAACGAGGACGGGACCATGGCGCGCCGCCCGGATCTGGAGCGCTTCGCGGCGGAGCATGGCCTGAAAATCGGTACCATCGCCGACCTGATCCACTACCGCATCGCCAATGAGCGCACAGTGGAGCCGGTGTCGCAGCAGCCGGTGCACACCCGCTTTGGGCCCTTCACCCTGCACCGTTTCCGTGAGCAGGGCAGTAGCCTGAGCCACCTGGCCCTGGTCAAGGGTGATCCCTCGCAGGGGATCAGCACCGTGCGCGTGCACGCCTACAACCCGCTGCGTGACCTGTTCACCGTGCAGGTACAGGGCCGCCCGGCCTGGGACATCCACACCGTACTGGACACGCTGGCCGACTGTGAGCGCGGGGTGCTGGTCTGGATCGATCAGGACCACCCGACCCCGCTGGGGCAGGCGCTGGACCAGTGGCAAAACGACACGGTGCCAGCGGCCACTGCCCAGTACCGCACCATTGGCATCGGTGCCCAGATTCTGCGCGAGCTGGGGGTGCGTCAGATGCGCCTGCTCAGCTCGCCGATGCGCTTCAACGCCCTGTCCGGTTTTGATCTGGAGGTGGTGGAAACCGTGTCCCCCACCCATCAGGCCTGACGACACAACGTTTTTTTTGAGGAGAATCAATCCGATGTCCATTCAGCAGATCGAAGGCCAGTTGCATCAGGGCAATGAAGGCCGTTATGCCATTCTGGTCGGGCGTTTCAACAGTTTTGTGGTGGAGTCGCTGGTGGACGGTGCACTGGACACCCTGCGCCGCCATGGTGTGGCCGATGAGCGCATCACCGTGGTGCGGGCACCGGGTGCCTTTGAGCTGCCGGTGGTGGCCAAAAAACTGGCGGCTTCCGAACAATATGACGCCATCATCGTGCTGGGTGCGGTGATCCGTGGCGGCACCCCACATTTTGATTATGTGGCCGGTGAATGCGCCAAGGGTCTGGGTGTGGTCGGGCTGGAATACGGCCTGCCGGTGATTTTTGGCGTGCTGACCACCGACAGCATCGAACAGGCCATCGAGCGTGCAGGCACCAAGGCCGGCAACAAGGGCAACGATGCCGCACTGGCCGCCATCGAGATGGTGAGCCTGTTCAAGGCGCTGGCATGAGCACATCCAAGCGCAAGCCTGCAGAGCACCGGGCTGGCAACACCCTGGCCCAGAGCCATGCCCGCTGGCGCCGGGCGCGCACCTTCATCCTGCAGGGGGTGTATGAGTGGCAGATGACCGGCAATCCCGCGCATGAGATTGCCGCACGCGCCCACGCCGTCAATGACCTGCACAAAATCGACCCGGCCTATTATCTGGAAGCGCTGACCGCGATCACCAGCCAGACCCCACGCTGGGATGAGCCGCTGGCGCAGGTGCTGGATGTGGCGTTGCAGGACCTCGGTGGGGTGGAGCGGGCCATCCTGCGGCTGGCCGCCTATGAGCTGGCGGTGCGGCTGGAGCGCCCGGCCAAGGTGGTGATCGATGAGTCTGTCAAGCTGGCGCTGGAGTTCGGGGCCACCGACAGTCATCAGTTCATCAATGCAGTACTGCATAAACTGGCACTGAATTTGCGTGCAGCCGAAATGTCGGCGTCCTGAAGGCACAGGGTCATGGCGGGGCGTCCAGATGGATGAGTTTGCACTGATCCAGGGCTATTTTGCCCGCCTGACGCCGGATCAGACCGATGGGACCGGGCTGCTGCTCGGGATCGGGGATGATGCGGCCCTGTGTGCACCACCGCCGGGACAGGTGCTGGCCGTGAGCACCGACACGCTGGTGGCGGGGCGGCATTTTCCGCTGCACACTGACCCCTATGCGGTGGGCTGGAAGGCCATGGCGGTCAATGTGTCCGATCTGGCCGCCATGGGCGCGCGTCCGGCCTTTGTGTTGCTGGCGCTGTCGCTGCCTGCACCGGATCGAGACTGGCTGGCAGCGTTTTGTGCCGGGGTGCAGGCCCTGTGTGCCCAGGAAAAAATCCAGCTGATCGGCGGGGACACCACCCGCAGTCCAGTGCTCAGTCTGACGGTGACGGCGCTGGGCTGGGTGCCCGCTGGGCAGGCGATCACCCGACACGGTGCCCGGCCGGGTGATGTGGTGGTGGTCAGTGGGGCACTGGGCGGTGCGGCGCATGCGCTGCGTCATTCGGGCAGTCCGGCACAGGCCCGGCTGGACCTGCCGCAGCCGCGCACTGCCCTGGGGCTGGCCCTGCGCGGGGTGGCCACGGCGATGCTGGATGTCTCGGACGGCTTACTGCAGGACTTGCAGCATGTGCTGAGCGCCAGTGGGGCGGGGGCACAGCTGCAGCTGGAACAGATCCCGCTGGATGCTGCGCTGCAGGACCTGCCGATCGCCGAGGCGCTGGCGCTGGCCTGCACCGGCGGCGATGATTATGAGCTGTGCTTCACCGTGCCGCCGACCGCGCTGGGGGCTGTGCAGGCCCTGAGCCAGTCGCTGGGGCTGGCGCTGAATGTGATTGGCCGGGTGGAGGCGCAGCCCGGGTTGCGGCTGTTGTGGCACGGACAGCCTTTTGAGATGCAGACACAGGGGTTCAATCATTTTGGCTGACATGCTGGACGCAAAGCCCCGCGCACGCTGGACCGTGCTGGATCGGCTGACCTATGCGCTCGGGGTCGGCCTGGGCAGTGGCCTGTCGCCCCGTGCGCCGGGCACGGCGGGTTCATTGGCGGTGCTGCTGCTGATGCCGCTGTGGCTGCTGCTGGGGCCGGTGTTCAGCCTGCTGGTGATGCTGGCGATGTCCGTACTGGGCATCTGGGTGTGTGGTCACACGGCCCGGCTGATGGGCGTGCATGACGATGGCCGGATTGTCTGGGATGAATTCTGCGGCCAGTCGCTGGCGCTGTGGCCAATTGTGCAGTTCTGGTGCAGTCTGGATACGCAGGCTGCATGGCATTTTGCAGGGCTGGCCGATATTGTAGTCGCCTTTTTGAGCTTTAGATTGTTCGACATCTGGAAGCCCTTTCCGATTGGCTGGCTGGACCGGCAGGTCGATGGCGGACTGGGCATCATGCTGGATGATATTTTGGCAGGGATTTTTGCTGGCCTGGTGGTGTGGTTTTGGCTGGTTTTTGGCAGAGCAGCCCCGTGGGGGCTGGTGCAGTAACAACGACAACATGAGGCATGGGGCTGCATGAGTGGTTTGAGCGTAGTGATTTTGGCCGCTGGCAAGGGCACCCGGATGAAGTCCCGGTGGCCCAAGGTGTTGCAACCCCTGGCCGGGCAGCCCCTGCTGGGGCATGTGCTGGCGCGTGCAGCCGCATTGCAGGCCGCACG
This sequence comes from Pseudomonadota bacterium, assembly GCA_052034295.1. Classification (GTDB taxonomy): domain Bacteria; phylum Pseudomonadota; class Gammaproteobacteria; order Pseudomonadales; family Moraxellaceae; genus JBPOIS01. The sequence goes on from JBPOIS010000157.1 coordinate 7,734, forward strand.
GACCATCGTGATTTATGGCCATGGCGGCGACGCCGTGCAGGCGGCCTTTGCCGGTCAGTCGATTGACTGGGTGGAGCAGGCCGAACAGCTCGGCACCGGCCATGCCGTGCAGATGGCCCTGCCGGTGCTGCCGGCCACTGGCCAGACCCTGATCCTCTACGGCGATGTGCCGCTGATCAGTGCCGACAGCCTGCGCCGCCTGCAACAGGCCGCGGCATCGGGGCTGGCCATGATCACCCTGCATCTGGATGACCCGACCGGCTATGGTCGTATCGTGCGCGAGCAGGGGCGCATCGTCGGCATTGTCGAGCAAAAGGATGCCGACGAGGCCCAGAAACGCATCCGCGAAGTCAACACCGGTATCTACTGTGTGGACAACGCGCTGCTGCATCGCCTGCTGCCAAGGATCAGCAACCAGAACGCCCAGGGCGAATATTACCTGACCGATCTGGTGGGCCTGTGTGCGGCCGAATCGATTGCGATCGGCAGCATCGAACCGGCGCAGGATTTTGAGGTTGAAGGCGTCAATGACCGCCTGCAGCTGGCCGCACTGGAGCGCCGCTACCAGCGCCACCAGGTCGAGCAGCTGATGCGTCAGGGCGTGCACCTGATGGACCCGGACCGTTTTGACCTGCGTGGCACCCTGCAGGTGGGGCAGGACGTGCGCATTGACGTGAATGTGATCATTGAGGGGGACTGTGTGCTCGGCGATGGCGTGGTCATCGGTGCACACAGCATCCTGCGCAGCTGCCGCATCGGGGCCGGAACCAAAATCCGTCCGTTCAGCTATCTGGACGAATCCACGGTGGGCGAAAACGCCAGCGTTGGCCCGTATGCACGCCTGCGCACCGGCACTGAGCTGGGCGATGATGTGCACGTGGGTAATTTTGTCGAAACCAAAAACACCCGCATCGGTGCGGGCAGCAAGGCTGGTCACCTCACCTATCTGGGGGATGCGGTGATTGGCCGGGACTGTAATATTGGCGCAGGGACCATCACCTGCAACTACGATGGTGCCAACAAGCATCAGACCACGATTGATGACCGGGTGTTCGTCGGCTCCAACAGCTCGCTGGTGGCCCCGGTGCATCTGCACGACGGCGTCACCACCGGCGCTGGCTCGGTGATCACCAAGCCCGTGCCCGCCGGGGAACTGGCCGTGGGTCGCGCACGCCAACTGAACCTCGGTCATTACACCCGGCCGGTGAAAACCAACAAGAAGTGAGAGCAACAACATGTGTGGAATTGTCGGTGGCGTTGCAGAGCGCAATCTGGCCCCGGTCCTGATTGAAGGACTGAAAAAACTCGAATACCGGGGCTATGACTCCGCCGGTCTGGCTCTGGTGCATGGTGGACAGATCCACCGTGAACGTGAAACCGGCAAGGTGGCCCGCCTCGAAGAAGCGGTCAATGCCACCCGCCCCGTGGGTCATCTGGGCATTGCCCACACCCGCTGGGCCACCCACGGCAAGCCCACCACCGACAACGCCCACCCGCACCTGTCCGGCAAGGTGGCCGTGGTTCACAACGGCATCATCGAAAACTATGCCGAGCTGAAGGCCGAACTGCAGGCCGAAGGCTATGTGTTCACCTCGCAGACCGACACTGAAGTGGTCGCCCACCTGGTCAACCGTGCCCTGCAGACCACAGCGGACCTGATGGGCGCAGTGCGCAGCATCCAGCCGCTGCTGCATGGGGCCTATGCGCTGGGCATCGTCCACGCCGACAACGACAACGAACTGATCGCCGTGCGTGCCGGTTCGCCGCTGGTGATCGGGCTGGGCATCGGTGAAAACTTCATCGGCTCCGACCAGCTGGCCCTGCTGCCGGTCACCCACCGCTTCATTTATCTGGGCGAAAACGAAATGGCCCGGCTCACCCGCGACCGCGTCGAGGTGTTTGCCGATGGCCAGCCGGTCCAGCACGAAGTGCACGAACTGGATGTGAATCTGGTCAACGCCGACAAGGGCGGCTACAAGCACTACATGCTCAAGGAAATCTATGAGCAGCCGGACGCCATCGCCCGCACCCTCACCATCGGTCTGGACAGCAACCGCCTGAAGGCGGACTTTCTGGCCCAGGGCGAGTCGCTGCTGGCCGGGGTGCAGCATGTACAGATCATTGCCTGTGGCACCAGCTACCATGCCGGCATGGTGGCCAACTACTGGCTGGAAAGCCTGCTGCGCCTGCCCTGTCAGGTCGAGATTGCCAGCGAATACCGCTACCGCAACCCAGTGGTGATGGACCACACCCTGATGGTGTGCATTTCCCAGTCCGGTGAAACCGCCGACACGCTGGCGGCCCTGCGCGACATCCAGCGCCAGAACATCCCCGGCTTTGCCTCGCTGGCGCTGTGCAATGTGCCCACCTCCTCGCTGGTGCGCGAAACCCAACTGCACCTGCTCACCCAGGCGGGACCGGAAATCGGCGTGGCCTCGACCAAGGCCTTCACCACCCAGCTGGCCGCGCTGATGCTGCTGGTGCTGAAGCTGGGCGACGTGCAGCAGCGCCTGAGTGCCGCACAGCAGCAGCAGATCATTGCCGGGCTGTGGAACCTGCCGCAGGCCCTGAATGCTGCGCTGGGGCAGGACAGCGCCATCGAAAAACTCTCTGCCCTGTTCGTGGAAAAAAACCACGCGCTGTTTCTCGGTCGGGGCATCGAATTCCCGATTGCGCTGGAAGGTGCACTGAAGCTTAAGGAAATCAGCTACATCCATGCTGAAGGCTACGCTGCAGGCGAGCTGAAGCACGGTCCGCTGGCGCTGGTGGATCAGGACATGCCGATTGTGATCCTGGCGCCGCGCGACGAGTGGCTGGACAAACTGAAATCGAACATGCAGGAAGTGCAGGCCCGTGGCGGGGAGCTGTTTGTGTTTGCCGATGAGCTGGCCGGGGTCAGTGCCAGTGATCGCGTGCATGTGGTCGGTGTCCCGGCTGTGGATGGTCTGCTGGCGCCGATCGTCTACAGTGTGCCGGTGCAGTTGCTGTCCTACCATGTGGCGGTGCAGCGGGGGACGGATGTGGACCAGCCGCGCAATCTGGCCAAGTCGGTGACGGTGGAGTGATCCATTGATCCCCAGAAAGACGGCCTGCGGGCCGTTTTTTTATGGCGTTGAGGCAGGTGTGTATCCTCCTGCGATCATCAAAACATTCATGGGTGCAGGCTGAGCGGCGTCGAAGTCGGCCCTTCGACTGCACTCGGGGAACAGCCTTGCGTGGGCTGAGCGAAGTCGAAGCCTTTTTGTTCAGGATGCCGGGTTTGGCCTTCGGCGACCTACTTTTGTTTCGGCAAAAGTAGGCAAAACCATCCGTCCCCGCAAAACTCGCGGGCAGCCGGGCGCTCTTCTGCTGTCGGGTTGGCGCGGCGGCTGGGCTTTTTGCGGGAGCTGAGCTGGCTCGGACCGTTGCGGGGACCTCCCCCGGTAATGGGGTTCGGTTTGGAGCTGAACATCTGTCAAAAGCAAAAGCGGATTTCGCTGGCTGAGCGGGCTCGGACCATTGCGGGGACTTTTCCCCGTCGTGGATGGTGTGCAGGGGCGAAAGCTGTGAAGAGCAAAGGCAGTGCCTTTGACGCTTTGCTTTGGGGTTAGCGACGCTGCGGCTGGCGCCGCCACGCCAGTGGGGTCTGTCCGGTCCATTGCCGGAACGCGCGCTGAAAGGCGCTTTGTTCAGAATAGCCCAGCAGCAGGGCGATTTCGGCCAGTGCCAGTGCCGGCTGGGCCAGATAATGCCGGGCCAGCATCAGCCGCACGTCATCGAGCACCTGCCCAAACGAGCGGCCGCGCTGCTGCAGCTGCCGCTGCAGGCCACGTGCAGAGTAGCCGAGCGCCGCTGCCACATCCTCGAGTCGGGGTGTGCCCAGACCCAATTGCTGCAGCAATGCCTGTTGCAGTGCCTGCAACAGTGGGTCGGTGTGCGGCGGCAACTGGGCCAGCAGCAGCTGCGCCTGCTGGTCCAGAATGCGTTGCAGCGCCGGATCGGGCTGACGCAGCGGCAGGGCCAGCCCCGCAGCGGCCAGCACCACCTGCGTCTGTGGCTGGCCAAAGCACACCGTGCAGCCAAAAAAAACCACATACGGCGACAGGTCTGCAGGGGCAGGGTTGATGAAGCTGACCTGGAGCAGTGGCAGCGCAGCCGGGGCCACCAGACGGCGGACCAGCGTCACAAACAGGCCGATGGCGGTTTCATCCACCAGCTGTCCGGGCAGCCCGGCATCGTCTCCCCAGCACACCTGCACCTGTTCCGCAGCCTGCACAATACTCAGGCTGCTGCCGTCATAGGCCAGCCGGTGGTAGCGGCGCAATTGCTCCAGAGCCTCGGCCAGTGTGGCACAGGACAGGCCCAGATAGGCCAGAATGCCGACATGGGCCGGTTGCACCGAAGCCGCCAGCGCCAGCCCCAGCGCAGGTCTGGGCTGCTGGATGGCCAGCTGGTCCAGGGCGTTTTTCCAGTCCTGCAACGGCAGGCGTTCATGCGGCAGGTAGTCAGGCAGCGGACACACCAGTTCCTGCTGGCGGCAATAGTCGTGCAGCAGACCAGCCAGCACGGTGGGCACACTGCCGGTCAGCGGGCTGGCGTCACGCGGGGATCGGGACATGGGGCCGGCCTGTCGTGATTGGTCAATCGAGTATGCAAATTGGTCAAGCCATGTACAAGTTTTTTTGTCATGATCCAGATCAATCCAGTTCTCCGCACACGAGGTCAAACAACATGATCAAAGGATTTGTGGCCGGTATCCTGTTTGCCAATGCCTTCGAATGGGTGGCGCACAAATATGTGCTGCACGGCACCCCGCGCAAGGGCCAGCCCCGGTTCAGCCCCAGCCCCAGCAGCATGAACAGCCACTGGACCCACCACCGCATGGTGCGCAAGACCCAGTATCAGGACGAGTGCTATGAACA
>JBPOIS010000086.1:0-3737 GCA_052034295.1 Pseudomonadota bacterium
TGGCTGTCCTTTTCCCGGTATAGCTTGCCGGTGGGTTCAAGGGCGGACAGTGTGGCATCGGACAGGGGGCGTTTTTTGATTTCTTCGCGCTTCATGTTTGTATCATGCCAGTTCAATGAATCTGCCATGATACACCACATGATACAAAAAAACCGCTGCTGTACGGGTGCATAAGTGGCCATGTACAGGCATAAAAAAAGGCTCAAACCCTTACGGTTCAAGCCTTTTGGTCCCATATGCAGCCATGTGGCGGCATGTGGTTTTAACAAATTGGTGGAGGTGGCGGGAATTGAACCCGCGTCCGCCAGCACTACGCCCACGACTCTACATGCTTAGTTTAGGTCTATTGCTTTAACCCCCAGCGACCCGACCAACAGGGTGCAGGGGGCGATCCGCTGGATTTGATCCCTGACCTCGCGGCGCGATCCGGGACGGTTCTGTGTGCGTTCGCTTCGTGCGGCCCGATCAACCACAGACAATCGATCGGGGGGCAAGTCAGCCCTTAGGCTGCCAGAGCGTAGGTTTCGTCGTTTGCGACTAGTTTAATACACGATTGATTTACGAGAGATCATGCGCTCTCGGCATGCATCGACAGGTTTTGTTACCGGCGTCGAATCCAGAACACCCCCGTTGAAGAAGGCCAGTATAACAGGGTTTTGATGCGCTGTGACAAAACTCACAAGCTTGCAGCACGCGCGGCACCCTGTTGCATGGTCCCTGGGGATACAATGGCGGCCAAGGCATGGGGTTTCAAGTGCCGGATGCACAATTTTTTTGGGGAGCACCACATGGACTATCTGCTGGCTCTGGATCAGGGCACCACCTCCAGCCGCGCAATCGTGTTTGACCTGAAGGGCCAGCCTGTGGCCACCGCCCAGCGGGAAATTCACCTCGGCACGCCCCGCCCGGCCTGGGTGGAGCAGGATGCGCTGGAGCTGTGGAACACCCAGATCGGGGTCGCGCAGGAGGCGATCAGCCGTGCCGGGCTGCTGGCACAGGACATTGCCGCGATCGGCCTGACCAACCAGCGGGAAACCACCATCGTCTGGGACCGCGCCACCGGACAGCCGATCGCCCCGGCCATCGTCTGGCAGGACCGCCGCACCGCCGACTGGTGCGAGGCCCGCAAGGCCGAAGGGCTGGAAGCGCTGGTCAAAGCGCGGACCGGCCTGCTGCTGAATCCGTATTTTTCGGCCAGCAAGCTGGTGTGGCTGCTCGATCAGGTCGAGGGGGCGCGGGCACGGGCCGAGCGCGGCGAGCTGGCCTTTGGCACCGTGGACAGCTGGCTGGTGTGGAACCTGACCCGGGGTGAGCGCCATGTGATCGACGTGTCCAATGCCTCCCGCACGCTGCTGCTCAACATCCACAGCGGCCAGTGGGATGCCGAACTGCTGGCACGTTTTGGCATTCCGGCGGCGCTGCTGCCCGAGGTGGTGGCCTCCGGCTCAGTGCTGGGTGAAACCGCCGATGGCCTGCTGGGACGGCGCATCCAGATCAGTGCCGCGCTGGGCGATCAGCAGGCGGCGCTGTTTGGTCAGGGCTGCTTCCGGGCCGGCATGGCCAAAAACACCTACGGCACCGGCTGCTTCATGCTGATGAACACCGGCACCACGCTGCAGCACAGCCAGCATCAGCTGCTCACCACCATCGGCTGGCAGCGCCAGGGTGAACCGCTGCATTATGCGCTGGAAGGCTCGGTGTTCATGGCCGGGGCCATCGTGCAGTGGCTGCGCGACGGACTGGGCCTGATCCAGTCCAGCGCCGAGGTCGAGGCCCTGGCCAATCAGGTGAAAAGCACCGAGGGCGTGACGCTGGTGCCTGCCTTCACCGGGCTGGGGGCACCCTACTGGGACAATGACGCCCGCGGTATGCTCACCGGCATGACCCGGGGCACCACGCGGGCACACATTGCCCGGGCGGCACTGGAGTCGATTGCCTTTCAGGTGGCTGATGTGCTGACGGCCATGCAGCAGGATGCCCCGGTGCCGCTCACCGAGCTGCGCGTGGATGGCGGGGCCAGTGGCAATGACATGCTGATGCAGTTCCAGGCTGATCTGCTCGGCGTGCCGGTGCTGCGGCCCAGGGTGCGCGAAACCACTGCGCTGGGGGCAGCGCTGATGGCGGGGCTGGGTGCAGGCTGCTACCGCTCGATGGATGAGCTGTGCGGCCTGTGGCAGCTGGAGCGCCGCTTCGAACCGAACTGCAGTGCCGAAAAGCGCGAGGAGCGCATGGCACGCTGGGCGCTGGCGGTGCAGCGGGCGCGGTTCATGGGGTAAATGAAAAAACGGGCCCACAGGCCCGTTTTTTTCGCCCGGTGATCAGGCCACGGTGTACTCGTATTTGACCGAGTAGCTCACGCTGAAGCCATTCGCGGACACCGTGGCGGCAATCGTGCCGGTGTTGCCGCTGAAGCTGCAGCTGTTGAGGGTGTAGCCCGCAGGGAGACTGGCGTTGGCCAGATTGGCACCGCCGCAGAACTCGGCTTCGGTGGTGGGTTTGGGGATGTTGTTGACCGTCACGCTGGGCAGGGTCTGCCCGGCTGCGGTGGTGGTGACTTTCAGGTTGTAGTTGCCGGTGCCCCCTGTGCCGCCGGTGCCCGTGCCGCCCCAGTTGAAGGTGATGCCCGAGGTGGAGATATTGGCATTCCAGCTCAGCGTGTTGGTGCCATACTGATAGCTGCCGGTGCAGGCCATCGCGCCACAGGTGACATTGAAGTTGAACTGGTCCAGGAACAGGTCCAGTTTGTCGGTGGTCGGGGTGGTGGCCGTGGCCGGGGTGAATTTCTGGTTAAAAATGTTCAGGGCATTGATCTGTGCTTCGGTCATGCCCTGTGCCGCCAGCTGGGTGCGCAGGTTGGCGACGACTTTTTTGGCCGATTCAATCACCTGGGTTTCGGTGACCGGCTTGCTGCTGGCCCACTGGTTGTACACTTCCACCAGGTTTTTCTGTCCTGCGGCATTGAACAGGGCGACCGAGGTCAGCGGGGTGATGTTGGTGTTGGCGGCGCTGGCATCGGTGGCAAAGGAAAATTCCGTGGTGCCCGACTGGCTGCCGGTGCCGGTGACCTTGAGCAGGTAGGGCGCGCCTTTTTGCACGGTGACGCTGTAGGTGCCATTGGCATTGACCGTGGCACTGGCGGTTTTGCCTGCGGCGTTCACCACAGTCACCTGTCCGCCGGCCATGGCCAGGCCGGTGGCTGCCGTGCCACTCAGGGTCTGGTTCTGCGGGGTCGAGTTGCTGTTGCTGGAGGAGCTACTGCCCCCACAGCCACTCAGGGCCACGGCGGCCAGGGTGAGGGCCAGGGTCAGCGGGGTTTTGTTTTGTTTCATGGTGCCCATTCCTGTGGTGTTCTGGATCCCAAATGACTTTGGGTGATTTTTCACCATACTGCCAATCATGGGCGCTGACAACCCCAAAACAGGGGATAGAGCCGAAGGCATTTTTTTGCCTATGCTGAACGGTTGTGTCGCGGCCTCGGCAGCACGGGGGGTCTAAAAAAATCAATGAAAAAACATTGGCTGAATCACGACCATGGCGACAGGAACCCATGAGCACAGCCAAAACATTTGACCTGGCCAACAATACCTCAGTTTTTCAGACTCACGGCCCAGTACAGCGCTCCAGCGCGGTCAGCCAGCGCAGGGCCTGCTGCGCCGACCCGCCACACATCTCTGCACTGGGCTGCAGACTGCCGCACACCCGGGGGCGCGTCGGCTGGCCAAAGATCCGGCAGCGGT
>JBPOIS010000169.1:0-7029 GCA_052034295.1 Pseudomonadota bacterium
AACCCATCGCGCCGACACCCAACATAAAAATCACCATGCCCGCTTCTGCCGAGACCAGACTGGCCAGCGCAGCCAGCAGCCAGATGACCACCGCCGAGCCCCACTTGAGCATTCCGCATTGCCTGTCGCTGATGACCGACAAGCACATCCGTCACCTGCCTGTGGTGGATCAGGATGGTACGCTGGTCGGGATGCTGTCGATTGGTGATCTGGTCGAAGCCATGATCGAACACCGGCAAAAAATGATCGAGCAGTTGCAGGAATATATCAGCGGCTAAAGGGCGGGCCGGTCAGGGTTTATGATGGGCTGCTTTGCGATTTCTTATCCGTCCACGTCGCCCTTAAAAATAGCACCAGCCCCAACACGGCATTAACTGCGGCCAGCAGCAAAATAATCCCTGCGCTTCCACACAGAAACTTCGTGCCAATTTTTTCTCCAAACAACACCAGCCAGCACCACCCCCCAGCAAGCAGCCATTTCAGCAGTTTTTGCCAATCAGGCATTTTTAAAATGTTCATGTAAAAAAATCCGGCGGGGCTGATGGCAGTCTAACAAAAGTCAACAAACCCCTCAACGTCCGGAAAATCACCGGCCATTTGTGTGTAATCCCTTGAGCACATCAGCCAGTCATCAAGCGCATGGGATTTCTTTATTCCTGCTCCGCCCACCACTGCGCCAGCCGCTTGTCCGAGACCGGATAGCGGGTTTTCATCGGCTGGGCAAACAGGCCGATGCGCCACTCCTCCAGGGCCCAGCGCACCTGGGCCAGTCGCGGCTCCAGTTCACGGCCCTGGAGTTTTGCCATCCACGGGTCGAGCTGGCGGATCGCCGCCAGATCGCGGCTGAGGTTGTTGGGCAGGCGCTCCAGCCGCTGGTTCAGTGCCTTCAGGTAGCGCGGATACTCCCGCCAGTGCTGCACGTCGATGCTGAACACAAAATCGCCCAGATGCAACCCATCGAGCTGGTCCTCCATGTCGTGGATCGGGGTTTTAAAGACCTTTTCATCCAGCATCAGCAGGCGGCTGCGGATCTGTTGCCACTGGGTGAAAATCTCGGTCAGGTCGCGCAGCACGGTCTGGCCCTCGCTGAGGAACTGCCCCTTGCGTGCCTGCCACAGCGCCGCAAACGCGGCAGCCGTCAGCGGCAGGTCGTCCGGCTGGGCCAAAAAAGTGGCGTCCAGCGTGGCGGTGATCAGCATCCGCTCCAGCTGGGCCCGGTCCCCCAGCGGCGCAAAGGTCAGGATCAGCGGCTTGGGCAGTTGTTTTTTGAGTTGACGGGCCAGATCGCCCAGTTGCTGCTCCAGCAGGCGCAGCACCCCCAGCCGATGCTGGTCGCGGGCGGTGGCCTCATCGCCAAAGCCCTGCTGCACCACCCCGCCCTCCAGCGATGGCACCGGTACCAGCGCCTGATACTGGCTGACCGTGAGCCCGGCCACGCTGCGGCGCTCTTCAAACACAAAGGCCGCCGGAAAGCTGTTTTGTTCGCCCTTCACCTGCCGCACCGGCGCGGTGGCCTGAACCCGGCAGCGCGCCTGTAGCTCGTCCAGATCACGCCCCTGCGCCAGCACACGTTTTTTCTGGTCAATCACCTCAACCGTGGGCCGCAGATAGCCCGGCAGTTGCGACAGGTCAAAATCCTGCGCCCGGATGCCATGCCGCGACAGTTGCGCCACCAGTTGCGCCAGCAGGCCCTGTGGTTTGGCGGGGTCCAGCAGCGGGATCAGCCGCGCCGCCGTGTCGGGGATCGGCACCAGTTTTTTGCGCTGTTCCTTGGGCAGGCTTTTCAGCAGGGCCTCCACCAGCGCCGCGCGCCAGCCGGGAACGCCCCAGGCCAGCTGCTGGCCATCGAGCTGGGCCAGCGCCTGCACCGGCACGGTCACGGTGGCACCGTCGCGCTCGTCATTGGGGTCAAAACGGTAGCGGGTCGGCAGCTCCAGCCGCCCCAGCTGCCAGCGCTCGGGGTAAGCCGCCTGCTCGCCCTGTGCCAGCACCGACGGGTCACGCAACAGGTCGGCCTCAGGGATGTGCAAAAAGTCCGGCTGCTGTTTTTCCACCTCACTGCGCCAGTCCTCGAAGCGCTTGCGGGTGGCCACGTCGGCCGGCAGCCGGGCGTCATACCAGTCAAAAATCTGCGCCTCATCCACCAGCAGGTCACGGCGGCGCAACTTGTCTTCAATGCGCTGGATGGCCTGAATCTGTGCCTGATTGTGGCTCAGAAAGGGCGCATTCACCCCCAGCGCAAACGGGCTGTCCACCTGTGCCTTGCCCTGATGGCGCTTGATCGCCTGTCCGGGCCGCAGGTGCTCCAGCTCAGTGTGGTCCTCCCAGCGCGGCTGGTCATTCAGTTCGGCCAGTTCATCCAGCCGGGGCACCAGCGCTTCCTGGATGAAAATCCGCCGCGCCGCCGCCGGGTCGATTTTTTCATAGTGGCTGACCGGCTGTTTATGATAAATCACCAGTCCAAACAGGCTGACCTGGGCAAAGGCATTCACGCTGCCGGTTTTTTTTGACCAGTGCGGCTCAAAATAATGGATTTTCAGCAAGTCCCGCGCAGCACTGACGATCCATTCCGGCTCGATTCTGGCCAGGGTGCGCAGCCACACCTGGGTGGTTTCGACGATCTCAAAGGCCATCAGCCAGTCTGCGGTTTTTTTGTGCAGCACGCTGGCGGGAAACACCCGGGCCTTTTGCTGGCGCACCGCCAGATATTCGCCCTTGACGTCGGTTTTTTGTGCCACAAACGACAGCAGTCCGGTCAACAGCGCCCGGTGCAGGTTTTCATAGGTCGCGGGCTGGTCGCTGAGCGACAGCTTGAGGTCCTGACACATCTCGGCCAGTTGCCGGTGGGTGTGCCGCCATTCGCGCAGGCGCAGCCAGCTCAGGTAGTGTGATTTGGCAAAGCTGCGGCGCTGGGTTTCCGAAAGTCTTTCGGCTTCCATGTGCTGCCACAGCTTGAGAAAAAACAGAAAATCCGAGTCCGGCTCGCGGAACAGCGCGTGTTTCTGGTCGGCCTGGGTCTGTTTGTCGGCCGGGCGCTCGCGCACGTCCTGCACCGACAGGGCACTGACAATCACCAGCACCTCGCGCAACACTCCAAAATGCGCGCCCCCGATCAGCATGCGCGCCAGCCGGGGGTCGATCGGCAGCCGGGCCATCATCTGCCCGGTGCGGGTCAGGCCGGGTTGGCCTTCGCCCAGCGCGCCCAGCTCGGTGAGCAGCTTGCGGCCATCATTCACCAGCCGGTAATCGGGCGGGTCGATGAAATCAAACGACTCCACCTCACCCAGCCGCAGGTTTTCCATTTGCAGGATCACCGAGGCCAGGTTGGTGCGGCGGATCTCCGGCTCGGTGAACGCTGGCCGGGCCAGAAAATCGGCTTCGCTGTACAGGCGGATGCACAGCCCCGGCGCAATCCGGCCACAGCGGCCCTTGCGCTGGTTGGCAGCGGCCTGGCTGATGGCTTCGATCGGCAGGCGCTGCACCCGCGAGCGGTAGTTGTAGCGGGAGATCCGCGCAAAGCCCGGATCGATCACATAGCGGATGTTGGGCACGGTCAGCGCGGTTTCGGCGACGTTGGTGGCGAGGATGATGCGCCGCCCGCGTCCGCTGGGGTGAAAGATTTTTTGCTGTTCGGCCAGGGCCAGCCGCGCATACAGCGGCAGCACTTCGGTGTGGCGCGGGCCGTGTTTTTCCAGCGTCTCCTGCAGCTCACGGATTTCCTGTTCGGTGCTGGCAAAAATCAGGATATCGGCCTGTTCGGGATGGCCTTTTTGCTGCGCATCCTCGTAACACTCTTCCACCGCCCGCACCACGGCACGCGGCAGGTTTTCCTCAAAATCATCAAAGGCATCATCATCACTGCCGTGGACGAATTCACCCGCTGGCAGGTCAGTGGCCAAAGGTCGATAGCGCACCTCAACCGGAAAGCTGCGCCCTTCGACCTCAAACACCGGCGCATCATTGAAATAGCGGCTGAAGCGCTGCACATCCAGCGTGGCCGAAGTGACGATGACTTTCAGATCCTGTCGCTTGGGCAGCAGGCGACGCAGGTAGCCCAGGATGAAATCAATGTTCAGGCTGCGCTCGTGGGCCTCGTCGATGATCAGGGTGTCATAGCGGCTCAGGAAACGGTCCTGGGCCAGTTCGGCCAGCAAAATCCCGTCGGTCATCAGCCGGATCAGCGCGTTGTGGTCGCCGGTTTCATTGAAGCGTACCTTGAACCCCACCGTCTGCCCCAGCGGCTCGCCCAGCTCCTCGGCGATGCGCTGCGCCACACTGCGTGCCGCCAGCCGCCGGGGCTGGGTGTGGCCAATCAGGCCGGTGATGCCGCGACCGGCCTGCAGGGCAATCTGTGGCAACTGGGTGGTCTTGCCGGAACCGGTCTCGCCTGCGACGATGATCACCTGATGGTCGCCGATGGCCTGCCGCAGGCGGTCGGCGGCCTGTGAGACCGGCAGGTCGGCATTCAGGCGGATGGTGGGCACGCGGGCGGCCCGCTGGGCCACTTCAGTCTGGGAACGGAGCAGCCGGTCGCGGTATTTTTCGCTGTTGCCGAGCTTCTGCTGGCGCAGCAGCCGCAGTGGGTGCAGGTCGCGGGCCATGACCGGCGCATCGGCAGGCAGGGTCGGGACCGCTGCGGGGGGCAGATCCGGCGCTGCTTCGGGAACGGATGGCGATTCAGCAGGGGCGGCAGGGACGGTGGGCAGATCGGCCAAGGAGAGGCTCTCAACACAGCAAAGAAACAGGCGGTATTTTGGGGCGCTGTGCGGCAAAGACAAGCGGTTTTTGACCAGCACCCCCCAAAAAATGCAAGACAACCATTCAGGATTTGAATGCTTTTTATTTGAATACTATCCACCACCTTAAAAAACAAGAGTTTTTTACAAAAGAGATTATCGCGATATAAAAAGACAACCTCTCTTTACTTTAATCCAAAAATCCTTCAGCTCGGCAACAGAAATTGGATTGTTGATTGACATCCGGGGTCACTCCAAAAAATTCGCATTAAGGCTTTACAATAATCAATCGCGCAATTACTTGCACTGAGACACATCATAAATACGCAGGCTCCTGACCGCCTGTTTGGAGACCTCTTCAATCTGCCGCCATTTCGGCAACAAATTGCGGCTATAATTCATATTAATCTGTATTTTAGCTTCAGGGTACATGTTGATTTTATGATCACATCTAGGGTTTCTTCCCGTCCCACACCGAATATAAGTGGCAGGCAAACCCCTGCCGTCCTTTAAAAAATAAATATCCGTCGATCGGTATAACCCCAGTCTATATTTATATTCATTATCATAACCCTCTTTTACCCATATCTGATACGCCTGAAGGCCAGGGATATCCGAGTTAAATTTAACAGCTTTTCCATAGCCGTTACCCTGAATAGGCAGCCATAATTTTTCATTCTCGACAGACCCCTCCCCTGTATAATACTGACCCGCAGCCATGCCGACACTAACCCATTGATCATTTTCCTTGAAATTATTCGGCGGCGAATCGAAAGTTTTTTGCTTCATAAAGATTTCTCCAGTATCTGGATTCACATCAATCCGCAACCCTGAAAATTTTGTCTTCCACGTGATCATCGGACTTGGACCCATCATTTTTCCAATCAGCGGTTTGCGCTCATCGTCACGCTCTGTCACATCCACTGCATGCACTGGCACCTTAACCAACATGCCACCTAAATCCCCCACGTAGTAGCCAGGGCAGACCGATTTTGTTGACTGAAACAAATGCCCAAAGCCATTCCACCATGACACAAAATCGAGCAATAAAAGCGTTATCAAAAATCGTTTAATCCAACGATATAACGCAGGATGGGCTGAGCGAAATGCACCAAGTCTTTTTAACAAAAAATCCATTTATCACTCCGTAATGCTAATCAAAAAAACAAATCAATAAAGCCTCTGTATCGTGTCCACCAATTTATGGCAGATGGTTTTTTGCACATCAGAAGGGTTGATCAAGACCTCCGTCAAACCTAGATTTATGGGCTTGGCCGAGTCATTTAAGAATCGCATATTTTTACCCTTTCAGTGATCTAGACAGGTCATTGGAAATCACGTCTTATCGCTCCCCCAGCGACTCATGCAGCGTCTTGGTGATCGGCTTGGTCAGATACGACAGCACCGTCCGATCCAGCGCCTTGATGTCCACCACCGCCGTCATCCCCGGCCGCACCACCATGTTCTGGCTGTGGTGCCCCTTGAATTCCCGCCCCTCAATCCGCACATGCACCCGATAGTACGCCACCGTGCCGTTGCGCGTCTCCTCGGTCAGCGTGTCCGGACTGAGGTGGGCAGGGCCGCAAAAACAGCGGCTCACGCATGCCCCCCTGACCCAGCAAGCTTACACCCTCTTTCCCCCCGGCTGGCACAGCCTCGCACGGCAGGTGTTGGCGCAGGTTGCAAAACCCCGCTCACTCCCGCAAGATCAGCCGCAGGGCTTCGCGCCCCGGACCACTGGCCTGCAGTGGCTGCCGGGCCGATGGCTGGTTGGCCTGTTTTTCATCCTGTCGAGGTGTTTCATGTCCCTGTCGGTGTATGACCTGTTGATTCCTGCGGCCCGCAACATGCTGGGCCAGCTCAGCCACTGCCTGGACAAGGCAGAACAATACGCTCACGACAAACACTTCAGCGCCGACCACTTCGCACGGGCGCGGCTGATCATCGACATGCACCCGCTGGCCAAACAAATCCAGATCGCCTCCGATGTGGTCAAAGGGGGCGCGGCCCGACTGGCCGGCGTGGAATCGCCCCGCTTCCCCGACGACGAGCAGACCCTCGCTGAGCTCAGGGATCGCCTGCAAAAAACCCTGGATTTTCTCGACACGCTGAAACCGGAACAGTTCACCGACGCCACCACCCGCGACATCCAGCTGGCGTTTCCCAATGGCCTGTCGATGGCCTTCAACGGACAGGATTACCTGATCCGCTGGGTGCTGCCCAACCTGTATTTCCACGCCACCACGGCTTACAACATCCTGCGCAGCAATGGCGTACCGCTGGGCAAAAAAGA
>JBPOIS010000097.1:0-9406 GCA_052034295.1 Pseudomonadota bacterium
CGAATCCACAGCACGGGCGTTTGAAGCGCTGGGCATGCAGGCCATGCAGGAGCTGATGCGCCACCCGGATGTGGAAAAAGCCAACGTCCGCTTTCTGGAGGCGCTGCGCAAGGCAGAGTCGCATTGAGGGCAACCGGAGGCGGGTGTTTCGGGACCGTGGCAATCCTGGGGCTGGGCAGCGTCAACGCTTTCCTCTGGCCATGCACAATGCAACGTGGATCGCGCCGCCCACACGGGCCGTTTTTGTGAAGCTTGATGAACAGGAAAAGCCCTTCGCCGGGCGGATAAAAGATGATGCTGGGTCTGACAACAGAAGCAAGCTTGGGCGTGCTCGCCATTGGCGTTATGGTGGTTTATTTTCACATTCGTTTCAACGCAACGGCAGTGGATTCCGGACCCACCATCCTGACCACTACGGGGATTTTTGCCACCTTTCTGGGCATCGCCCTCGGCCTGCTGCATTTTGACACGGCCAATATTCAATCCAGCGTGCCGGCCCTGCTGGCTGGACTCAAGACGGCTTTCTGGGCCTCGGTCGTTGGTGTGGGTGGTGCGCTGTCGCTGAAACTGCGCCAGCTGGTGTCGGGTACCCCCGAATCGGTACAGGATGCGCAGGAGCTGGATGCCGTGGCAGCGATGCTGCGGGAGCTTCAGGACATTTCCGCCCTCTTGCGTGAAAAAAACCCGGAACCCCTGTTGGCTGCACTGATGCAGAGTCGCCTGGAGCACAATGACCGGATGGACCGGGTGCACAGGACGCTCGGGGAGCAGATCCTGCCTGTCTTGCAGGCCCTGAATCAGCAGGCTTTCAGCAAGGTACAGGGCGAACAGTTGTTTTTGCAGCTGTCTGAACTGCGGCAGGACAGTAACAGCAGGCTGGAACAGCTGGCAGCCCATCAATCCGCGATGCTGGAACAGGCCCTGAATCAGCAGGCTTTCAGCAAGGCACAGGGCGAGCAGTTGTTTTTACAGCTGTCTGAACTGCGCCAAGACAGCAACACCCGGCTGGAACAGCTGGCAGCCCATCAGTCCGCGATGCTGGAACAGGCCCTGAATCAGCAGACTTTCAGCAAGGCACAGGGCGAGCAGTTGTTTTTACAGTTGTCTGAACTGCGGCAGGACAGCAACAGCAGGCTTGATCAATTGGCTGCCGCCCAGACGGCTGCACTGGAAAAACTCAGTGAAATGTCGTCCAAAACCCTGATTGAAGCCCTCAGGGAAGTCATCCACAACTTCAATGACAAAATCACCGAGCAATTCGGCGACAATTTCAGGCACCTGAGCCAGGCTGTCCAGCAACTGCTGGATTGGCAAGCCCAGTACCGGAGCAGCATTGAGCAATTGGTCCAGCAACAGTCGCAGACTGCTGACAGCATGCAGCTGGCGGCACAGCGCTACAGCCAGTTGCTGCAGGATGCCGAAGGGTTTGTGCAGGTGGCGGCGGGGCTGCAGACCCTACTGGATGGCCTGCACACCCAGAAAAATCAGCTCCAGCACATGCTGGCCGAGTTTTCCCGGCTGGTCAGCCAGAGCGCCGAAGGGTTGCCCCATCTGGAAGAGCGGGTGGCTGGACTGACCGCACACATGATGCAGACCCTCCAGAGCCATCAGGAGCAGACCAGCCGGATGATGGAAAAAATCAGCCAGCAAAGCGATGAGATGCTGGCCAAAAATGTTCGCCAGCACAATGAATTCAATGCCAGCGTCGAAAAAGTGGTGGGCGATTCCATCAACAGCCTGGCCCGGACCCTGGCTGCCCTGACCAGCAAATTCACCACGGACTATGACCAGTTGGCCGAGGCCCTGCAGCGCATTTCACAGGTCACCCGCAGGAATGGCTGACATGCTCAGGACCAGCAAGAAAGTCGTCACGGAAACCCACTGGATTCCCCTGGCAGACCTGATGACCGGGCTGATGATGATGTTCATGCTCATCGCGGTGCTGTATATGCTGAAAATCAACCAGGCCGCTGAGCGTTATGGACAGGAAAAAACTGCCCTGGGCCAGACCCTGTGTCAGGAATTTCGCAACGACCTCAAGGGCTGGGACGCCGAGTGCGATGCAGCCCATCTGGTGATCCGTTTCAAGGCCCCCGACGTCCTGTTTGACACGGGGCAGTCCAGACTGAAGCCACAGTTCATCCAGATTCTGGATGACTTTTTTCCCCGATATCTGCGGGTGCTGCGCAGCGCACCCTACCGTGACGCGATTGAAGAAATCCGCATCGAAGGGCACACCTCCAGCCATTGGCATGAAGGCGTGCCAGAGGCCCAGGCCTATTTTTTCAATATGGAGCTGTCTCAGGCCCGGACCCGCAGTGTGTTGCAGCATGTGCTGAGCCTGAGCCAGTTGCAGGATCCCGCCTGGCTGCGAGCCCACCTGACTGCCAATGGCCTGTCTTCCTCGCACCTGATCCTGGATGAGCAGGGAAAGGAAGATGCTGTGGCTTCGCAGCGGGTGGAATTTCGGGTGCGCACCAACGCGGAGCAGAAAATGGATGAAATCGTCAGGTCCATCCAGCATGGCGATTAATCTGCCAGATTTTAGTGCCGACCCAAGGTTCATCCGGCTCAGGCTGGCCATGGGGTTGCCCGCCGATGCCAGTGAGCCCCTGAGTCCGCTGGAAATGGGCCATGCCGACAAGGTGCGCCTGACCGGCCCGGATGGTTTGCCGGTGAGCCTCCAGCAGGTGAACGTGGCGGAGGATGGCACGCTGCTGGTCAAAAATGAGCGGGTGATCTTTTACCTGTGTGATGTGTACAGTTTTGAGCCCCGTTTTCATGTGGCCAACTGTTCCACGTTGCAGGAGATGCGCGCCCAGCACCGGATTGCCCGTTACGTGGCTGTGCAGACCGACACAGGCTGGTTCACCGTCAACTATATTGAAAACAATCAGATCGTCAGGACGGAAGTGAAACAGCTCTCGGTGTGCCGCAATTGCCTGACGCTGCTGGAGTGGCAAGGGTATCATCCATCGCTGTCGCGGACCCAAAAAGACCAATTGGTGGCTGGTTTTGAGCTGGCTGGTTTTTTTCGGGTTTACCCCCGCTCGTTGCAGGTCGATGCATTGAAGGAGGCTTCCATGCAACCGGCCAACCTCTATCCGGAGGCGTGGGCTGCCCTGAGCCAACAGTTGCGGGCCCATGCCAGATGGGTGTGTGTGCAGTGCGGCATCAACCTGTCGGCGCAGGAGCATCGCAAATTCTTGCATGTACACCATCGCAATGGCCTAAAGCATGACAACTCACCCCAGAACCTGGCGGTCCTGTGCGTCGGGTGTCATGCCCAGCAACCCCGGCATGAGCACCTGAAGCACAGTGTTCTGTACGCGCAATACCGGATGCGTTTTGCCGGGAAGACTTCTGTTGAATAGCCCCTGCACCCTTTCTGTCCGCCTGTCATCTTTTTATTTCGCCTATTTTACCCTGATCGGTGCGTTCATGCCGTACTGGAGCCTGTATCTGGAGCATCAGGGCTACAGCAAGGCGCAGATTGGTACGCTGGCCACCGTGACGGTGCTGACCCGGCTGGTGGCGCCGGGGGTGTGGGGCTGGCTGGCCGACCGCAGTGGCCGGCGCATGCGCTGGGTGCGGCTGGGCGTGCTGGCCGAGCTGGTGGTGTGGCTGGGGTTGCTGGCGCTGATGCAGGCGCAGGCAGTGCCGTTTGCCCTGCTGGTGCTGATCCTGCTGGGCTACAGTTTTTTTCAGAATGCGATTCTGGCCCAGTTTGAGGCGGTGACGCTGGTGTACCTGCAGCACGACCGGGCCCGCTACGGGGTGATCCGCCAGTGGGGTTCACTGGGGTTCATCGTGGCGGTGGCCGGGCTGGGGGGCTGGTTTGACTGGGCCGGACTGCACAGCCTGCCTGCGGTGATGGCCGTGCTGGCCGCGCTGGGGCTGTGGGCCGCCTGTGCTGTGCCGGAGGTGCAGCGGCCGACCGGACCTCACCACACGCCTTCAGTCTGGCCGGTGCTGCGGCATCCGGCAGTGTGGCGTTTTTTTGTGCTGGAAGGGCTGCTGCTGCTGTCGCATGCGCCCTTTTACAGTTTTTACTCCAATTATCTGGCAGGCTATGGCTATGCCACCGGCACGGTGGGTCTGCTGTGGACGCTGGGGGTGCTGGCCGAGATGCTGATGTTTCAGCGCTCGCGTTTCTGGCTGGCGCATCTGGATGAGCGCGTGCTGCTGGCGCTGTGTCTGGGCCTGACCAGTCTGCGCTGGGCGGCGGTGGGACTGTGGCCGGAATGGCCACTGCTGCAGGCACTGGTGCAGTTGTTGCATGCCTTCAGTTTTGCCCTGTTTCAGGTGCTGGCGATGCAGCGGCTGTCACAGGCGTTTGGTCCCGGGCGACAGGGGCGGGCACAAGGGCTGTTCAGCATGGTCTGGGGGCTGGGGGTGGCCGGTGGGTCCTGGCTGGCAGGGCAGGGCTGGGACAGGCTGGGCGGTCCGGCGATTTTTGGGCTGGCGGCGCTGGTGGCCTTGCTGGGCACGGCCTGGGTGTACTGGGTGCCCGTCGTGCAGGGTGGACAGGCTGAGGGCCGGTCGGCACAATCGTCCTGACCGGGCTGGGACCCCAGTGCCGGGGCGGTTTCATGATTGGGTGTAAAAAGGAAGTGCAGATGCGTAGGGCGGTCAGGTGGATCAGCGTGTGGATGCTGGGCTGGAGTGGGCTGGTGATGGCGGCTCCAGTCGGGCCGCGCGACGGACAGGTCAGTGTGGTGAGCCGGCCCCTGATTGCCGGGCTCTGGGTGTATCAGACCCCGGAAATGCGCTGCGGCGAGTATTACAATTTTGATGAAACCGGCAATTTTCTGATCCAGAGTGGGGCCGAGTGGTCGCGGGGCAATTACACCCTCGACCTGCCCGATGCCGGTGAGGAGGGCCTGCCAATGCTGACCCTGAACATCCGTTATGAAAACAATGAAATGGATTGCTCCGGACAGCAGGTGGACCAGAGCAATCAGGCGCAGCGCCAGTATGTGCAATGGCAGGCGGATGGCCGGCAGATCCGCTTTTGCGGCGGGGCAGACGGTTCACAGTGCCTAATGACCCTGCGGCGCATCCTGCCCTGAGCCAGTGCGGGTCAGGTGCTGGCTGCGGTTGAGCGCTCGGCGGGCTGGGGCCGGCGGGCCAGCAGGGTTTTTTCCAGATGGTGGATGTCCATCGGGCAGTCCATGAACGCCGGGTCCTCCAGAATCAGCTGGCGGTGCAGGCTGATGTTGGTTTTGACCCCTTCGATCACGGTTTCATCCAGCGCCTGACGCAGCCGGGCCATGGCGGTGCGGCGGTCGGCGGCGTGGGCGATCAGCTTGCCGATCAGCGAATCATAGTACGGGGGAATGGCGTAGCCAGCGTATACGTGGGAGTCCATGCGGATGCCAGCGCCCCCCGCTGGATGGTAGCGGTTGATGGTGCCAGGGGAGGGCATGAACGTCAGGGGGTCCTCGGCATTGATGCGGCACTCGATGGCATGGCCACGCACTTCAACGTCCGACTGCTCCAGATTCAGGCCCAGGCCTGCTGCAATGCGCAGCTGCTGCTCGATGATGTCGATGCCGGTCACGCATTCGGTCACGGGGTGCTCGACCTGCACGCGGGTGTTCATTTCAATGAAATAATACTGGCCGTCTTCATAGAGAAACTCAAACGTGCCCGCCCCCCGGTACTGGATCTGTTCACAGGCCTGCACACAGGCCTGCAGGATCGCGGCGCGGGCGCTTTCATCGACATTGCAGGCCGGAGCCTCTTCGACCACCTTCTGGTGACGGCGCTGCAGCGAACAATCGCGGTCATACAGGTGAATGGCCTTGCCGGCACCATCCCCGAGCACCTGCACTTCGACATGGCGCGGACGCTGCAGGTAGCGCTCCATATACACCGTGTCATCGCCAAACCACATTTCGGCATCGCGCTGGGCACTCTGTACGGCCTCCAGCAGGTTGTCAAAACGCTCGACAATGCGCATGCCACGTCCGCCACCGCCCGCTGCGGCCTTGATGATCAGCGGAAAACCGATCTGCCTGGACTCTGCCACCGCAGTGGCCGTGGTGACGGCGCGGCTGGAGCCCGGCACGGTGGGCACGCCGGATTTCTGCATGGCGTGGATGGCCGAGACTTTGTTGCCCATCAGGCGGATGTGCTCAGGCCGCGGACCGATAAAAATAAACCCCGCGTTTTCGACTGCTTCGGCAAATTCGGCGTTTTCAGACAAAAAACCATAGCCGGGATGGATGGCATCCGACTGGGTCAGGGTGGCCGCAGTGAGAATGGCGGAAATATTCAGGTAACTGTCGGCGGAGGCGTTGGCACCGATGCACACGGCCTCATCGACGAAGCGCAGGTGCATCAGGTTGTGGTCCGCCAGTGAATAGACCCCGACGGTCTTGATGCCGAGGGTCCGGCAGGCGCGGGTGATGCGCAGGGCAATCTCCCCGCGGTTGGCAATCAGCACCTTCTTGAGCATGGGCGGCTCCGGCGGTTAATCACGGAAGCGGAACAGCGGCTGTCCAAACTGCACCACGTCGCCATTTTTGACCAGAATTTCATCAATGACACCGCTGTGGGTGGCTTCGATCGGATTCATGATTTTCATGGCTTCGATGATGCCCAGGGTCTCACCGGCAGACACCGTCTGGCCCACGCGCACATAAGGCGGTTCGCCGGGGCTGGGCGCAGCATAGAATACCCCCACCATCGGCGCCACTTCGAGGGCCCCACGGGCACTGCGCACATTGGGCACCGGAGCTGCCGGGGTGGCGGCCAGGATCGGCTGTTCCGGCAGGCGCCGGGTCAGGGAAATGGACTGATCGCCCTCCTTGACTTCCAGCGCCTGCAGGTCGGATTCAATCATCAGTTCAATCAGTTTTTTGATCTTGCGGATGTCCATGCCGGCTCAACTCCTGCTGGCCAAATCGGGTGAACGGGAAGGCTGCAGCTGGCTGCAGGCGTGTTGCAGGGCATACCCGTAGCCTGCCGCACCCAGCCCGCAGATCACCCCCACCGCGCGATCCGAAAAAAACGACTTGTGGCGGAAGGGCTCACGGGCGTACACGTTGGACAGGTGTACTTCGATAAACGGAATGGCCACGGCCAGCAGCGCATCACGCAGGGCCACCGAGGTGTGGGTGTAGGCTGCGGGATTGATGATGATGAAATCCGTACCATCCTGGGCAGCGGCCTGGATGCGATCGACCAGCGCCCCTTCGTGATTGCTCTGGAACGCCTGCAGGCGGATGCCATTTTGGCTGGCCTGCAGGGCCAGCTGCGCATTGATGTCGTCCAGGGTGACCCGTCCATAGGTGGCGGGTTCGCGGCTGCCCAGCAAATTGAGGTTGGGACCATGCACGACTAAAACTGTGGCCATGAGTAGCACCTGATTGCCCAGAGGCGGCTGTCCAGAACAGTCCGGAGCCTGCCCGGCAGGCGGCTGAAACCTGCAAGATGGCCGTAGGAACTGGAGGATTCAGTCCGAGTACGCAGCAAGATAAGCAAAAAACAGCAAAACCGCAATGCGAATTTTGCAGCAAATCAGCGGCGAACAGGTGACTAAAAGCCGGAAAATGACCAGATTGCAGCAAAAATGCAGGGCCAGTGGAAGTACACATGATTGAACGCAGATGCCTGCCACATGGGGTGGCCATGGCCTGGTGCCGTACGGCCACTCCAGTCTGTCTACGGCGAATGGATTGCAGCGACTTTACAAAAAAACACCGCGATACGGAAAGAAAATTTGCAAAGAAGGTTGCAGTTTGGCACCGGCGTGCTAAGCTCGAACCGTGGCCTGTCGTTTGCAATGCAAAATAGAAGTAAGGTCACATCGAGGGATTTTAGCCGGACATGAAGCTTCAACAGAATGACTACGACGTTGGCCTGTTAACTGAGCACGTGGTGTTGTCTTTGCCGTTTCCTAGCCGGGATGTCCTTGTTTTTCATTGCTAGAAAGGAAAGAAAAGATGACCGCTCGTGAACAGGGTATCGTCAAGTGGTTCAACGATACCAAGGGCTTTGGTTTCATCCAGCGTAACGGTGGCGATGATGTGTTCGTCCATTTCCGTGCCATCAAGGGCGACGGACACCGCACCCTGCGGGATGGCCAGCGCGTCGAGTTCACTGTTGCCAAGGGTCAGAAAGGTTTTCAGGCCGAAGACGTGGTAACACTGGATTAATGATGGGTCGGGTGGATGCCGCATGGGTGTCCATCGACGAAAAAGCCATGCCCTCCGGGCGTGGTTTTTTTGCTGTCTGCCGTACTGCGCCGCGTTCTGATGGGCCAGTGCGGTTTTTTTTTGAGCCGGATTTTTGCAGCCGGAGTGCCCCGGACGGGGTGCTGTACAGGGCCACAGAAAGCCCGGCCAGGAACATGCCCCTGCACCCACACTGCCCTGGGCAGTCCTGTGGCGCAACGTGGGCCTGAACGTGGGACAAGTGCGTGCAATCAGGTTTTTCTGCTTTAAAACTGCATCCGGCCTTGCAGGCTGCCATTGATGCACTGGGTTTTGTCACCCTGACGCCGATCCAGTCCAGGGTCCTGAAGTACACCCTGGGTGGCCATGATGCGATTGGCCGGGCCCAGACCGGCACCGGCAAGACGGCCGCATTCCTGATCAGTGTGATCAATGACCTGCTCAACCATCCGGTGGGCGACACCCGCTATCGCGGCGAGCCGCGAGCACTGGTGCTGGCGCCGACCCGCGAGCTGGCCCTGCAGATCGAAAGCGACGCGCTGGGCCTGACCCAGGGGTGCGGACTGCGCACCGTGGCGCTGGTCGGTGGGGTGGACTATGACCAGCAGCGCAAGCAGCTGGACCGTGGGTTTGTGGACATTCTGGTGGCCACGCCGGGCCGGTTGATCGACTTTATGGAACAGCAGGAAATCTGGCTGGACCGGCTGGAGTTTCTGGTGATTGATGAGGCTGACCGGCTGCTGGACATGGGCTTCATTCCCTCGGTCAAGCGCATCATCCGCAAGGCGCCCCCCAAGACCGACCGGCAGACGCTGCTGTTTTCAGCCACATTCAGCTTTGATGTGCTCAATCTGGCCCGACAGTGGCTGCAGGATCCGGTGACGGTCGAAGTCGAGCCCGAAAAATCCACCAGTGCGCAGGTCGAGCAGCACATTTATCTGGTCAGCCAGCAGAACAAGCTGCGCCTGCTCAAATCCGTGCTGGCCCGTCCAGAAGTCGAGAAAGTCATGGTGTTTGCCAACCGGCGTGATCAGGTGCGGCGCATTTTTGACAAACTGAAAGCCGACGGGCTGGCAGTGGGCATGCTGTCCGGTGAGCTGCCGCAGGACAAGCGCCAGAAAACCCGGGACCCGTTCACGCCGGGCAAGCTACAAGTTCTGGCGGCCCCGGAGGTCGCGGGACGGGCCATTCACGGCGAGCGCCTCAGCCATCTGATCAATTAC